>WRJJ01000018.1 GCA_009778575.1 Methanomassiliicoccaceae archaeon
TGTGGATCCTTCAATAGCAGCGGCGGTTCTGAAGACCTCACCTGAAGGCCTACTGAAGGATTTCAACACATTCGGATTACTGTTTGAATCATTATGCGTCCGTGATCTGAGGATCTATGCGCAGTCAATGGAAGGTCAAGTGCACCATTTCCATGATAAGAATGATCTCGAGGCTGATGCTATCGTAAGTCTGTACGACGGGCGTTGGGGTGCCGTTGAGATGAAGATGGGTTCCGGCGAAGCGGATAAGGCGGCAGAGAACCTCTTGAAACTCAAGGACAAAGTGGATATGGATAAGATCGGCAAGCCGTCCTTCCTTGCCGTTATCACCGCGACCGAAGACGCATATCGGCGTAGGGACGGCGTATACATAGTGCCCATAGGTTGCCTGAGGGCCTGATTTGAGACGAGTTAAGTATAATGCCATATTTCCAGGAAAAGGAAGTGCACATGTCGGATGCGATATTCAATAACAAAAGGCTGGATCCGGAAAAACTGCTCCTATTCGGTTTCACAAAGGACGGCAACGAGTACACATATGCAGCGGACATTGTGGACGGGCGGTTCCGTATGACCGTCACGGTGCTGAACGACGGAATGGTCATCACGCACGTGGCCGATCCCTCCTCGAATAAAGAGTATCTGCTGCACCGAACACCCGGAGCGGGAGGGCTGCTCGCGGAAGTTGTCAGGTTCGAGCATGAAAGGGTCCTCAGCGAGATAGCAGGAAGCTGTTTTGAACAGGATGTCTTCGAGAGCGACCAAGCGCAAAGGATCATCCGGTACGTGCGGGACACCTATCATGATGAATTGGAGTTCCTGTGGGAGCGTTTCCCGGACAACGCGATATTCAGAAGAAAGGATACCGACAAATGGTACGGGGCCTTGCTTGTGCTTTCTAAGAGAAAACTCGGCATAGATTCCGACGAGGTGATCGATGTCATGGACCTGAGGATGAGGACAGAGGACATAGAGGTTCTCGTTGACAGAAAAAAGTATTTTCCCGGCTTTCATATGAATAAAAAACATTGGATCTCCATCTGTTTGGACGGTTCCGTACAGATAGACGAGATCTTCAAACTGATCGACGAGAGCTACGAATTAGCGGTCAAATGAACCGCTCCTGCAAAAATCTGCGTTTTCACAGCCCAAATGTCCACCGGAATGAAACAAGGTCCATTTATTTACTATACAATTCCTTACAATTTCTAACAAATTATATATGAAACATATATCATGTCTATTCAGGAACAGTATGAAGAGACCGCACCAGCCCCCGGCCAATGATTTTCCTTTTGACAAACTGCATCTGAAGGAAGATGACGAGTGTCTCAGGTTAGCTAAGGAGTTCAACTCCAATTATCTGCACTGGGACGATATCCGAAGAAGGGACACGAAAGGCGCGGACCCAAGGAGAGTATGGGCGGTGATGTCGTTTCTGAGAGATGCCGGCAGAACTTCTCTCCAAATAGGCAGCATTTCTTTGTGTTATTCCTTAACAGATAGCTTTCAGCACACGTTGTACGAATTGGATCGGAGATCGTCGGGGGAACTTCTCTTCGAAGATTCGACAGATCAGAAAGCGGCAAAGAAGTACGCCGTAAGTTCACTCATGGAGGAAGCCATTGCATCCAGCCAGATCGAGGGCGCGGTAACGACGACACGCATCGCAAAGACGATGCTTCGCGAAGGTCGGAAGCCAAAAGGTCTGTCGGAAAAGATGATCTTCAACAACTATAGGACAATGCAATTCATTAAAGAGAACAAGGACGAAAAGATCACGCCGCAGCTGATCTTGGAGATCCACAAAACCATAACGGACGATGTTCTCGAAGACCGCATCTATGAAGGAAGATTCAGAGATAAGGATGACATTGTTGTCCAAGACAGCCTGACAGGAGAGGTCTTTCACGAACCGCCAAAGTCATCGGAGATACCAACACTGATCGACTCGCTGTGCGATTACATAAATTCGGATGATTTCGTACATCCGCTTATCAAAGGTGCGATCATTCATTTCCTCATTGCATATATCCATCCGTTCGTCGACGGCAACGGCCGTCTCGCTCGTTCTATACACTATTGGTATTCTCTCAGAGAGGGATATCGTATTTTCGAGTATCTGGCCGTATCCAGGGTCATCAAAGAACACCGCGGGAACTATGACAGAGCTTATCTGCTGTCCGAGACTGATGGCAATGACATAACATATTTCATAAAATATCTTTTGAAATGCATAGAGGACTCTCTGGGAGAGTTCATGAGATATGTCGATAGGAAAAACAAAGAATACGAAAGTATGATGTCTTCATTCGAAGGATATGATCTGAACATGCGTCAGATATCGATATTGAGCGATGCCGTAAGATCGGGCGAGCCCTTTAGTATATCGGAGGTACAGTCGTCATACCAGGTGTCGTATCAGACCGCAACCAATGACATAAGAAAAATGGAGTCCCTCGGGCTTCTGAAAAAGTATGCAAAAGATTGGAACAGGGTGATGTACATCATACAAAAGAGGCCGGAGCCTAAAAATGAAAAGAGGGTGTAAAATGCAGGAAAATGTAGCTAAATGGGTTGTAATACCTATGTTATTGTTGTCGGTCGTTATCGGCCTGATGCTCCTTGTCTATGGGATCATGAATGAAGACATCATCCTAATTCTCGTTTCGACGCTGGTCTTACTTACCGTACCTTTCGTCCTGCTGATCCACCTCCATATTTGGAAGACATACCATTACATTTGCCCCCAGTGTTCGACATCTTTCAAGCCCACTTTCGCCAAATCCCTTACTGCCATGAATTTCGGTGAGCAGAGGGTAGTAGGGTGTCCGAAATGCGGGCATTACGGGCTGACGAAAGCGCTCAAGGACTGATGCGGCGGCTGACCCGGCGCCCATGCGTTGCGCGCCGGCCTCTTTTTCCAAGTGATGAAAAATAGCAATCTGGGTCAATAAAAGTATAAGTACCGTTCGGCTATGAATATCAGGCGGAGGTAAAGGATTGGCGGAACACGATAAGGCGCAGGCGGTCCAGCGTATGCAGGACCACATCGAGGAGCACATCGGAGAGGCCATCACGCTGGAGGACCTGAGCCAAGCGGCGGGCTACTCCCGCTCGCACTCGCTTAGGATCTTCAAAGAAGCGACCGGTCTCACGCCCTTCGATTACATCAGGCGCTGCAGGTTAACGGAGGGGGCAAGGCGCCTGAGGGACGGGAACATCAGGATAGCGGATGTTGCCGCCCGCTGCGCGTTCGATACCCATGAGGGATTCACAAGGGCATTCTCCAAAGAGTTCGGGCTCTCCCCCGAATCATATAAGGAAGGTCCGGTCCCGCTGAGGTACTTCATTCCGTATTCGGTTCTGATACGTTACCTCGTAGGAAACAAAGGAGACGATATAATGGAAAAGAAACAGAAGCAGACGGTGTTCGTTTACACGGCCGAGAGGCCCGAGCGCAAAGCGATAATCAAACGGGGGACGGAGGCCAAGGACTATTACGCCTATTGCGAAGAGGTTGGCTGCGAAGTATGGGGCATTCTGGAAAGCGTCAAGGAAGCGTCCTATGAGCCGGCAGGGTTTTGGCTGCCGCCCAAGCTGATCAAGAAAGGCACCTCGAAATACGTTCAGGGAGTGGAGGTCCCCTTTGATTACAAAGGCGTAGTGCCGGATGGTTTCGAGGCGATCGAACTGGAACCCTGCAAAGTGATGGTCTTCCAGGGCGAGCCCTTCAAAGACGAAGAGTTCGAAGAGGCGATCGGCGGCGTTTGGGAAGCGATCGAAAAATACGATCCCAAACTTCACGGCTTCGAGTGGGCGGATGCTGATGCGCCCAGGTTCCAGCTTATGCCAGTTGGCAGCAGAGGATATATCGAGGCGAGGCCCGTCAAAGCGTTAGCGGAGTAAGAATTTAGGCGCGCAAAATCCCTTTCAAACCTATTTTTCTCCGATGATCGGAAAGTTCCCGCAGAGCGCTCATCTGGTGTCTGGCTCATCAGCCCCGTCTGATGCATCGAAGAAATCCCTGAAAGGATCTCGGAACACAAATACCATTGAGCGGGTCTTACCGGCTTTTTCTAAAAGTCCGATCTCGATAAGGTCATTCAGCTTTTTCCGTATGCTCTGTTCTCCCAATCCGGGTACCCATCCGCATGCGTCCATGACCGTGAACCGGCCCTGCTTCTTTGCCCGCTTGATAATTGTTTTGCAGCTTTCATCAAGGTCTTTGATAAGGTCTTTTTCCTTGAATGCGGTGAAAGCCTCCTCATACGCAGACAGCAAAGACTCTGCAATGTACATTATCAGCGGCCCATAGTTGCCTGTGGCATCTGTGTATGCAAGAAGCGTATAGTATGTTTCGGGCGGATTCAGCAATTTTTGTTCGAACTTGCACAGTTTCGAATTTTTCAGGCCGAGCTCCTGAAGCAGTATGTGGAACAGAGTTCTCCCCGTCCTGCCGTTCCCGTCCTGAAACGGGTGTATGCTTTCGAACTCATGGAAGAATAGTGCTGCCGTAACGATCTCATCGTAAGGGGACCCGGCCAACCATTCGAGAAGGGAACCCATTTCCTCGTCGATGCTTCCCGGAGGGCAGGTTATGAAATACTCCGTATCATCCGACCCAATGATCGAGACCCGCTCTGTCCTGAATTTACCAAGGGGGCAGTCGGTCCCTGTTCCCGTAAGGAGCATTGAGTGCACCTCCATTATTGTTTCCGGGGACCATGGCAATAAGAACCTGTTCTTCACAAAGTAGGAATAAAGATGATTCAGGATCTCCTGCTGCGGCCCGCTGGCCTTTTCGTTCTTATGTTTCTTTGATGTGAACAATGTGGTCAGTCTGCGCACCTCTTCGATCGGCAGATCATTTCCCTCTATCTTCACTGACCAATGTATGTTTGAAGCATAGGCCTCGTTCACAAGATCCAAGTAATCTCCGTAACTCAGGACCATTTCCCCAAGCCAGCCGTCAAGATCTCTGATCCTTTGAACGATCCCTCTGTAGTCCGAGTGTAACTTCAACGTTGGTTCGAAAGGCACCTTCTTCTTATGACGTACCGGATACCCTGCGGGCTTGTATGCGGAGTAGTTCGTTGGTCCATTGTGATAGTCCATTATCGTAATCAGTTACCAAACCTTGTTATAATATTTAAATGTAACTTTATTACGATAGTCAATTATAATAATTGATTATAATAATCGACTAACGTAATTCAGCGCATGGGCTTTTTTCACCGAGGCGTCCGCTTTCACTTTCCCTCATATACGATCAGGGATTCCACGTCGTATCCTTTGAGAACGTCCCTTCCTTTGAGGCCGGCAAGCTCCATTACAAAGCATATCTTTACGACCTCTCCGCCGAGCCTCTCGATCATCTTTATCACCGCACCGGTCGTGCCGCCCGTTGCGATCAGATCATCGATTATCACGACCTTCTGCCCTTTCCCGATGCTGTCGGTATGCATCTCAAGGGTCGCCTCTCCGTATTCCAGTTCGTAGCTCTCGGAGATGGTCTTCCTCGGAAGCTTGCCCTTCTTCCTTACGAGGACCAGCCCCTTCCCCATTGCGTAAGCCACCGGCGCGCCGAATACGAACCCCCTGGATTCGGACCCGAGCACGAGGTCGAAGTCCACGTCCTTAAGTGAAGCTATCAAGCCGTCTATTGCCAGCCTGAAACCCTCTGGGTCTTCGATAACTGTGGTGATGTCCCTGAACATTATCCCCTCTTTCGGAAAGTCAGGTATGGTCGTGACGTAGTCTTTCAGGTCCTTCATGTCTCTCAATCACGAATGCGGTTGCCGGTTTATATTTTATTCACCTTTGAAAAACGAGGGTCCCGTTTTGGGTAAGGGTCCCGGCCGGGGCCGGATTGTTGCGGTCATCAGTCGAGTCTTACAAATGATCCGTAAAATATCCTTAGGACGTACAGCGGAAAGTGTCGATCGACCAGTCTTTCTCTTTGACGCCTATCTCCTTCACAGGATCATTCTCGCCGCAGGGTTTTGACGTATTTCTTTTCGCGATCTTCACTAACCTCCGCATGTACATAGTAATTCTACTATTTATACGATTCTAATCAATAATTTGTTTTTAATTCGTAAAAACACTACGAATATCGTAAAAACGAAACAAAGCATCGCCCGTCAGCAGATCCCTTCCGCACGATTTTTTCGTACGATCGATGAATGATATGCGCAAAAAAGAATTAAGATCCGGCTTGCGCCGGATCAGTTTATCTGCTCAGAGCAGTAAGGGCAGAATTTGGGGGTCTTCGGAAGACTGCTTATGTCCTCTCCGCAGTAGGGGCAGTTCTTGAATTTCTTGCCGCCGTCCGCGGATACTCCCGTGTTCCCTGCCGGTGCCGCCTGCTGCTGTGCAGGTGCTCCCTGTCCGGGGGCGATGAGAGGCGAAGGCTGACCGCAGGAGTTGCAGTACTTGTACGGATACTCGTTCAGGCCGCCGCAGGTGGGGCACATGACCTTGGTCGCCTGAGGTTGCTGCTGCTGTACGCCCTGCACCGGCTGCTGCTGCAGCTGCTGGTACATTTGGGGGAACAGAAGCATTCCCGCGCCCATTGCCGCTCCTCCGGTGGATTCGCCGATGGCGTTGGCCATGCTCTCCATCACCTCGTACCTTCTGAAGGCCTCTCCGTTCTTGCTGCTGAACTGGAGGTAGTTGAACACCTTCTGGCGGTCCTCGTCTGTTGTGAGAACTTCGTTGATCTTCAGCGAAAGCAGCTCGATGCCCCTCTGGGCGAAGTACGGCTCGATGAGGATCTTCGTGTTCGTGGAGGCCTTCTCCAGATTCTCCATGATGTCCATGTAGTACTGGTTGTTCATCTGCTGGATTATCTGTTCGTTGATGAAACTCTTCATGAACGAGTTCACATCGCCGGTGGAGTATGCGTTCAGTCCGCCCAGCACCTGGGTGTAGAACACCGCCACATCGTTGATCCTGAACTGGAAGTCCCCGTTGCCCATAAGGACTATCGGCACTTCGTATTCCTTAGCTGCCTTTATCATGCTCCTGATGCCCCACTTGCCGTTGAACATCTTGAGCGAGACGAACACAATCCAAACCTTGAACGGTGTCTCCTTGTATCCCAGCGCCAGGTTGTAGAGCTTCGTCAGCCAGGGTATGTTCGCCGACGTTATCGTGTGCCTTCCCGGGTCCAGCACTCCCATGAGCTGCCCGTCCCTGATGAAAAGGGCCACCGCGTGCTCCGGAACGGTGACCGACGTTATCGTCCTGAGGTCATCGTTCGTCGATCTGTAAATTATGTCGTCCGGTCCCTGGCTGGTCCAGGCTACCACATTTGTCTTTTGTTCTGCCATCTTGAACACCTCACTCCGTGAATCCTCTCATGACCGTCTCCCTTCCGTTGTAGTTCTCGATGAGCCTGTCTATGGTTATCTCGAGCTCTCTGAGAGGGACCTTCAGGCCGGTCTCGCCTTTATCTATCATTTCCACCAAGGCGGCGGTCTCGCCCTTCAGGGCAACCGCATCGTCTATGAGCTTCGCGTCCCATTCTATCAGCGCGTCAAGCTCCGATTCCAGTATCTTGACCGATGCGTGGAACGCGCTGTATCCGCCGGCCGCTTTCTTCACGTCTATGTAGTAGCGGTCCGCTTTGCTGCGGATCCTTTCCGTGTCCCTCATCAGTTCGAGATCGTTCACCGTTGCCCTCTGCACAGTGACCAGGTCGAGCTTCGCTCTCTCAAGGACCCTTGCCACTTCGGTCCTCACCGCCCGGTCCTCGTCCCTGCGGAGGTTCTTCTGCTTGTATCCCTTGTAAATCGGGATGTAAAGACCGATCCTCTCCACGAGGGACTGATTCTTTTTCATTTGACCTTCTACCGTTTCATCCAATGACATTTCACTGTCCCTCCTTCTTTCCGTTCATAAGTGCGGCCATTATTCCCACCAGCGCCAGGGCGATGAGCAGTATGGCCACGAGTATCAAGCTGCTGAGATCCGTGTAAACGCTCAGTATGCCTACTATCCCGACGACCGCCAGCAGTATGCCCAGTACCATCCGGTACAGGGATTCGGAAGGGCCGAACTTCCCGCTCTCGCTTGGATACAAGAACGACAAGGCAAACAGCGCTATACCGAATATCAGCAGGGTAGTCCACAATATCATCGTCCATTCGTCTGTGGCGACATAGACTATCAGACCGACCGCCAGCGCAATGATCAAGGATCCCAGCGTGACTGCCGACAATGTTCTGTTGTTCATTTCTTTCCCTTTCCTTTTTTACACTATTATCATTTGCGAAAGCTCCATCCTCTTCACGCGCCCGGGGACTAGCTTGCCGAATCCGCTCGGGACCTCGACACGGCCGCCCTTGATATCGCATGGTACATAGATAAGAGATTTTACGTAAGGATTGCTTAATTTGAGCTTGTTGTCTTGGCTTGTGCAGACCGCAAGATACTCGCTCACCAGTTTTTTAGCTTCTTTCTCCGTGCTCAGAGGGGCCACTATCTTCCGCCCCCCGGGAGAGTTCTGGGCGGCGGAACCGGACAGGCGCCCGATCCCTTCCCCGCCGCTTATGCTGGTCTCCGTGCCCTTTATTCCCGCCAATATGCTCTTCTCCGGTCTTATCGAGAAGATGTCGGTGAGAGCGCTCCTCGGGTCGTTGAGGCATTGCATATCAATGACGAAATCGGCCGGTATGATCAGGTCCTCCGTCACCTCCACGCTTTTCTTCGCCCACGCGGCGCCGGACTGGAAACTGTATTTGAGGTCAACGTCCCAGAAGGGTATAAGATACTCTCCGGGGCCGGACACGATGGAGAGAGTGCCGCCGCCCTTCGCGGCGAGGACCTTTGAAAGATTGGCGAAGACCTCTGTCAGTCTATCCTTATTGCCAAGCAGGAATCCCCATTTTCCTGTTTTGGGGTAATTGAAACTCATTATCTTTTTGACCGTGTTCAGGACCTGCAGCGGATCGGAGGAGACGCCTTTGGTCATGAACCCGGCAAGCTCCGAGAGTATCTTGGCCTGCGTGATCTCCATCTCCACCGCCTGGTACATTATGCCGAGGGTCAGGTCGGTACCGATGGCGGCCTTGACCTTCTCAAGCTGCGCCAGCCCGTTCTCGAAATAGGACAGGCTTCCCATGGCATCTCCGTTCAGGAGTTTCTCGCACCCGGTGCTTATTCCCGCCAAAGCTTGAAAGCGGTCCGCGGCGGGTCCGTATCCTTTGATCTTCTTGAACGCCGACGAGGCCTCCGTGAAGTTGTTCGCCATCAGAATGTATCTTCCCGGCTTGTCCTCCTGCAGAAGCTTGGTGTTGTTGATCAGCACCGCATACGCAGAGGCCATCTCCTCCGCTGAAGTTACGATGCTTTTGGAAGCATCATCCACCGCCAGAGCCTCTATGCTCTTGACCTTGGCGTTGAACTCGAACGCCCTTGCGGACGTGTGGGACGGTGCGGCGCTGCCGTCCGTGGTGAACGGAAGGGTCATCAAAGGACTCGACAGGAGGGAGTTCGTGGCGAACCTGTACTCTGAGTACTCCGTTTCTATTCTGGGCCTTATGTTATTGTTGAAGATGTTGAACCTTGCGACGGAATCCACATTCTCGCTCTGCGACATCGAGAACCCTCCGGGGAGGGTCTTGCTGATCCACGACTGGATCTGCCCCATCATCTGGTCGAGGTACGCCTTGGCATCCATCCTCTGCTGGGAAGTGCCGCAGCTGGAACACGTGACGTAAGGGGAATCAGATTCCAGATCCTTCTTGTCAAGGGGGGCGCCGCAGTATTTGCACCTCAGCATTACCATTTCGTCCAATCAGTTCACCGTCTTATCGCTATTGTCGCCGCCATGCTCCTTATCTCCGCCTGGAGTCTTGCCTCCATGGCCCTCATTTCCTGCATGGCCCTCTCGTGATACGCTCTGGCTATGTCGTCCGCCCTCTTTGATATCGCGCTGTAGCATGGTTTGCACATGTACACCGAACCGTAATCGGCCGGGGCGGACTGAAGTATGTCGTCGTCCGATTTCCTCATGAACGGCGAGATGTCACTGGCTATGGTAAGGAAGTGCACCCCTTCGCCGGTGGCGGGCCTTCCGCAGATCCAGCATTTGACCGATTTGGAATATGCTTTGATGAGGTTCATGGCGTTCTGCCCGTCCTCCCCGAGCTGTTTGCGGCAGGCGTATGAGTTCTGCAGCAGTTCCGCGGCCCTCTTCGGATCCGTCATCACGGCCGCCGAGGCCAGGTTCTCGTACCCAATGGCCTGGATGTAAAGGGCCTCTTTGATGCCCGTATTGACCTGTATCCCCACGATCTCGCTGATCATGATGGTATCGTTCCCTATCTGCGACTGATACTTCCTGGCTATGTCCAGCATCTTGTTGCCTTTCTCCTCTATCTGCGCGGGGCCGTTGACCTGCCGTCTTGCAGTTTCGATGCGCTCGGCAAGAAGGCTGCACTCAAGCGCAAGCCTGACGGGATCTATCTCCGTCAGCCCGAACACGAAGCCGTCGTTCATGCTCGCAAGGGTCGCCGCCAGCTTTGAGTATCTGGCGGGATTGTTGTTGTCGAGACACGCGTCGATCAGGTCCACATACACTCTCGCGAGCGCCGCTTCCCTGCCCCCTTTCTCGATGGTCTTTTCGAAATTCTTCCTGGCCTTGACATACTCTTTCCTTTTGACCAGATCCACGCCTTGGTTGAACAGTTCATCACCGGACTTGAAAACGCTTAGTACCATGCTTATGCCCGGGGGACGTAAGATGTTTGAATAAATGTTCCTTTCGCCTCCATACTCTATTTGTTCCTACGGAGGCTAAATCCTTTCATACCGCAACGACATCGTACTGCGGGCGCAGCGCGTTCGGTAAGGAGACTATAAGACCGGTCCGGCGCTTAATGAAACGGAGGAGACAGAATGAAAAAGCAAGACGTGTATGGCGAATTCGTTGCCATTGCAAACGAAGTTTATGCTGCATCCTCCGCAGATGAAAAAGCCATACGGGATCTGCAACATCGTCCGCACTTCTTCGTATTGGCCTGCGTGATGGACAGCCAAATCCGGTATGAACGGGCAATGGCCATCCCGCATATCGTAGCAAAAGAGCTGGGCGACGATTCATTCAAGGCCTTTGCAGACCGGCCGTTGGAATATTATACGAATTTGTTTCACGCAAAGAGCCTGCACAGATACAACGACAGGATGTCGCGGGCCTTCTATCTGGCGGTCAAGAGGATCGAGGAACAGTATGACTCGGACGCAGGCAGAATATGGTCCGACACACCGAGCAGCGCAGAGCTGGTGTCAAGATTCTTAGAGTTCGATCTCGTGGGAATAAAGATAGCGACCATGGCGGCCAACGTTCTGGCGAGAGACTTCAAGACCCCCTTGAAGGACAAATATTCTATCGATATCTCTCCCGACGTCCACATAAAAAGAGTGTTCTACAGAATGGGGCTTCTCCCCCTAAGCGAGGGCGCCTCTTTCTCGGAGATGGACTCAACAAAAGTGATCTACAAAGCGCGGGAGATAAACCCCGAGTTCCCCGGTATCTTGGATCTGTTGTGTTGGCAGATCGGAGAGCAGCGCATCTGTACGAACGGCATATGCAGATGCGGCGAGTGTAAGTTAAATTCCATTTGCGAGAAAAAGGGATTGGAAAAATAATTGCGCCTCAACCTTACTTCCTGCGGAACACCGTATAGCAACTGTAAAAGACAAAGCGAAAACACTACTTTGATTTAGTATTGAATCCATCATTTGTTGAGAAGCACAGAGGTGAGAGTGAATGATAGAGATCACGGATGAGGATAAAAGCCTCCAAAGGAAAAAAGGATTCGGTCCCATCTGGCCGACCATCGAAGAAGATATGGCAGCTTATGCTAAAGAGATTCAAAGCGCACTAGAACTGGCCTTAGAAATGAGATCGGCGGAAGACGCAAACTGATCTCTCTCCTGCTTTCAAACACACCGAGGTATGCCATTCTCTTCTCGGGGCACCTTACTTGGGAGACCCGTTCCCTGCGGGAAATGTAGAAGGAGTTAATCTTTACAAGAGGGTTTCACCAGAGCAACACATAAGTTATATTTATATAGAAGAACAAACCATAACCCCCTAGAGATTCCGTAATAAAGAATGGAATAGATATTTGGAGGCTTGAATAAAATGGGCATGGGCAATGCACCGATCTTGATCCTTAGGGAAGGAACAAAGAGAGATAAAGGAAAAGACGCACAGTACAACAACATAACCGCCGCCAGGGCCATAGCCGATGCGGTAAGGAGCAGTCTCGGACCGAGAGGAATGGACAAGATGCTCGTGGACTCCATGGGAGATGTTGTGATCACGAACGACGGAGTGACCATCCTCAAAGAGATGGATGTACAGCACCCCGCAGCAAAGATGTTGGTAGAGGTCGCGAAGACCCAGGACGCAGAGGTAGGCGACGGGACAACGACATCCGTCATACTTGCCGGAGAGCTCCTGAAGAAAGCGACGGACATGATCGACTCGAACGTTCACCCCACGATAATCTGCTCGGGATACAGGCTTGCGAACGTAAAGGCGCAGGAAGTCCTGAAGAAAGTTGCCATGAAGGTCAGCGTGAAGGACGACAAACTCCTGAAGCAGATAGCTGCCAACGCAATGATCAGCAAACAGGTCGGCGGTTCAAAAGAGTTCTTCGCCGACATGGTGGTCGATGCCGTTAAGACAATCCTTGACAAAGATGAGAAAGGAAAGCTCACGGCGGACCTGAAGAACATACAGACAGTCAAGAAAGCAGGCGCAAGCATGGACGAGTCTCAGATAGTCAAAGGTCTGATCCTTGACAAAGAGCCGGTCTCACCCGCGATGCCGAAAAAGGTGACAAAGGCGAAGATCGCGGTCGTCGATGCGGCGTTCGAGGTCAAGAAGACCGAGATAGACGCGAAGATCCAGATAACCGACCCCTCGCAGCTCTCTGCCTTTGTAAGGGAAGAAGAGAACATGCTCAAGGCAATGGTGGAGCAGGTCAAGAAATCGGGCGCGAACGTTGTGTTCTGCCAGAAAGGGATCGATGACCTTGCACAGCACCTCTTTGCGAAAGAGGGCATCTACGCATGCAGGCGTGTAAAGAAGTCCGACATGGACAGGCTCGCAAGGTCCACCGGAGCAAGCATCTGCCACAAGATCATAGAGCTCAACGCGGATGACCTCGGATTTGCCGACCTGGTCGAACTGAAGATCGTAGAGAACGAGGAACTGACGTTCGTCACCGGCTGCAAAGAGCCGAAGACCGTGTCCATCCTTGTAAGGGGCGGAACGAACCACGTTGCGGATGAGGTGGAGAGATCACTCGTCGACGCTTGGTCAGTTGTGAAAGTTTCGATCGAGGACGGAATGATCGTCACCGGCGGAGGATCCACTGCCATGGAGATAGCCATGCAGCTCAGGGACTACGCTGCATCGGTCGGAGGAAGGGAGCAGATCGCCATCGAGGCATTCGCCTCGGCAATGGAGATCATCCCCACGACCCTTGCGGAGAATGCGGGACTTGACCCGATAGACATAAACATCCAGATGAGGAAAGCTCACAAGGAAGGAAAGGTCAACGCAGGTCTGAACCCCTTCACCGGGAAGATCGAGGACATGAGCAAGCTCAATGTCATTGAGCCTCTCAGGATCGGCAAGCAGGCCATCAACTCCGCCACCGATGCGGCAGTGATGGTCCTCAGGATCGATGACGTCATAGCATCGAAGTCAAGCCCGTTGCCGGAATACGGCTCAGGCGACGACATGCCGTCGTTTGATGACGATTAAACATTTGAAAACGGGGCTTCGGCCCCTTCCACCATTATACCTTAACTAACCAGAGGCCGGCCGATGACTGAGAAGTCTAAAAAGAAGAAAGCGGAAGAGGATGCCGAAGAGACATCCGCGGAGACGGACGCTCTCGCCGAGGCGAACGCCAAGGCGGAAGAGTACCTGAACATCGCCAGAAGGCTTCAGGCGGAGTTCGACAACTTCCGCAAAAGGACGGAAAAGGAGAACGAGGAGTTCAGGAAGTTCGCGGCCTGGGGCATGGCGGGAAGCCTGCTGACCATCGCGGACGACATGGACAGGGCGCTGGGGACAGCAACCGAAGAAACGGAACTGGTGAGGGGGATACGGAGCATAAGACAGAACCTTATGAAGGTCCTGGAAGAGAACGGCATCAGGGAGATACCGACCGACTGCAAATTCGACCCGAATCTCCATGAGGCGCTGTGCACAGTGGAAGCGGACACCGACGGGGACATAGCGGAGGTGTTCCAGAAAGGATACAGACTGAACGACCGGATACTGAGGTATCCCAAGGTCAAGGTCACAAAGAAGAAGGAAAGTGAGAAAACATGTCAAGAATAATAGGAATAGATCTAGGAACGAGCAACTCGGCCGCTTCGGTGATGGAAGGCGGTAGACCGACCATGATCCCGAGCGCGGAAGGCACCAGCGTCGGAGGGAAGTCCTTCCCGTCCTATGTAGCATTCACAAAGGACGGTCAGCTGCTGGTGGGAGAGCCTGCAAGGAGGCAGGCGGTCACCAACCCCGACGGCACGATAAAGAATGTCAAAAGGAAGATGGGGTCCAACGACAAAGTGACGGCGTTGGGAAAGGAGTACACCCCGCAGCAGATATCGGCGTTCATTCTGCAGAAGATAAAGAAGGACGCCGAATCGTACCTCGGAGAGACGATAAGCAAAGCGGTCATCACGGTGCCCGCATATTTCAACGACAACCAGAGGCAGGCCACCAAGGACGCCGGGGCCATCGCCGGGTTGGAAGTCGTGCGCATAATCAACGAACCCACGGCGGCCGCCCTCGCCTACGGGCTGGAGAAGAGCGGCACATCCCAGAAGATAATGGTGTTCGACCTGGGAGGAGGAACGCTTGACGTAACGATAATGGACTTCAGCGACGGCGTGTTCGAAGTCATATCCACATCCGGCGACACGCAGCTGGGAGGGTCGGACATGGACGAGACCCTGACCAAATACGTCCTGGCACAGTTCCAGAAGGAGACGGGGCTTGACCTTTCCAAGGACAACATGGCGTTCTGGAGGGTAAGGGAGGCATGCGAGAAAGCGAAGATCGAGCTCTCCACCACCATGCAGACGGAGATAAACCTCCCGTTCATATCGTCGGACGCGTCCGGCCCGAAGCATCTGATACAGACGATCACGAGGGCGAAGCTGGAGGAGCTGGTCGAGCCCATCGTTCAAAGATGCAGGAAGTCCATGGACCAGGCGGTAACGGATTCCAAACTGTCCGTGGACGCCATTGATAAGATCATAATGGTGGGAGGCCCCACCAGGATGCCCATAGTGCAGAACTTCGTCGAGAGCATCGTCGGCCCCAAGATACAGAGGGGGATAGATCCGATGGAGTGCGTTTCGATGGGAGCGGCCGTGCAGGGCGCGGTGCTCTCGGGGGACGTGAAGGACGTGCTGCTGCTGGACGTCACTCCGCTGACCCTAGGCATAGAGACGCTGGGCGGCATCGCCACATCCCTGATAGAAAGGAACACAACCATCCCCACAAAAAGGTCGCAGATATTCTCCACGGCGGCGGATAATCAACCGTCGGTTGACATAAACGTCGTTCAGGGAGAGAGGAAGATGGCCGGGGACAACACCTCGCTGGGAAGATTCACCCTTGAGGGCATACTGCCCGCACCGCGGGGGATGCCTCAGATCGAGGTGACGTTCGATATCGACGCGAATGGGATAATCAACGTCTCCGCTAAAGATAAGGGAACGGGAAAGGAACAGAAGATCACCATCGCATCCAGCAACAAACTTTCGAAGGATGATATCAACGACCTTGTCAAGCAGGCGGAACAGTTCGCCGATGCCGACAAGAAGAAGCTGGAACTCATCGAAGCTAAGAACCAGGCGGAAACGATGATCCACTCGGTCCGCAAATCGATGGACGAGCTGGGAGAGAAGGCATCCCAAGAGGAGAGGGCGGCCGTCGAGGCCGCGACAAGCGACCTCGAAGGCGCGCTGAAAGGGGACGACCCGGCGGCGATCAAAGCGAAGCTCGACGAGCTGATGAAAGCCATGGGTCCCATATCCCAGAGGATATACCAGGAGGCCGCGCAACAGCAGCAGCAGGCCCAGGGAGGCCCCGATGCGGAAGCATCCGACGACGGGCAGGACGACTTCGTTGATGCGGATTACAAGATAGTGGACGACGACGAGAAAAAGTAAGGTCTGACGAATGCCAAGGGACTACTACGAGATACTGGGCGTCACCAAGGACGCGACACCCGATGAGATAAAGAGGGCTTACCGAGCGTTAGCGAAGAAGTACCACCCGGATGTCACAGAACTCTCGAAGGACGAGGCGGAGGCCAAGTTCAAGGAACTGTCTGAGGCGTACGAGGTGCTCTCCGACGAGAGCAAAAGAAAACTGTACGACCAGTACGGCCACTCGGGAGTGAACAACCAGTTCGGGCAGGGAGGGTTCTCTTGGGAGGATTTCACCCATGCGGACGATATCAGCGACATATTCGGGGATCTCTTCGGCAGCATGTTCGGGGGCGGCTTCGGAAGAAGGCAGCCCCGGTCCAGGAACTCCCCCCGTCAGGGGGAGTCCCTGAGATACGATATCGAGATCGCCCTCACCGACGTGCTGAACGGGAAGACCAGCGAGCTCTCCATTCCCCACTCCGTCTCCTGCGGCGACTGCAGGGGCACGGGAGGAAAGGACGGGAAGGTGGATACCTGCCAGACATGCAGCGGATCGGGGCAGATCCAGAGGGTAAGCCGCACACCGTTCGGGAACATGGTGTCCGTGTCCGACTGTTCCACATGCAATGGGTCCGGGAAGTCCTACAAAGAACGCTGCCCCAGATGCAAAGGATCGGGAAGACTGAACCTTTCCTCAAAGGTATCCGTGGACCTCCCCAAAGGCGTAGAGGAAGGAATGAAATTCAGGGTGCCGGGGGCCGGCGACGCGGGATACAACGGCGGGCCGCCGGGAGACCTGATCGTGGTGGTCCACATAAAGCAGGATAAGAACTTCCAAAGGGACGGGATGAACCTTTGGTCGGAGGTCACCACCACTTACCCCAAACTCGTTCTCGGAGGCGAGGAGACGGTGAAGACCATCGACGGGGAGACGATATCCCTTTCCATTCCTCCGGGAACGCAGATAGGCGGCGTACTGAGGATAGCGGGCAAAGGCCTTCCCAAGCTCAACCAGAGCACCCGCGGGAACATGTTCGTCCGCGTAAGGATGGACGTTCCAGGCAAAGTATCGCCCTATGAGAAAGAGCTTCTGACGAAGCTGGACGAAAGCGCCGGAAAGAGGCCGGCGGGCAAGTCCAAATCCAAATTGAGGCAGAAACTGGACGACCTTTAATTAAGAGGCATATCCATTTAAGGTTAAGAAGGTGGGCACTCTATGATCGACACTGAAATGATGTGGGCGATTTTCTTCGTTATAATAGCGTCGGTGTTCGTTCTTGACGTAGGGGTCCTGAACCGCGGCGCAAAGCACATCTCCGTGAAGAGGGCACTGGCGCTGACGGCGATGTGGGTCTCCCTCGCGTTATTGTTCGGAGTGCTGATATTCCTTGAGAAAGGAGCGGGCTCAGCCACCGAATACGTTACGACATATGTCATAGAGGAGATGCTGAGCGTCGACAACCTCTTCGTGTTCATAGTCATCTTCGGATACTTCTGCGTCCCAAGCGAGTATCAGCATAAAGCATTGTTCTACGGCATACTGGGAGCGTTCGCGTTCAGGGCGCTGTTCATATTCGCCGGCGTCGAACTGCTGGGAAGATTCGAGTGGATGATGTATATCTTCGGCGCTATCCTGATATACGCGGCGATCAAGACCGTGACCCAAAAAGAAACGTGCGGGCCGGAGGGTAAGCTCGCCGTGAAATTGGGAAAGAGGTTCAAGGTCCTCCCCACATTCGACGGCGACAAGCTGTTCTCGGTCAAGGACGGAGTGAGGATGATGACCCCGCTGCTCCTGTGCGTGATAGTTATTGAGCTGTCCGACATAATGTTCGCGTTCGATTCCATACCGGCGGCTTTAGCGATCACGACAGATCCCCTGATAGTATACACATCCAACATCTTCGCGGTGGTGGGACTGAGGTCCCTGTTCTTTGTGATAAAAGGAACGATGGAGCAGATGGAGTATTTGAAGTACGGTCTGGGAGTGATACTGGCGTTCGTCGGCATCAAGATGCTGTTAAGCGAATACTATCACATGGATGTCGCGGTCTCGCTGGTACTCATACTGACGATATTGGCTATAACAGTGATGGCATCCTTATATGTAAGAAGGAGAAAGAAAAAGGCAAAGTCAAGTACGGGCTAAAAGGGAGTCTTTATTTGACTAAACGCCGCCATTATCCAGATTAAGATTAATTTTGGATACAAATTGTATCAAAATTGATAGTTAATGGGGTCAAAAGGACATATTACTCGTCTCTAACAGTTCAAAATAAGATCACTCTTTCTCGATGAAACTCATAAGATCAGACAGTTCTTGGGCAATTTTTTCACCTTTTTCTGTCAGTCTCCAGACCACTGTATCTCTGAAATCTCCGCATTCCTCAAATGAAGTAACTCCTAATTTGAGAAAAACATCGAGTGCTGCATTTGATGCGTTGTAAGAAACACCATATTTTTTATAAAAATCGGACCTTTTAATTTCTCCATGCTTAAGTAACAATAATAGCACTCGAGCATCGACTCCGAACAAATACCTTTCTTGACCCTTTGCCATCGATATAGGTTAATCATCCTATACCGTTAATTATTAGTTATCGGTTCATCTACCGAAACTGTTAATAATAAACATTTCTTATGTCGGTTCATAGACCTAAACTGTAATGGGGGGCAGTGAGTATCATTTCGCTCATGTTCTCTGTGACCCAGTAGGGTAGTTGAGCCGCAGCGAATTCTACGCCGGAAGTGAAAAAATGAGTGAAGAAAATGATATGGAAAAGGGTCTCGATCTAAACAAGATCGCTCGCAAAGCAGGAGAAAAACATGGGTTCGTCTGGGTCACTGCAGAATTCGTTGATTTAAAGGAACTCAAATTGAAGTGGAAAAGGAGTTCCAGTTGGGCAGAGTTCTCTGTGTCTGATTACTTTAAGGATGCTCCCGAGGATGTTATTAGTGTGATCTTTGAGCATCTGTTTGCGAGGATGGTCGGAGAGAGCTCAGCTTTCCCAGAGAATGCTATTGATTGGCTTACATCTTCTGAGTTCACTAAGAACAAACAGCCGACGTATTTGAGAAGGAGCAAGAATCTGTCGATGTCTTCTCAAGGAGAAGAAAAAAACTTGGAGCAAGCGTATGAAAGATTGATCGAGATAGGTTTGGTAAATCGTAACCTCCTGCTGTTCCTCTCATGGACAAAGAAACCATCTAAGAAACTCACCGGATACTGTTCTGTCCTAATGTATGTAATAGGAATATCGAGTGCCCTCGATAATTCTATGGTGCCGGATTTCGTCGTTGATTATTGCCTGTATCATGAAATCTGCGTTTTGCAGATAGGCTTCGATCCCAACGAGGAGATGCTTGACAAACACATACATAAACTCTTGAAAAAGCACCCACAATGGAAGGACGCAGAGACATGGCTGAGATGTCATGGGTTTCTCCGGATGCATAAAATATTGTAGACAAGAAAAGGCTTCAATTCTCACGAAGCATCCCACAACATAGTTATGATGGGATGATACCGGTATGTATATATCTCAAAGAATATTGTTAATTGAAGCACTATGGGGATTGAAGAACTCAGGAACGGTATTTATCGTGGGTTTATCGACCACACCATAGGTGCATCAGAACAATATTCTCCGAAGCTTCTGACAAATAGCAACAATGAGAAGATCCTCACGGCAATCCAATCTGAATTGAGGGAATGCGACGAATTCATGTTTTCAGTGGCATTCATAACATCCGGCGGAGTGAGTGTTCTAAAAGAAGAACTAAAGGACCTCAAGGAGAGGGAAGTGAAGGGGAGAATCATCGCTTCCCAATATCAGAATTTCACTGATCCAAAAGCGCTCAAAGAACTGCAAAAATTTGGTAACATTGGT
>WRJJ01000019.1 GCA_009778575.1 Methanomassiliicoccaceae archaeon
AGAAAAAACAAACTAAACTATTATGCGAATGAACCCTTTGAAAGCATACTCTTATCATTCTTTTTATGGTTGAAACACAATCCCCCGGGGCAGTGAACCAATGAAGGATGACATACAGATCGAAGAAGAAGCCAATGTCAAGAACATAGTGGACATCGCCGCCACCATCGGCCTGGGGCCGGAGGACATAGACCAATATGGCAAATACATCGCAAAAGTGCCGCTTGAGGTCCTGTCAAGGTTCGACGGCAACAAGAGCGGAAAGCTCATAATGGTCACGGCGGTAACGCCCACTCCGGCGGGAGAGGGGAAGACGGTCACGACCATCGGCCTCATCCAGGGACTCAGCCGCATAGGCAAGAAAGTGGTGGGCGCCCTCAGGGAACCGTCCGTAGGTCCGACATTCGGCGTGAAGGGAGGGGCCACCGGCGGCGGCTATTCTCAGGTCTACCCGATGTGGGACATCGACCTTCATTTCACGGGGGACATACACGCGGTATCTTCCGCGCATAATCTTCTGTCGGCCATATTGGAGAACAATCTGGTCAGAGATAACCCCCTCAGGATAGATCCGTCCAAGATCGTTTTGAAGAAAGCGATGGACATGAACTGCCGCGAGCTCAGGGACATAATCGTCGGGCTCGGAGGCGGGAGGTTGTCCGGAGGCGTTACGCACGAGGGCGGTTTCCTTATAACATCGGCATCCGAGATATCGGCGATACTCGCTTTGGCCACAGGCTACAGGGACCTCAGAGAGAGGATCGAGAGGATGGTTGTCGCATACACCTACACGGGAGAGATGGTGACGGTGAAGGACCTGGGATGCGCCGGAGCGATGATGATCCTGCTCAAAGATGCGATAAAGCCGAATCTCGTTCAGACGCTGGAAGGTCAGCCCGTGTTCGTTCACGGTTTCCCTTTTGCGAACATAGCCCACGGCAACAACAGCGTGATCGCAACAAAATATGCGATGAAACTGGGAGATTATGCCGTGACCGAGGCGGGATTCGCTGCGGATCTGGGAGGGGAGAAGTTCCTTGATATCGTATGCAGGCAGGCGGGGATATCTCCGGACTGCGTCGTTATCGTCGCATCCGTGAGGGCGCTGATGACACACGGAGGCGCCGATCTGGAAAAGCCGGAAACGCTGACGAAAGAAGCGCTGACAAAGGGGCTGTCCAATCTTGACAAGCACATAGAGAACGTGAAAAGCTACGGTGTGCCGGTAGTGGTGTCGATAAATCACTTCTCCTTCGATGATCCGGAGCATATGCAGATGCTGCGCGACCACTGCAAAGAGCTGGGCGCGGAATGCGTTCAATCGGACGCATTCATGGAAGGCGGAAAAGGGGCGGAGGAGCTCGCCAGAAAGGTAGTGGAGGTCCTTGAAAAGGGAAAGAAGGACTTCAGGCTGCTTTACGAGGACAACATCCCCCTCAAGAAGAAAATAGAGACCATCGCGACAAAGATCTACGGTGCGGACGGCGTTACATATACCGATCAGGCCAACAAGACCCTCAAGAACCTTGAGGAGAAAGGGTACGGAAGCCTTCCGATATGCGTAGCGAAAACGCAGTATTCCCTGTCGGACGTGGCCGAACTGAAAGGGGCCCCCAAAGGATGGAAGCTCAGCGTCAGGGAGGTCACCGTGTCTGCGGGAGCAGGATTCGTAGTGCCCATATGCGGCACGATGATGCTCATGCCCGGACTCTCAAAGGTGCCTGCCGCCATGAAGATGGACCTGACGGATGACGGAAAGGTCAGAGGGCTGAAATAACCGTATCGTCCCTCATGCTGTACCAGCGGTCGGCCTCTTCCTTATCCACGGGTACGCCGTCCCCTGTATCGTACATATTCCCCAAAAGTATCTGGGCGCCCCTGTGCTTATTCATTGCGGCGGATGTAAGCCAGTCCAGGGCCTTCTCGGTGTTCCTTTCGACGCCGTACCCTGTTTTGTAAAGCTGCCCAAGCACGAACTGGGCCTCCGAATGGCCGGACTCGGCGGACATCGTGAACCATTGGACCGCAGTGAAAAGATCCTTTTCCTCACTGTCCCCATCGAAGTATATCAACCCCAATTCATATTGAGCCCGCGGATCGCCCATCAGTGCAGGGGTGCCTAAGTAGGATATTGCCTTTTTGGCATTCTTCTCTGCCCCGTATCCTTTGCTGTACATCTTCCCCAAGAAGTACATGGCACCCAGGTTCCCGCCTTCGGAGGCGCGCTCGAACCAGCCCCTCGCTGCATCAAGGTCTTTCTTTACGCCCTGCCCTCTTGAACACATAAGCCCGAGATAGAACTCAGCGTCGGAGGACCCGCTGTTAGCGCAGGATGTAAGTATCGTAAAAGCGAGATCGTAATTCTTCTCGGACTTTGTCCTGATGATGAACTTTGCCCACTCCAAGGGCTCCATCTGACTTTCGAACGGGATGCCAGAGTCCTCTCGCATGAGAGAGAATAATATCCAAGACAGTTATAATTATTATGATTTCCAAAGAACTGCTTACCGACACGACAGACGCAGTGCCCGGACCGATGATGCTTTTTGACATCACTTCCAATGAGAAGATAGGGCTTTGCCGATTCTGTTCCTCTCCATAGTTTACACCATATGGCTAAACTGATAAATACGTTCGATATATGGTAGAATGATGCCTTCTGAAGGAAACGTCAGCGCCTGCTCTCAAGTGCGTTCATACATGAACTGCGCTTCACCGTCATACGATATGCGCAAAGCGGCGGATATGCTGGAAAGCTTGTCTTCGGAAGGGGTCGGCGAGGCTCAATACCTATACTCTCTTTTCCTCTTTACAGGAACGTCCGTGGAACAAGACAAGGCCGCGTCCAAAGAATTTCTTTCTCTTTCTGCCGCATCTGGGACAGAGGATGCCGCCCTGCTTTTGAAAGAGATCGAAAAGAACGGCGACTCTCCGGAAACGGATGCCTTAATGTCCCTTATATTGAAAGGAGAGCAGAGGAACACGGATGCCTGCAGAGAACTATTCTTCATCTATTCGGAAGGAAGGCCGCCGATAAAAAAGGATAACAGGACGGCAGTCAAATGGTATACGGTATGCGCAGAAGAGGACGATGTCCACGCTCAGTATACGGTAGGGTTCATGTATCTGATGGGGAAGGGCGTGGGAAAGGACAAGGACAAAGCGTTGTACTGGCTGAAGAAAGCGTCAGACAACGGCAGTGCGGACGCGATGTACCGCATCGGGGAGATGTACGAAGCGGGCCTGTGTTATTCTGAAAGGGATATGAAGCAGGCAATGACATGGTACCGTCTTGCCGCGGACGCCGGCAGTGCGGACGCCCAATATTCTTTGGCGGCGTTGCATTCGATACAAAAGACAAAGAATTATGATCCGGCGAAATGCGTATCATACTTAGAGAAAGCGGCAGCCCAGGGGCACAGCGAGGCCCAATATCAGCTGGGCATGATGTGTGCATACGGCAACGGGGTCAAAAGGGACGAGGCCAAAGCGATCTGTCTGCTGGAAGCCTCCTGTGAGGCCGGGTTCCAGCAGGCAATGGTGGATTATGCGAACATGAGGCTTGAAGGAGAACTGCTCGAAAAGAACTATGAGATCGCCGCAAAATGGTTCGAAAAGGCGGCCGCGTCATGCAACGGATACGCCCAATGCGCATTGGCATGCATGCACAGTGACGGCCACTATTATGAAAAGGACGAAACAATGGCCGCAAAATACTTCACCGATGCGGCGGAGATGGGAGAGGTCAACTCTCAATACTGTCTTGCCTGCATGTACTATGACGGCAGAGGCGTGGAGAGGAGCGAGAAAGATGCGGTGCTGTGGTTCGGTCAGGCGGCCGAACAGGGGCATCCCGGCGCAAAGGCTTTCCTCGGCATGCTTTATGTCGCCGGAAGGGGAGTGGAACAGGACATAGAATACGGGCTGAGACTTCTCCTGGAATCCGCTGAATCGGGATATTATGAGGGGCAGTATTACCTGGGAAAGCTGTACATGAACGGAGAATTTGTGAAAAGGAACATACCTCGCGCAAAAAGATATCTCTCGATGGCGGCAAAACAAGGGGATCCCGACGCAAAGGCGCTTCTTGAGAGAATAAAGGCGGAAAGAATGCGCTGAAGGAGAACTATATGACGGACACGATATTCCAGGACGCGAAAGCGGGGAACCCGTATGCGAGGCTGGGTCTTGCATATATGTACCACCACGGAAAGAATATCGACCCGGACCCGGAACTTGCAATGAAATGGTACGCCCAATCCTCAGAGTTGGGATGTTCAAGGGCGAAATGGGAACTCGCAAAGATATTCCGGGACGGCACCATCTCGGAAAAGAACAGCAAGACATTCATATTCTATCTCAAGGCCGCGGCAGGTGCCGGTGTTCCTGAGGCGAAGGTCGAATTGGGGTTCGCTTTCCTTACGGGGATCCATATGGAAAGGGATGAGGCCTCTGCGTTCGGGTGGATGCATTCGGCGGCATGCCAAGGGAACACAATGGCTCAGTTCATGACCGGATATCTCTACGGAAGAGGCATCGGGATCGAACAGGATATATCTGAGCAGGAACAGTGGTACGCAAAGGCCGGCCTGAGGGGTGACGGAGAATTGTTCTATTGGATAGGACGGAACTTCGAATACGGGCTCTTCAACGTGGAGAAGGATCTTTTTGAAGCAGGCAGGTGGTATAAGATGGGGGCGGACATGGGGCACGAGAAGTGCATACTGTGTTGGAGATCGGTGCTTTTGACCCTTGACGGCAAAGAACACGAGTCCCTTGAAGAAAGAGAGATCAGGCTGATGAACACTGCCGTCGAAAAAGAAAAGCTTCTGCGCGAACAGGCACTCGTAGCGGCGGATCAATTCTTCGAGGAGGGAGACGAAGAGAAAGCATTCCACTACTACGACCTTGCGGCAGATCTCGGCAATCCGGATGCGATGTTCGCATTGGCCATGATGTACCATGTCGGAGTGTATGTGAAAAGGAACGATAAGACCGCCATCGAACTGATGACGAAAGCATCGGTGGCGGGATCGGAGGACGCTCAATTCACACTGGGAACTTTGTATGAAGAAGGAAGGGTCCTGAAAAAAGGCTTGGACGAGGCCATAAAATATTACACCATGGCAGCCGCGAACGGATATCTGACCGCCTATTACAGGCTGAGCCTGCATATGGATCACCCCGAGATACATGTCAGGAACTCAGCCGTGGTGGTGAGGTGATCCCATGGGATTCAAAGAGGTCCTCGATTCGGCATCAGGCGGCGACCCCCATGCGCAGAATGCGATGGGGTATATGTATTTTGAAGGGAACGGCGTTCAGAAAGACCTGGACAGGGCCTTTATGTGGTTCAGGCTCTCCGCGAGGCAGGGGAACCCGGAGGGGCAATGCAACATGGGGTATATGCTCACACACGGCCAGGGTGCGAACCAAGATGTTGAGAAGGCCTTCAAGCTGTATAAGTGCTCAGCCGAACAGGGGTATGTGAGGGCGCAGTTCAACCTTGCCCATATGTATTCGGAAGGCCTCGGTACCGAACAGGATTGGAACGAGGCGCTGAAGTGGTACATTGAAGCATCCAAGAACGGAAACCTCGCCGCACATTACAGAATAGGCGTGATGAAAGAAGAGGGCAGGGGAATACCCCCCGATGAGTCCGAAGCGGCAAAGATATACGCCGAATGTGCAGAGATCGGGCATCCGAAGGCAAGATTCAGGCTGGGGATGATGACGTTTGAAGGGAGGGGGGTGCGGAAGGACCCCGCAAAAGCAGCGAAGATATTGGCGAAGGCCGCGGAGGAAGGAAGCCCCGACGCCATGCTGCAGTTGGGTAAGATGTCCCTTACTGGAGAGGGTATGGTAAAGAGCAAAGGCAACGCCGAAAAGTGGTTTAGAAAAGCGGCCGCCAGGGGCAGCGAGGAAGCGTCAAACATCCTAAAAGAGTTGCAGGATGATGCATAAGGGTGTGTTGTAGTACTCAATTAACAAATAATTCGGCTGAGTCGCAAAGCTCACTTTTCTGACTTAAATGCCATCCAGCAATTTTATAATCTCTTTGGCTGTTTCATAAGCCTCAACGGCTTCTTCCTCTGTTGGGGTTATGTTCAGAAGCATATCTGGGTATCTGACATCCACGGCATAAGGCTCAAGCACAGTTACTTTATTAAGGATAATTTCACAGATGTCTGATGGAGGCAACAGTCTCGATAGGGTCAAGAGGGTGTGCGTTTTCGGAGGAAGGATTTCCATCTCCAGCAGTTTGGCCTTCAAGCATTTTTCAACATATTGTTGCGAATGAAAACACATCGGACCATATGGTGCATATTCATTCATCCTATACAGTTCCATGGACTCTAGGTCCTCATCGGCCTTTTTTCTGAAAGCCTCTGCATAGGCCGCAACATCAGACCGCATAGGCTACCTTCCCTGTGCTTAGGATCTCTGACATAAATGATATCTTGCTGTTCCTGTTCGCTTCATATTCTTCGGGAGTGACCACTAAGATGTCCATAGGCACTGGAACATCCACGAGTCTTCGCAAAATGGCCGGAGCCCTCCTATAGTATGTCAGGTCTGTGTTCATTACGATAAAAAGGTCGAGGTCACTGCCATCAATTGCAGTATGGTTCGCTACAGAACCAAAAATGACGACCAGGTGCGGATCAAAGTCGCTGACTATTCTTTCCACAATCTTATCAACAAGACCGTAATCGAACATTTTCTCACCAAGACCGTATCTCCCTTTGCGTTAATAATCTTCTTCCTGAACGTTTCAAAGGAGATTAAGAAAACGGCTGTGTGAAATGATCAGGAAAGAAAATCATTACAAAATGTAATGGCGGGAGCATGCAAAATGGGTACAGATGCTTTCTAACGCATCTGGGTATAGAGTACACTCTACGCCAAAAGTATATCTTTATCATTGATTATTTGAAAATATGGTCTATTCGACAGTGGAAGCGGGGAACAAACTAGGGCTATCAAAACACACTTTGCGTTATTACGAGAAGATAGGTCTCATGCCGGAAATAACGCGCGATGAGGCTGGGAACCGCCTGTACAAGGATTCGGATATATCATGGATATATCTGGTCCGCTGTATGCGCGACATAGACATGCCGGTCCAGGATATCCGCGCATACATAGACCTGGTCAGAGACCCGCACGGCTCATAGGAAGAGAGGCGCCGCATGGTCGGCGTCTTCAAAGGCGAGATCGAGGAGAAACTGAAGCGATTGCTGATCGTTCAAAAACTTGTAGACAAAAAACTGGAGTTGTATGATGCAGATATACAGGCGGGTATAACGGAGGCCGATCCCAACTGCAATTGGGACACCGATTGGGAGGAGTTCATGACGATCTTGGGGGAGATAGAATGAACAAAGCAGCACTTATCACCGGGACCACAAGCGGCATCGGATACGCGCTGTGCGAAAAGTTCGCGAAAGAAAGGATAGATATCGTTCTTGTATCGCGCAACCACGAGAACCTTGTAAAGCAGCAAGAGCGCATACAGCGGGAATACGGCGTGAGAACATGGGCGATCACACAGGATCTGGAGTCTCCCGATGCGGCTCAATCCGTATACAAAAAACTGTGCGGACTGGAGGTCGATATCGACTACCTGGTTCACAACGCCGGGTTTGACGTTGCGGGAAAGTTCACCGAGACCGATATCGAAAAAGAAAAAGGCATGATACAGCTGCATGCAGTGTTCGTGACAGAGCTGACCAAGCTCATGTTGCCCGGAATGATATCAAAGAAGAACGGAAAGATACTGTTCATCGGGTCGACGGCCTCCTGCGTGCCCTGCCCTACGAATGCGGTATACTCCGCGACAAAATCATACATATTGTTCTTCTCAAAAGCCATCAGAGCGGAGCTGAGGGGGACGGGCGTGACCGCCACAACGATATGTCCAGGCGCAACGAGGACGGAATTCGCTGAAAAAGCGGACCTCGAGGGAACGCCCTTGTTCAAAAGGTTTGTTCTTGAGCCGGAAAAGGTGGCGGAGGCAGGATACAAGAGCATGATGAAAGGCAAGGCAAGGAACATCCCCGGGGCGTACAACAAACTTTTGATGTTCTCATCAAAGATACTGCCGTCGACGATGGTCGATCGTTCAACAATGAAAATGCTGACAAAACGACAATGACGGCAGTTCGCCCGCATATGATTTGAAACAATTCTATTTCAAAACACAATTTTTATTTTTGCATATAATGAATATTATTGTACATCAGTGCCACAAAGTGGTTATATTTGAATTCTTTTGTGTATTCAGAAAAGAGGCATCCCTATGAAAATGAACGATTATCAAACCGAGAAGATAACCGGCATCCTTTCGACAATAAAAGAGAAAAGTCCGTTCTATGGAAAGAAATTTGAAAAGATAGACCTTTCGAAGGTAAGGACGCAGGAGGATTTTGAAAAACTTCCGTTCACCGATAAAGAAGACCTTCGCGAAGCGTACCCTCTCGGCCTTAAGGCGGTTCCGGAAAAGGACATCGTGAGGATACACTCGTCGTCGGGGACAACGGGCGTTCCGGTCATAATACCATATACGAAAAGGGATGTAGAGGACTGGGGAACGATGTTCGAGCGCTGTTACAGGATGGCGGGGCTGAACTCCGAAGACGTAGTGCACGTCACTCCCGGGTATGGGCTGTGGACAGCCGGCATAGGGTTCCAGTACGGTGCGGAAAAACTCGGCGCTATGGTCATACCGATGGGGCCCGGCAACACGGATAAACAGATCATGATGATGACGGATCTTCACAGCACCGCCCTGTGCGCAACATCCTCATATGCTCTGCTGCTGTCAGAAGAGATTAAAAAGCGCGGCATAAGGGACAAGATAAGCCTTAGGAAGGGGATAATAGGTTCTGAGCGCTGGGGAGACAAGATGAGGGAGAGGATCGCGAACGACCTCGGCGTGGAGCTTTACGACATATACGGCCTGACGGAGATATACGGACCGGGCATCGGGATAAGCTGCAGCTACGAGAACGGGATACACATGTGGGACGATTACCTCTACTTCGAGATAATAGATCCAAAGACAGGCAAGGTACTCCCAGACGGCCAAATAGGGGAATTGGTGATAACCACTCTTCTGAAGGAGGGGGCGCCTCTGATAAGATACAGGACCCACGACCTTACGCGGATAATAACGGGTGACTGTCCCTGCGGTTCAAGGTATCCGAGGATAGACATAATCACGGGAAGGACCGATGATATGGTGAAGGTAAAAGGTACGAACATCTTCCCGGCGCAGTTCGACAGTGTGCTGAGCGCGATGAAGGATGTGGAAAGCGAGTATCAGATAATGATAGACCACCTGGAAGGAAAGGACATAGTCACAGTGTTCTTTGAGACGAAGCTCCCTGAGGACAAGAGAACAACACTTGAGAAGGAGGCGGCAAAGCGTCTGAAGGACGCCGTCGGCATCACAGTGGTCCCTAAGGCAGTAGGCATAGGGGATCTGCCGAGAAGCGAGAAAAAGACAAACCGCATCTTTGATAACAGATACTGAAGGCGGTGGCCCGTACAGGCAGAGCCGGATCAATCTTTTTCGAACTTGCCCGGCGTTCCGAGGGAGAACTTCCCTCCCGCGGCCAGTTCGAAATGAAGTTTGGTTATCCCAAGGTCCACCATGTTCAGTTTGCCTGAGGAGATCTCTGCCGAGAGTGTTTCGCCCATATAGGTAAATCTGGTCTTCTGGCTATTGCGGGCGCTGGGTGCGAATTGGACCGCTTTCATGGCAGAGGTCACCCACTCCGGAACATCGGTGTTGCCTTTAAGGAATTCAGATACGCTTCTTGTTTTACGGTGCGGTGCCAGGGGAACCTTGGTCGACTCACTCATTCCCTCCGTTCCGTAACCGACCGGTATTCCGCAGACGAGGGTCTCGTCATCCTTTACGTTCAGCGAGGCGCTCTTGCTGTTGAAACTCAGGGCGGCGACCCAGCATGTACCCAGTCCCATGGCGGTGGCCTCAAGCACAATCTGTTCTCCATAATATCCGCATTTCTCATACAGGTCCGGATCATCCGTTCTTCCCTTGACAGCTATCAACGAACGGACATTCTTGAACATGAACGTCTTGAAAGAATTGAAGGCATCGGTTTTTTCGATCAGCTCTATCCTAAGTCCCGATTCTTCGTTCAGCAAGGAAATGGCCCTTTCAAGGAGATCGAGTTTGCTTTGCTCAATGTGCTTGTCAAGATATTTCCTTACAGACCTTCTTTTCCATATCGCGCCGTACAGAACCTTCTTTTCCATTTCAACACCTTATCTTTTGTTTCCGCCCATCATTACCAGATATGCGAGCAGCGCCTCGAGCTGTATCCTCTCGTTGCTCCCCTCCACTATTCTGAACTCGACCTCTCCCGTCTTATCCATTAATCTGACCTTTTCGGAATCGGTAATGCTCAGGTCGAAGAAAGAGGAATGTATCTGCTTTATGATGTCCTGCCCTGAAAGGCCGTACATTATCATGATGTCGTCCAGCATATCTCTGGCACTTAAGAAATTCCCGCTCAGTGCCGTCTCCAGCATCTTCTTTACCTCTTCCGGCTTGGCAAGGCCTGTTGTCTGATAGATCACATCCAATGTTATCTGTTTTCCGAGAGATGCTGCCACCTGCAGAGAATTGACGGCGCGCCTCATGTCCCCCCTTGCAACATGGATGAGGCCCTCCAACGCATCATCGTCCATCTTTATGCTCTCTTTGGAGATTATCATTCTAAGATAGTTCTCCACATCCTCTTTGAGAAGCGGGCTGAATCTGAACACGGCGCATCTTGACTGTATGGGATCGATGATCTTGGATGAATAGTTGCATGAGAGGATGAAGCGGCAGATCTTGGAGTACTTCTCCATTGTGCGTCTCAGCGCCGCCTGCGCGTCCGAGGTCAGGGCATCCGCCTCATCCATGAATATGATCTTGAACTCCGCATCTCCCAGAGGCGCCGTCCTTGCGAATTCCTTAATCTTTCCTCTTACGACATCTATTCCCCTTTCGTCGGAAGCGTTCAATTCTATGAAGTTCCCTTTCCACTCGCCGCCGAAAAGACTTTTCGCAAGAGCAAGGGCGCAGGTGGTCTTACCGGTGCCGGCAGGGCCGGCAAGCAGAAGATGCGGCATGTTGCGGGAGGAGACATAGGCTTTCATTCTCTCGGTGATGTGCTTTTGACCCACTACTTCGTCAAGGTCTTTCGGCCTGTACTTCTCCGTCCAAATCTCATTCATAGGAAACAGTTCTTTATCGCGTATGTAGTGATAAAAGTTTTCTGTTCAGCGGCAAGCATGCGGGTATATCTCTCCCGCATCTTACCTTTTTCAGCTCTTAAGAAGCATCTCCAGACCGATAACGGGTATGCCCATCCTTTCCGATACCTGCTCCATTGACATTCCATTGCCGAGGAACCGTCTGACAACTGCGCCCATATCTTCGCCGACCCCGATGATATGTCCGTCCGGATCATAAAAGCGGATAGTGCGCTGACCCCAGCCTTGCACCATGACGTCGTGCATATATTTGATATTGGGACATTTTTTGAGCTTCGCTATGAACCCGTCAAAATCTTTCTCTTCGAAATACAACTCCATGTTGTTGGACTCTTTGAGTATCTTTTCCTTCGGAATGTTCGAGATAAGTTCATAATTCTGCTGAATGGATATTCCGCAGCTAAAGGAAACATTTATTCCGAAATCCTGAACGGCCTCCAATCCGAAGAGTTCCTCATAGAACTTTCTTGATTTGTTTATGTCGCTCACTGTTATCATGGTCCCCAGATATTTCATTTTGATCCTTCTCCTGCATATGTAATTAGAGTAAATTCTATATATTATATGTCAAAGATCGAAACATCAAACGGTTCTTTTTCGTTCGTCTGCGCCCCGTTCATGCCCTTTAAACGGATGATCAGCTTCTCAGTCGGTAAACAGCCGCTTTCTGTCTTCAGGCATTCTTTTCAGGAACTCTTCCGCCTCTTCAGGCGGTACGGCGCGCTTGGCCCCGTCCTCCTCTTCGATCACGACGCCGCCGTTCATCAGCATGTCGTGCCTTTCCATCCTTACCTTTCTGTCCGGGTGGCATACGAATTGGCAATTGGAGCAGGTATACTGCATCTCATACGTGCCTGCGAGGAGGGGATTGTATGACACAGGACCCGATCTTTTCCTTTGAAGATACTGTTCCACATATTTTTTCGATATTGTTTTGTAATCTTCGTCATCATCGGGCAGAGGGAATCTTCCCGGAGACCAAGTGGACCACTTGCCGCTTCTGTCCAATCCCGTTATCCCTCCGCAGGGGTAGGCGCAACGCGAGGCCAGCCTGCAGTTGCCTACCCTTATTCGGTTTCCGCCGATGTCCATGGACCTTTTTTCAGGAAGGATGAAATCCGCTACGCATGACCGTTTGCACAGGAGACACCCGTCGCAGTAATTCTCGCTCTCGGGAAGGGGATCGGTCGGCTCCAGTTCCAGATCTGTCACTACTCCCCCTAGCGATAGCGCTGCACCATACTGTTTCGTTAAAAGCAGCCCCGATTGTCCGATGGTCCCCACTCCGCTTGCCGCCGACAGAAGCTTAAGGGATATGGGAGGGACGCGATCGTATATCCCATTAGGGGTATCCTTTCTGAACGCGAAGTTCGATGCTATCGGGACCGCTTTGTATCCGAGGGAGGTCAGGACCGTGGACAATTCAAAAGAGATACCGAATGTGAATGTAGTTCTCTCGATCTTGTGCGCGCTCAATGAAAAATCTTCTTTACTCAGAAAAGGCTCGATCAGCTTCTGCTCAAAAGGGACAGCGAACACTATCGCAGATCTTGCACCGGGAAGGACATAATCAAGGTCTGCTGTGTAAGGGGCGCCCTTCAAAGACTCCTTTGTAGCTATGCCCGACAGTGCGGCCCCCAACCCTTTCGGCATGTTCAATGCCATTTCTGTCGTGATCGTCATGCACTTACATCTCATGCGCGATATTTATTCGTATCAATAGGCATTTTCAAAACAGCCTTCTATCACCTGGGATATCAATTCCAAGTTCTTTTGCGAGACCGCTCTGTTTGAAGGGATTGACCTTTTGAACTACCCCGTCCCGTTTGAAGAACGAACCTGTGTTCTTGAACCAGAATGTGACGCCTGCAGCCGAACATTGTTCACGGAGGTCCAATACCCAGTCAAGATCGCATACCCTTGCCTCGCGTCCTGTTTCACCTCCCGCCGTCAAATGCTCTATCCCGTCAAGGTATGGCGATAGGTCTATCTTTTCCAACAGCGGAGAGCACGCCACGAAGCGCCGCTTGATCGGATATGAAAGGAACAGCGGCAGCCGGCTGTCGGCCAGAGCTTGGTTCTCCACCGTACATCCGATATTCACGTTGTCGTAGCCGTCGTTCCAGTCGGAAGGCAGCGATACCGGAAAACGCTCTATGCGTTTGGTCAGGATCAGGAAATCCAGATCGGGGCGCCGTTTGATCATTGCCCAGGCCTCAGTGCGCCATTCATCCGCTTCCTTGATGAAGAAATCGCTGGAGAAGCAGGTGGCGACGATCTTCCCGCTCGGGATCCTGGGTGCGCCTTTGGTTGTTTCCGCAATGGGTTTGTCGAACTCCCCCGTTTTTTGCACAGTGTTCTGACCGTACCGTTTGGAGAACGGCCCGTAATAATAACAATAAGTGCAGCCATCGCTCACTTTGTAACATCCCGACCATGGATCCCAATTCATTCTATCTGCCTTTCAGCGTATCAACAGTTTTAAAGAATAAGTAGATTTTTAGTCAGATATCCAATGCAAAAACATTTGCAATTCAGATATCTGAAATGCGGCGCATGTATGGAAACTTACAAGACAGGCGGTTACAAGAATGCCCGTTACGTGTGGAAACATTCGGCCGCACCCTGATAAGGTTAATTATAATCTAATCCCTATCCAAGAAGCATATGAAGATATACGACGCCTACAAACTGGCGATAGAAACAGGCATCAAAAACGACCCCAGGCAAAAGGAAGAGGTCGATATCGTCCTAAAGAACGCCAAAGACGAGTATGAGAAACTTCCTGATGAAAAGAAGGAATACTTCGACCAGGAAAAGCTGTGGAATCCCTACGCGGATTCACGGTTCTCATGGGGGGCGGATATCGCAAAAGAGACGGAGGCCGAGAGGTTCATGTGGGGCATTGATATAGGGACAGGGGAGATAATGCTGGCGGACCGCCTCAAAGAAAAAGGCCAAAAGGTCTCTGCAGTGGTGGCCCACCACCCGGTCGGTGTGTCGAAAACGCCTTTTCCGGAGGTCATGTGGATGCAGACCGATATGTTCCACGACGTGGGAATACCGATAAACATAACTGAAGGGCTCATGAAGGCAAGGATGGATGAGGTATCGAGGAACGTCATGGGCTCCAACTACAATCAGTCCGTGGACGCAGCAAGACTGATGGAGGTGTTGATGTTCAACATCCATTCTCCCGCAGACAACATGGTGCAGCTTTATCTCGAAGATCTGTTCGAAAAGAACCAGCCTAAGTATCTGGAGGATATCATCGACATACTGATGAAGGAGCCGGAGTTCCGGCAGGCCGCGAAATACAACGACCCCCCGAAGATAATGGCGGGAGGCAAGAAAAGCCGCTGCGGGAAAATAATAGCGAAGATGACCGGCGGAACATCGGGCCCGAAAGAGATCTATGAGAAATTGGCCGCGGCCGGAGTAGGGACCGTGGTGGGAATGCACTTCCCGGAAAGCCATCTGGAAGAGGCGAAGAAACAGAACATCAATATGGTCATCTCCGGCCATATGGCATCAGACTCCCTCGGGATAAACAGGATATGCGACGTATGGGAGAAGAAAGGTATCGATGTATTCGGCTGTTCCGGGTTCATGAGGTTCAGCAGGAATTGATGATGTTCGAAAGATCCTCCGCGATAATCAAGGACGCTAAGAAGCTGTCCTTCGAGTATGTGCCCGAAAGATTGGTCCACAGAGATGAGCAGATGCGCCGTCTGGAAACGCTTTTCAGGCCGATGATGGCCGACAGCCTACCCTGCTCGGCATTCCTGACGGGAAGTGTGGGAACAGGCAAGACGGTCACGGCAAAAAGATTCTGCGAGGATATGCTGAAGTATTGTGCCAGCAGCGGCAAGATGATGGAATATATTTTCATCAACTGCAGGATAAGGAGTACCGAGCACGGGGTGATACTCCACCTTATGCGCCACTTCGATCCCGGGTTCCCCGACAGAGGGTTCTCCGCCGATGAGATGCTGAGGTCCTTGAAGAAACATATAGAGGGAGGGGCAAGGCCGCTGGTGATCGTGTTGGATGAGGTGGACGTGCTTTTGAAGAGCGGCAACAGAGACCTCATTTACCAACTGTCGCGGCTGACCGAAGAGATGCGCAGTTCATCCATCTCTTTGATAATGATATCTCAGGAGCCGGTGTCGGATATGCTGGACAAAGCGTCCATGTCAAGCTTCAAGCGAGCCAACACCATTACTTTTGACAGATATACAAAGGACGAATTGAAAGATATCGTGAAGGCGAGAGCCGAAGAGGCCCTTATGCCCGGCACGATGAATGATGATGTGGTGGACCTCCTCGCAGACATCGGCAAAGGGTACGGCGACGCCCGCTTGGTAATTGAGATGCTGGAGACGGCAGCTTCAATTGCGGAGGAGAGGGCGGACGGCAGACTCGGCGCGGATGACGTGAGGTCCGCGAATGCGATGATATACAGCAACGTATCCGAAAATAAGCTCGCGACACTGGATATGAGAAGAAAACTGGCGCTCTTGGCCATCGCCCGCGCCATAAAAAGCGAACCCTATGTGAGCATCACCCGCGCTGAGAAGACATACTCAGTGGTATGCGAAGAGTACGGTCAGGCCGCAAGGAAGCATACTCAATTCTGGACATACGTCCAGGATATGGAGAAGATGAATCTTTTGGACACCATTGTAAAGAGCGAGACCGAGGGAGGAAGGGTCACCTACATCTCGATACCGGATATACCCCCGAAAGAACTGGCCAAAAAATTGGAGTATTTGTTGGATTCTCCCACTTCGAACAGCGAGTTCGAGTTATGATACCATGAGATGCGATCATTGTTCAAAAGAGGCCGTTACGCTGATAAGGTACAACGGGTCGCACCTGTGCGAGGAACATTTTGTTACATATGTGGAGAAAAGGGTAAAAAAAGAGATCCGTAAACAGATTGACATTCGCCCGCAGGACACTATCGCAGTGGCGGTCTCCGGAGGAAAGGACAGCATGGTGACCCTTCACATCCTGGATTCCGTTTTAAGGGAGAGGAGGGATGTTTCGTTATGCGCCATTTCCATTGATGAGGGCATAGAGGGATACAGACCCCCCAGTCTGGACATTGTCAGGAGTTTCTGCGAAGAGCGCGGGATCCCCTCTTATGTGAGATCCTTCTCCGAGATGGGTATGGAGATGGATAGGATCGCTTCTCTTTCGGAGGAGAACAGCCCCTGTACGTACTGCGGCGTTTTCAGAAGGAAACTGATGAACGATCAGGCACGAGCCGTAGGAGCAAGATATCTCGCCACCGGCCACAACCTCGATGACATGGCCCAATCAGTGATGATGAATCTTGTCAGAGGGGATGTGGAACGCCTCGCAAGACTGGGGCCCCATACCAAAGTGCAGCCCGGGTTGATACCGAGATTCCATCCGCTGAGGCTCATACCTGAGAAAGAATCGCTTCTCTACGCCATCGTTTCCGGTATACCTTTCTGGGATGGGGAATGCCCGTACTACACCGAAGCCCTGAGGAACCAGTACAGGGAGGTCGTGGACATGCTCGAGGATCGGTCGCCGGGTTCAAAATTCAGCATAATGGCATCATATGACACGCTTAGGCCGATGCTTGCGGATCATTTTCCTTCCTCAGACCTGCACGCATGCCGATGCGGGGAACCCACCATCGGCAAGAGGTGTAAAGCATGCGAGCTAAGGTCATCCGTTGAGAAAAGGCTCAAAGATCTCTGAACGGCACAAGGTCGCAGCAGGCGCATTCAAGGCACATGGTGCGGCAGTCTCTTGTGTCGAGGCCGTATGCGGTAAGTTTCGCTTTCTGCATCTTAGCGAGTTTGATCATTCTTTCCGCATTCACCTGCGGCTGTCTGCCTACTGCGGATACAAGGGGACCGCAGTTTAGGGAATTGGTGCGAAGCACCCTGAATGTAGGTATGATCCCCTTTGAGCAAAGAAATTCCGTCATTTTTTCTATCTCATCGTCGGTCTCGCCCATTCCGAATATCATATTGGATGTCACTTTGCCTCGGCCGAACACTTCCGCAGAGAACAGAAGCATCTCGATTATGTTGTTTTGATCAAGTTCCGGGCATACTCTCTCGAATATCTCTTTGTTTGGGGATTGAATGTTGAGTTTGATCTCAGTGGCCCCCGCATCCTTCAGGGCTTTGACATGGTCCCTTTTGGAAACATAGGGCTCAACTCCTATCGGCAGCCGCGGGAATTCTTTTCTTAGCTTCGATACGCACGAACAGAACCGTTCGACCGTTTCATCAATGCTTCCTACCACGCCGCTTGTCAGTGAGATCGAAACGACCTTCTGCTCGCCTGCAGCCTTCTTTGTCATTTCTACCATATCTTCGTCTGAGAGCCGTTTATCGAGACCTTTGTCCAATAATGGAGAAACGCAGAATGCGCAGTTGAACATGCATCTCTGGTCAAGATTGAAGAACGCCTGCTCCGGGCTGTGGAAGACGACCGGTTCGATCCTCACTTCTTCCAGGAAAACCTCTCCTCTCCTCTTTATGGAAAGTAGGCCCGCATCCTCCGTAAGTTCGAACTCTCCCGAGTCATAGGAAATGCTTTTCTTCACTCTGTGCCCGGAGAAAGAGAAGACAGCGGATGCGGAACCCGCCCCCGGCCCGGCGGTCGAGGTCGAGACCCTGTATGGAAATACGAACCCACCGGGAAGCTTGACGCCTCCTCCTAGTATAAGCTCCGCTTTTTTTCTTACGGTCAGATCTTCTTCCATTTCATACCGTCCGCAGAGTCCTCTAAGGTGATCCCTGCTTCCGCCAGCTTGTTCCTTATCATGTCCGCAAGGTCATATTGTTTCCTTGCCCTGAGCTCTTTTCGGAGTTCGATGAGGACCTCCATCACGGCATCGGTTGTCCCGTCGTCCTTCATACCATCCTCTTCGGGAAGTATTCCGAGTATCGCGTTGAACCCGTCGATCATCTTCAGTATCTTTCCCGCAGACCCTTTAGATAAGGTCCTATCGGCCATGGATCTGTTGGTGGAATGTGCCAGACGGAACAGCTCCTCTATCGCGGCGCTTGTATTGAGGTCATCGTTCATCGCTTCAAAGAACCCGTAACGCGTGCCTTCAAGGAGATCGCAGCAGTCGTCGTCAAGTTCCGGGCCGTTCTTAGAATAATCCGTCAGCTCGGCATAATTGTTCTTTAATCTTTTCAAAGCGGACCTTGCTTCGATAAGCATATCCTCCCCGTACGCAAGAGGGCTGCTGTAGTGGGTGTTGAGGAAATAGAACCGTATCGTGTTGCCGTCGAACCTTTCCATCACATCCCGCACTCTGAAGAAGTTCTTCAGCGATTTTGACATCTTCTCGTCCTTGACCTGAAGCATTCCGTTATGCATCCAATAGTTGGCAAGGACGTCGTGGGTGACCGCTTCCGTCTGAATGATCTCGTTCTCATGATGAGGGAATACGAGGTCGCTGCCGCCCCCATGTATATCTATCTTATTTCCGAGAAGATGCTTTATCATGGCCGAGCACTCTATGTGCCAGCCCGGCCTTCCTTTTCCCCATGGGGAGTCCCAGGAGCACTCTCCCGGCTTAGCGCCTTTCCAAAGGGCGAAGTCCATCGGGTCCTTTTTCTGTTCATCGAGAGCGACCCTGCCGGATGACTCCATGTTCTCAAGTTTCTGGTTGGAGAGTTTGCCGTAATCCTCTACTTTCCTTACTTCGAAATAGACGCTTCCGTCCTTCGTAGGGTATGCGAATCCGTTGGCAACAATGGCCTTTATCATGCTGATGATGGCATCCATGTTCTCGCTGGCCTTAGGGTACAGATCCGCTCTCCTGACGCCGAGGCTGTCGGCGTCCTTGAAGTATCGGTCGATATACCTGGCGGAAAGCTTGAGGGGATCTATTCCCTCTTCGTTCGCTTTGTTGATTATCTTGTCGTCAACATCGGTGAAGTTCGTGACATGCGTTACTTCGTATCCGATGTGCCTCAGGTACCTGACCAGCGTATCGAACACCGTGATGCTTCGGGCATGGCCCATGTGTATGTCGTCATAGACGGTGACCCCGCAGACATAGATCTTGACCTTCCCCTGCTCTATCGGGACGAATTCCTCTTTCTGTTTGGTAAGGTTGTTGTAGATGGTCAGAGACATTTTATCACGGCGCTTTGCCCTTTGTTTCTTTAATTATCTCATTCAGCTTGTCCACTTCTTTCCTGAGTTTGGATATT
>WRJJ01000020.1 GCA_009778575.1 Methanomassiliicoccaceae archaeon
ACATATTATACGGTAGCTCTACATATAAAGCTATTGCAACGGAGTTTTTTTGGGTTGCAAAATGTCTGCTTTTTGATGTACATATAAATAATAAGCATTGGAAAGAAGACATCATTTGTTAATTAGGCTCTGCAGTACCCTGAAAGTTATTACCCATCTACACCGCAGTGGTCGGAAGGTCCGATGACATCCTCTTCAGAAAGAGAGATCTTTCCTCTGAGGTACCAGTTGTTCACGGCAATGTCAAGTTTTTTTCTTATTTGTGAGATATCGCCCCCTTTCTCCGATCCGCCGCCCAGTCCGACAAGCTCGCGGATCTCGCCGCATATCTCAACGGACATAGTGTGCTCGTGGACGGAACTGCAGCAGCGTCTCCAAACGGTCAACGGCAGCCCTTCATCGGAAAGCAGCTTGCCGATAAGGATATTCAGAACATCTTCGTAGGACAGGTTCATGTACTCCGTGGCCTCCGGTTTTGTTCCCACAATTACCCCGTATATCAACGCTTCACCTCCGTCGTTCATAGGAGCGCCCCCGTTTCCGAAACGCCCTTGCTGTCAATTTATGTAATGAACGATGTTCAAAATAAAAGAGATACTCCGGGCAGGCTGCCCGGAGTTCAAGGTCATGCCCCTTTGGCGGAAGCCTTCAGTTTTTCGATGTAGTCGTTCCAGACCTTCTCGAGATCGGGTCTCTGAACGGTATCCATTACGTACTGCGCGAACTCGTCTCCTGTAGCGCCGGTGTTTCTTCCGGTCATGACCAGTTTTCTTTCGAATTGGACGCAGATGTCAAGCGCCATGTTCAGTTTCTTTCCTTTCTCCGTTTCGCCGATATGGTCCATCATCAGCGCCACTGCTTTTATCATGCTGCAGGGGTCGGCGTATTGGGCCCTTCCCTCATCCACCATCCTCGGAGCGGATCCGTGTATGGCCTCGAACATGGCGTATCTCTTTCCGATGTTGGCGCTTCCCGCTGTTCCGACGCCGCCCTGTATCTGCGCGGCCTCGTCAGTGAGGATATCTCCGTACAGGTTGGGAAGTACCAGCACTTTGAAATCCGCCCTTCTGGCGGGGTCTATGAGCTTAGCGGTCATGATATCTATGAACCAGCTGTCCCATTTGACTTCGGGGTATTCCTTTCCGATCCTTTCCATCGTGGAAAGGAATTTTCCGTCGGTGGTCTTGACGATGTTCGCTTTTGTAACCAACGACAAATAATTCAATCCGGTCTTCTTGGCGAACTCGAATCCTGCTCTGATGATCCTGTCGGTCCCCTGAGTGGTGGCCACGCAGAAGTCCATTGCCAGGTCCTCGGTGACATCGATCCCGTCGCTTCCGAGGGCATAGCTTCCCTCCGTGTTCTCCCTGAAGAATGTCCAGTTGATCCCGAGTTCGGGAACGGAAACGGGCCTCAGGTTCGCGAAAAGGTCCAGCTGCTTCCTCATGGCAACATTCGCGCTCTCGATATTAGGCCACGGGTCTCCTTTGCTGGGGGTGGTGGTGGGCCCCTTGAGTATCACGTGGCATTTCTTCAATTCTTCGAGAGTGTCGTCGGGTATGGCCTTCAGGACGGCCGCCCTCCTCTCAATGGTCAGGCCGTCAATTACCCTGACCTCTGCTTTTCCCGCTTTTATCTTATCCGCAAGCAGGAACTCCATTACCTTCTGCGCCGAGGCACAGATGTACGGCCCTATGCCGTCGCCTCCGCATACTCCGATTATAAGTTTGTCGAGCTTGGAATAGTCTGTCCAGTCTCCCTCTTTTTTGAGGTCCTCGACCCTTTTGAGCTGCTGCCTGAGCAGATCGCCATACTTTTCCTGTGCGGCCTTTATGGAATTTTCGTCTACCATTACTATCATCCCCGAATAGAAATCCCAATAAAAAAACAATGGTAAGTATGAGGGTTCGAATCCCCTCCCGTTCGCTCAGCCTACTGCCTGAAACCGCTGTGCGATCAGCCCGTAAACATGTATTCCGCACTCCTCCCTCCCGCATCACCTTTGATCAGAATGCCTTTTTCCATAAGGTCATTGATGTCGCGCAATGCGGTGTCGGCAGAACATTTTGTTATCTTTGCCCATTTTGACGATGTGAGTTTTTCTGAGAAGCCGTCAAATAACATGTTGATCATCAGACGCTGGCGTTCGTTCATCTGAACATCCTTGTGGTCTTCCCAGAACGCTGCTTTCAGTAATATGTTCTCCATGCTCTCTTCCGCTTCCCGCAACGCATGCGTGAGGGTGTTCAGAAACCAGACTAGCCATTCTGTGATGTCGCCGTCCCCGCATTGCGCTCTTTTCAGCGTCTCATAGTAGCCTTTGCGCTCGGCAAGGATATGCTTTGACATGCTGTAGAAACGCCCCGCATCGTTCTCGCTTCGTGCAAGCATCATATCAGATATCGCTCTTGCTATGCGCCCGTTGCCGTCATCGAAAGGGTGTACGGTAACGAACCACAAGTGTGCGATCGCTGATTTTAATACATTGTCAATGATCGCTTCTTCGTCATTGAGCCAGGAAAGGAATCTGTCCATTTCCATTCTCACATCCTTTGCCGAGACCGCCTCATAATGGATCTTTTCTTTCCCTATCGCGCCGGAGACCACTTTCATCTCTTCAGTGCGGTATTGCGCCACGGTTATCTTGTTCATCCCGCTGTATCCCAGTGGAAAAAGTGACGCGTGCCACCCGAATAAGCGTTCTTCGGTCAACGGTTCATCATATCTCTGAGTGGCGTCAAGCATCATCCCGACAATGCCGTCCGCATAGCGGGATGTGGGGACAAGCCCCGCTCTGTCCAACCCTAAATGCCGAATGATGGACGAACGTATTTCCTCACGATCCAATTTTTCGCCCTCGATCCAAAATGAATTCAGCAAATCGGATGTCAGCGCATCGAGATTCTTCTCTTCTTTTGACGAAAAGCCGAGCGAGCGCACACGCTCTATCATCTTCCCTTGCAGAAGGCGGACCTCACCCAACTGTGCGCTCACAACGACATTTTGCCATTTGAAATCCGTCCAGTTTTCACGCTGATGGATGTATTTTTGCATGCAAGAATTGTCATGCGGTGAAAATATAAAATATTTACCGCATTTTTGCGGTGAATAATAAAAACATTCACCGCACTTTTGCGTCGAATAATCAACTCTTTACCGCACAGCAGCGGGGAGGCAGCATCTATCAAGCCCCACCGACAAAGGAAACAGTTCACCGTCGCTTTTGAGAGGATTATATACAACAATGCTTTTTCCTTGACAATGATATTCGAAAGACTTGCGGATCTAATCCTGAAACGTTCGAAACTGATCGTTGTTCTGTGGATCGTATTGCTGATATGCGCCGTGCCTTTCATTCTCAAAGCGGGCAGCGTTCTCCAATATGACACGAACGACATGGCCGGGCCGGATGCGGAATCCATCAGGGGCGCCGAAATGATAGAGGAATATTTCTATAAGCCCGACACAGACATGGAATCGACGGTCATTCTCGTGGCAAGTTTCGATACGCTGCAGGGGAAGATGAACGCATTAGGTTTGCAGGGCTTAATGGTCGCCGCCGCCCCGGGTTATACATTTACCGATGAGGACGGCAATACAAAGACAAAGATACCCCTCATAAGGATCAACGGCCTGTTCACGTCGCAGGATGACGATAACGAAGGCGTTGTGTTCATCTCAGTGGGTTACGACGCGGAGTTCGATTATAATATGATCTCCGACGATACGCCGGAACTCAGGGACCTCATCAAAGAGATCCTGCCCGATAACAGCGGCGTGACCACCTACGTCTCCGGATCGCCCGCAATAATGTATGATACCCAGGTAGCGGCGCAGGGAGACCTTTCGAAGATAGACGTTTTCTCTATATTGATGATCTTGGTGCTGGTCGGACTGTTCTTCAGATCCTTCGTGACATCGGCGATGCCCCCTATGACCATCGGCGTCGCATTCGGGACGACCTTATGCATGATGTTCTTCATCGGCTCCCTCATCAACATAATGTACATGACGGAGATGCTTCTCATCGTTTCGATGCTGGGGGCGGGAAGCGACTACTGCATCTTCATTTTGGCGAGATACAGGGAAGAAAGGGTTCAGGGGGCGGAGCACGAGGTCGCCGTGAAGAGGGCGGTGACATGGGCGGGCGAATCGATAACGACGTCCGGTCTTGCCGTGATGATCGGGTTTGGCGCCATGTCGATCTGTTCTTTCTCCATGATAAGCTCAATGGGAATAATGCTCGCAGTAGGGATCGTCATCGCACTCGTCGCAGCACTCACACTCATAACATCAATACTGACGATATTCGGGGAGCGGCTGTTCTGGCCCACGAAGATGGAGTCGCTCATGGAAGGCGGAAAGGCTGAGAGAGGATGGCACGGGAAAGTGTCGCGCCTCGGGCACAGATACTTCACCAGTTCCGTCAACGCCTCCATAAAACATGCGAAACTGATAATCGCGGTTGCGGTCCTTGTAACGATGCCCGCCGCCTATATCATGGCGACCACAGATTCATCATACGACATGGTGGGCGCCATGTCGACGGGAGAATCAACGGACGGTATGTCCGAGATAGTGAAATTCTCCAACGGCGGCATGCTGATGCCGAACTACGGCATCTATGAGTTGAAGGAACCGATCGGAAAAGTGACCGAGCTCAAATACGGCGATAATGTCATCGGCATGCTGGAATGGACCAACCCCGATTACATCACAGAACTCTCTACGTTGTCATCATCTTTGGGGAAAGACGATAACACCGGAGAGGTGTGGGGCGTTTATTCGTGGTTGGAGCTTGCAGAGGAAGTCGCTTCGGAGATTCCCAAAGGCGGGATGTCCGATCACAATTATTCGTTGGTGGTCTACGCAAAAGCAACAGAGGAGCTTCCGGACACGATCGGGAAGGGGATCCTTTCACAGTTGGAAACGATAGTGGATGAATACGAAAGTTCACCGTTCACACCTCCGGAGGCCGTGTACAACGACCCAACACTGATATCCTTGATGGACTACGTCTTGAACTATGCCCTGGTGACATCCGTCGGCGGGGAGAGGGGAGCCGGATCGTCGTTCGACCTGACGTATGTGAAGATCACTCTGATCACCAAAGCCGAGGCGATGTCCGACCGCTCCATGGAAACGATCGGATTCATGGACAGAACGATGACGGAGTTTGCCGATAACAATCCGGATATGGTCGCGGCCACGTGGCTCACCGGAAGCGCCATCGTGATGTATGAGATATCCGAATTGGTCAGCGAAGAGTTCCTTAAAGTAGAGATCCTCGCGGTGATACTGATATTCATACTTCTGTTCTTCGTGATGAAGTCATACGTCACGCCGATACGTTCGATACTAACGATACTGATGAGCGTTACCTGGACTGTTGCCATGACGCACCTGTTATTCGGCAGCCTTCTGGGAGAGGGGGTGATGTGGATGATACCCATTATCCTCATCGTGGTGTGCCTGGGTCTGGGAATGGATTACGATATCCTGCTGACCACGCGCATCAAAGAGAACCGTATGCACAAAGGGCTGAGCAACGATGAGGCGATCCGCTATGCGGTGACACACTCCGGTTCCGTCATAACCATATGCGGCCTGATAATGGGCGGTGCCTTCGGCACTCTGATGCTCTCAAGCACAACAATGCTCCAAGAGTTCGGTTTCGCTCTGTGCTTTGCGATACTCGTCGATGCGCTCCTCGTCAGGACATACATCGTTCCTGCCGCAATGCACCTTCTCGGCGACCTTAACTGGAAAGGCCCCAAGTTCCTTCATAAAGGGAGAACGGGCCCGCCTGAGTGATATCGCCATTCAAACCTTTTTGATACTTTTTCTTAACTCCGCCATCACTGATTGCGGGTCTTTGGAACTCATCAGGAGGCTTCTCACGCAGACCCCTTTGCAGCCCGCTTTCATTGCCGCCGGCGCTGTGGCTGCATTGATGCCGCCCACCGCAAATATAGGGATCTTCACGGCCTTGCACACTTCTCTCAATCCGTCGATCCCTTTGCCGGGAGCGCCGGGTTTGCAGGAGGTCTCAAAAACGTTCCCGTAGATCAAATGCGTTGCACCCGATCGTTCGGCCTCGACGGCCTCGCTCAAAGTATGTACCGACACCCAAAGCTCATCGTAATCCTTCAGTCTCCCTTTGTCGGAAATTAGCGAGCTGAAGGATACCTGCACGCGTCCGCTGCCGAGGGAAGCTGCCGTCTTTACGAAAGAGTTCACACAGAATTTCACTCCGTAATGGTTGCAGGTCTGCAGGCACTCGATCGCAAGATACTTGTATTCTGCCTCTGAGAGGTCCTTCTCTCTTAATATCATCATATCCGGGGACGATGAAGCTATAGCTGTGACCTGTTCCATGAGATCGTAAGCGGCGCTGATCTTCCTGTCCGTTATTGCGATAATCATACTCTCACATAATCATTGAATACCGGCTGTAAGCCTCTTTCGGTCAGGACCCTTCTTATCTCACGCACATCCCTTCTGTCGGAAATATCGAACTGCTCATCGCCTTTCTTCTCTTCCGAGTGCCCGCCGATCCCCACCAAGACCCCGGCGGATATCTTCGTGGCACTCAGCCCAACGATGTTATCTCTGAATCCCGGACTCTCCCTGGAGGATATGGTCTGCCCCGAAAAGGGCATGAAGATGCGATATGCCAGCGCAGCCTGCAGGAGGCGTCTTTCCGATACCGTTTCAGCGGAATACTTCCCGTTAAGGAAAGGCCTGAGTCTCGGCAGGGAAAATGAGATCTCCGCATGGGGATACTTCCTCTGCAAAAGATATGCGTGTATGCCGCATGCCAAGGAATCGGTCCTGAAATCTCCGAGGCCCAGAAGAGCGCCGAAGGCTACGCCCCTCATCCCTCCCATCAGGGCCCTTTCCTGCGAATCGAATCTGTACGAGAACACCCTTTTTGGACCGAAGGGATGGACCTTTTCGTATTTCACCGGGTTGTAGGTCTCCTGAAAGACCGTAACGTAGTCGGCACCGCATTCATGCATGTACTTGTACTCGCTTACATTCAGAGGATACACTTCGAGCCCAACGTTCCTGAAGTATTTCGCTGCGGTCCTCACGCACCCGCCGATGAATTCCGGATCGGACATCTCTCTTGACTCGCCGGTAAGGATCAGGATCTCGGCGAGGCCCGATCCTGCGATATTCGCCATCTCCGATTCTATCTCTTCAGGTGAAAGCTTCGCCCTGCGTATGCTGTTATTCTTGTTGAAACCGCAGTACAGGCAGCCGTTCTCGCAGTAGTTCGAGGCATAAAGAGGAGTGAATATGTTCACGGAATTTCCGAAATACCTCTGTTTCTCCTCCATGGCCCTTTGCGCCATTTCCTCAAGGAGCGTTTCACCGGCGGGAGACAGCAGGGATGCGAAACCTTCGATGCTCAGGCGGTCTTTGCTGAGCGCATCCCTGACATCTTTCTCGGTGAATGAGAGAGCATCAAGCTCGGACACTTTGGACAAAGTACTCTCCATTATGCCGGACTCTATGAGTTCCATGTGTTCGTAACTGCTGTCGTCGGCATCAACCTGACACGGGGTCATTTTGAATCCTCGAGGAACCCCGTCAGCGGGCTTGAGGACTCTCCTCCCTTCAGGAGGACCCTGCCCGGTCTTGAGATGAACGCCATCCGCCCGGCCTCTATGGCCAGTTTGAAGGCCTTTGCCATCATGGGGATATCGCCCGCAGTGGCTATCGCTGTGTTCGCCATCACCGCCGCGCACCCCATTTCCATTGCTTCGCACGCCTGTGACGGCCTTCCGATGCCGGCATCCACTATGATCGGAAGGTCCAGTTCGTCTATCATTATCTTTATGAAATCCTTCGTCAGAAGCCCTTTGTTGCTCCCGATGGGTGCCCCCAAGGGCATTATCGCCGCCGCCCCGGCATCGGCCATTGACCGCGCGGCGGAAAGGTCGGGCATCATATACGGCATGACGGTAAAACCCTCATCAGCAAGCACCCGGGTGGCCTTTATGGTCTCGCAGTTATCCGGAAGAAGGTATCTGGAGTCACGGATTATCTCTATTTTGACCATATCTCCGCACCCAAGCTCTCTTGCGAGCCTTGCTATCCTGACGGCCTCTTCCGCATTCCTTGCGCCAGATGTGTTCGGAAGCAGCGTCAATCCTTCTGGGATGTAGTCCAGGATGTTGCCCTCCCCTCCGGCGTTCGCCCTTCTTACTGCAAGGGTGGCGATCTCCACTCCGCCATTCTCCATGACGGCTCTGGTCATGTCAAGCGAGAACTTGCCTGAACCCAGTATGAACCTGGAATTGAATCTCTTCTTCCCGATGATGAGTTCGTCTGCCATCGCTCAGATATCTCCCTTTATCAATAAGGAAATTACGGCATTCGCCATGTGTCCCGCGCAGATGTTCACCCTGGGCGACATAAGGCCTCCCTCGGCACCTTCCATATCGATGCCGTCGCCGCAGATATAAAGGTCGGCGAACAGCTTTTCCGTCCGTATATCGTTAGATCTGCCGAATCCCGCCATACCCGAACCGGACACGACCTTTATTCCGCTGCACTTCTCAAGGAGGGTATTGATCAGCATGGCTTTTTCCGAAGGAACGTCAAAGGCTTCGCAGACGACGTTGCACCCCATGAATACATCGGGGATATTGCCGGGAGTAAGCCTCATGCAGTGTTTTTCTACCTTTATGTAGGGATTGATCTTTCTTAGCAGCTCTTCGGTGGCGTTTACCTTTGCGATCCCAACCTGCTCAAGGTAGTAATGCTGCCTGTTGATATTGCCTAGATCAACAACGTCGAGATCGGCGATGGTCAGGCGGGATATCCCCGCCCTGGCAAGCATGGCGGCGGCGTTGGATCCGAGACCGCCCAGTCCCGCGATGCCGATCTTGGCTTTTCTTATCGCTTCGTACGCATCGGGCGAATGCCGCGAACTCAACACAGCATCCAGATCATCCATGTTCGGGAGCGGCATCATCCGCCTCCGACGAACCCGACTATCTCCACCGAGTCATCATCTTTCAAGAGGATACGGGGATATTCCGACCGCGGCACAATTCTCCCGTTAAGTTCAACGGCAACCCTGTCCAGCATATACCCGGCGCCGAGGACGAGGCCCTCTACCGTCATAGGCATATATGATTCCAGAATCTTTCCGTTGACCTTCATGCCATCACCGTAGGCGCTCTCAGATATTAGGTCTTACTTTCAATATCATGTCCCTCAACTCATGGGCCGCCGCAGAGACATCTTTTTGCGACACCACCGCCGAGGCCACCGCAACGCCGTCGGCGCCTGCACATATAACATCCTGTATATTTCCTCTATTGATCCCGCCGATCGCCATAACCGGTATGCCGACGGCCTCTTTGACCGTAAAAACGGCATCAAGACCTCTCCCATGCTGCGCATCCTGCTTCGTAGAGGTCCTGAATATGGACCCCACGCTTACATAATCCGCCCCTCTCGATTCCGCGTCCTCCGCCTCCCTTGCGTTGTGAACGCTTATCCCGATAAGTTTGTCATCTCCGAGAAGCTCTCTCGCATCCTCTATCTGTATATCCGACTGTCCCAGATGCACTCCGTCAGCATCAGAGAGCACAGCAATATCCACCCGGTCGTTGACGATGAAGAACTTGGCGTACTCCTCGGAAAGGGCTTTGATCATCCTTGCCTGTTCCAGTATCTCCTTTCCGTCGAACCCTTTCATTCTAAGTTGAACAATATCCGCGCCTCCGGAATACGCAAGTTTCGCGACCTCGGCCTCGGACAGGCCGTTCGAAAGGGCGCGGTCGGTGATTATGCAGAGTTCGAACATAGTGTATCCGATTACAATCGATTTATTTAGGATATTCCATAATAATTCGATATGATCGAAAAATGCATCCGGAGGCCGAGCAAACATTATTTGAGTCACACCACAATAAGATGAACAAGGAGCGATGAATTTGGAAGAACAGCAGCTTTTGCGAGACCCGGGCGTGGAACCGACAAGCGAGGTCGTTGCCGAGGGACTCGGTTCAGCCAACAGTGCATATACAAAATTCATCGAAGAACTCGAAAAGAATGATATTCAGGTGGACTGGCGCTATTACAACGACGGTAAAGCGTGGCTCGGAAAAGCTCTGTACAAATGGACAACAGCCCGAGGCACCCAAAAAGAAACGACCGTATTCTGGCTGTCTATCTGGGACGGGTTCTTTAAGATAAGCTTATTCATTCCGGAGAAGGCCCGTGCGGACGCATTGGGCCTTTCACTTACCGAAGAAATGAAGAAAATGATAGGGGACTCAAAACAGATGGGTAAGCTGAAGTTTTTCCCGCTGGTCTTCGATCTGCGCTCGGAAGAGTTATTCGATGAACTCTTTATTCTCATTGATTTCAAGAAAACGATGAAGTGAACGTACAACCCGGCCTGCAATAGTTCCCGGAAGCGATGGCGCTCATCAATCTGGTCCAGAACGCCTACCCTATGTGACAATTTCATTCATGTCCTTGATCTGGGCGGTTCCCGCACCGCCGACGCTCTAGGATCAGAACTCGCAGCGTTTGCTGAGTTCCGACGGAAGATACATCGGGCGGACCGGATAGCCTTCCGTTTCGCCTTTGATCCTCGACACGAGCTCTTCGGGGGTCATCTCAACATCTTTATTCTCGGATCTGACGTAGACCTTCAGCTTGCCGCTTTTGATCTCGTTATCGCCGATGACCGCACTGTAGGAGCACCAGTCCTGCTTGGCCCTTCTGACCTTCTTGCCGACGGTGGCATCGGTATCATCCACTGACACTCTGACCTTTTTTGACCTGAGGCCTTTCGCCATCTCTTTGGAAGCATCAACGTACTCTTCCGACATAGGCATCAGGCGCACCTGCTCGGGTGTTATCCAGGTCGGCAGGTATCCGGGCACGCCGGTCCTCTCTGTCTGGACCGCGGTGTCAAGGAGCGCATACATGAACCTCTCGATGGAACCTATGACCGCACAGTGAAGAATGATGGGATACTGCTTCTCGCCTTTCTCGTCTGCATAGGTGATGCCGAACCTCTTTGCGTTCCCGATATCGATCTGAACGGTGCCGATCTCTCTCGGCCTCTTCATCTGATCCAGCATGTGGTATTCGATGTTGACCGTCCAATAGTAGTTGATGCCTTCGGGGTAAATGTGGATCAAAGCATCCTTGCCGTGCGTCTCGCACAGCTTTCTGACCATTTCCTTGTTGTCTTCAAAAGCTTTTCTGGAAGAGAAGTTGACGAGCATGTCGTAATCCCTTCCGATGTTCTCTATCTCATCGTATATCTTTCCGTCAAGGAGCGTGAAATATTCGTGGGCCTCCGGCATGGTAGAGCACATAACATGGAAATCGGGCATGTTCAGTCTTCTGGTCCTGAAACAAAGCATCGTCTCTCCCGACTGTTCGAGCCTGTAGGAGTCAGCGACCTCGAAAGCACCGAAAGGCATCTGCTTGTAGCTTATGTTCCAGCCCCTTATCATCGCGAACTGCTGGTGGCATGCCGCATATCTCAGTATGAAACCTTTCTTTCCCGTGTTAATGCTGTACAGCCTGTCTCCGAAAAGGTCCGCATGCTCTTTGACAGCGGGCTCATCCAGCGAGAACATGTTCGTTCCCTTCACGTTGTACACGCTTATGCCCGAGTTATTGACAATATCGGTGGAGTAATCGGAGATGAGGTCGAACATCATGGCCGCGGGAGGCGCGAGACACATATGCCCCACATCAGACATGGTCTCCCACTGGATGCCGAACTTCTTGCACAATCTGAGGTATTCGGGTTCTCCGCCGGCGGGAGCCTCTTTACCGAGGGCTTCCTTGTCTATCATGAACATCATGCAGTCGGACCCGCCTTTGTAGTCCTCGATCGTTACTTCCTTTCCGTCCGTCTTCAGCACAAAATAGGTGTCCTTCCCCTTTGGCGCGGACTTCTCCTCTTTGCCTTTGAAATCCCTTGAGAGCTCGGAGAGCGGGTGGCCTTTGCACTTGATATCGAACGCTTTGTACCATCCGAACGGCGCCCTCGTCACCTCTGTGCCGGACGACGCGATCATCTCCTTCATAAGATCAAGCATCTCGACGCTGGCCTTCGGTCTCGCCAGATCGCTGCTCAGGTGAGCATACGGGTAGAGCATAATGCGCTCCGCGCCGACCCTCTCCTTTGTGGCCAGAATATCTTTGGATGCCTCGGCCGCGACCTGCGCGATCTTGTCCTCATCGTCGCTTTCCACGGTGATGAATACCACCAGGGCCTCCTCCATCCTTCCGCTGTGGAAACCGTCCGGTATCTCCTCGGCGACCTTTGTCTTATCTTTTGCTTCGAATTCCATCGAGTCGGCGTGAATGTACAATGCTCTCATGAGATCAGTGTTCCTTTCCTTTTTCGGCTTCTCCACAGAAAGAGAGCCGATCTTATGTCTATTGCATATTGGGGCTAATATAAAAAGATTTGAATGGGCGGCCTTGTTTTTCAGGTCTCCCACCGCATACGTTTTTATAATGAACATACATTGCAAGAATCGGTATAATGGCTGAGGACGACATCAAGGTCAAAAAAGAAAGAGACCCGATAATGATGGTCTGTTTTGTAGTGTTCTTGTTGGCACTGTGCGCCATCACAGGTGCGACGATCTACAACAACTATCTGAAAGCTGACGATACGGTCGCCGTGAGCGGAAGTTCTGTTTCCGTGAACTACACGGGCACATACTATGCCCCCTACGGCGAAGCGAACAGCGTCGTCTTTGATACAAGCTATTGGCACATCGCAAACGATGACAAGATCATCAAGAGCAACGACTTCGAAGCGAGAGCCGAGAGCAGCTACAGGCCGCTGAGCTACACCGTGGGAGGAACAACGGTCCTCACGAAGTTCGGCGATGCAGTGATAGGTCATAAGGTCGGGGACAAGATAATCCAATTGGTACCCAGCGGAGAGGGCTACAACGGGCCCGATGACATCTTTACATCGCCTTCCGTTAAGACCGTACCTGCGGTCGAGGTCCTCACGGCGGCACAATTCAAGGCCGCTTACGGTTACGATCTCAAAGGGCACACAGAGATAGATAAGTCCGTCTACGGATGGCCCGCCACCGCATCGTACAGCACCGCCACCAACACGGTGACGATGAGCTACCACCCCGTTGTGAACACAACGTACACAGCGGTGGAAAGCGAATTCGGAAACGTGGCCCTGAAGGTCACATCCGTGGGAAGCACAATATCTTTCACATATCTTGTTTCCGGCTACACATTGATATCCGGTTCCGGAGATATACGGATGATAATGGTGGACTTCGGCACTGAGAAGTTCTACATCGTATCCGTCGTTAACGCAGGCGGAACTGCGACCACCTTTGATTACAGATTGGTGGAAGAGAGGTACAACCAGGACCTGTACTTTGTGATAGAGATAGTGTCAATAGGCTGAGCGGTGCTCAGTCCTTTTCTTTAATCCAATATCGAGCTCAGCTTGGACATCACTTCCGTGGGGTCCTTACCGAGTATCTTCACGGTCCTGCCGCTCTTTTGGTCGTTGTCCGAAATGGCGTCGGGTACGCCGCCCATCTTCCCTAAGAGGTTCTTCGTCGCGGACCCCCAAAGCGGATTGCCTCTTCTTCCGGAACTTACCGTTATCAGACCGATCTCCTCAAGGAGGTCCAGTGTGTCTTCCGCGGGAGATATGTTTATGACGCTCCTTATCTCGGGATCTTTCTTCATCACTTCCAGCAGTACAAATGACAAGTGGCCCGCGGCACCGAACTTTGCGGGGCCGTTCTTCACGAGCCTGCCGTTCTTAAGGGTCATCCTGCGGTCAATGCCGGCGATGTCCTCAGGTCCGGCCGCATTCTTTGCAGCATAGGCGATATTGACCCCTTTCTTGGGCACAAGGCCGTTCGGCAGCCTGTCCAATACCATCTCCGCCGCTGTATCGAGAGAGTCCAGCACGTCGAACCTCTCGGTGTTCTCGCCGGAGTGGGATACTGACGCCATGGGGTTGACGATGAGCTCTCCCTTTCCCACGGCGTATTGGGTCTCGATCGACCTTTGAATAAGATCTCTCGATCTAAGGACGGAATTGACGAGGTCAAGTCCTTTCGCAAGGTTGGCCGTTATGTAGGAGGACAAGGTGCATCCGCTTCCGTGGCCCGCTTTGGTAAGGCGCGGTTTGCTCATTACGGTGAATTCAGATGAGAGGTAGAGGTAGTCTGTGACCTTTTGAGAATTGATGTGCCCTCCTTTCAAAAGCACGGAGGAACCCTGTTTCCCGATGATCTCGCAGGCAAGCATGGCATCGTCCTCACTGGAGATCTTCATTCCCGAAAGGACCTCCGCCTCGTATTTGTTGGGTGTTACCAATTCGCATATGGGAAGGAGGTCGTTCTTAAGAGACTTGGCCAGATCGTCCTTGGATAATGTGTCGCCCACAGTCGCCACCATTACGGGGTCCACCACAAGCGGCATCTCGCGGTCCTCAAGGATATCCGCCACCACTCTGACGATGTCCGCGCTGTAAAGCATACCTGTCTTAATTGCATCGATCTTGCAATCTTTGAGGATGGCCTCCAGCTGCCCTTTCACGATCTCTTCGGGCACCGGAAGGATGCCGCTCACTTCCTTTGTGTTCTGGACGGTGACCGCCGTGATGACCGTTGCGGCGTGGACCCCCAACGATGCCATGGCTTTGATATCTGCCTGAATGCCTGCTCCGCCGACTGAATCTGATCCGGCGATGGTCAATGCGGTCTTCATGGAAGACCATCGCATCCATGTATTAAAATAGGAAAGGTCTGCGTTGCGATAATAGTTGTCTGCGGTTTCGGCAGTTATTCCTTTCTGTTTCCGGCGTTCATATTGAACAAATGTCTGCCGTCAACAAACTATTGTCCCAACAGTGTTGCCCCTGTTCATCTGCGGATCCATCTATTGATACATCTGGATAAAACACGAATAGAATGGTATGCAAGTGCACCAGACAGGGGCGCTTTTAGCAACTTGCCTGTTCTGTGCTCTATCTCCTCTTGCATCTTGCATGAGATTTTATAAGCCTTTGACCATTATTATGATGATAATATGTTTGACTATGGCGAGGCAGAAAGGGTCATCGAGATGGCTAAGGCGAAGATCGATCCGATACTAATGATCGTGTTCGGCTCAGTAGCCAAAGGGACGGCGGGAGATGACAGCGACCTCGACCTGATTCTTATAAAGGAATCGGATGAGAGTAGGCTCATCCGCAGCGCCAAAGCAAGAATGGCATTGAAAGGTTCCAATATTCCCATTGACATAATCGTTTTTACCCCGGAAGAGTTCGAAGAGGAACTATCCAACGAATACTCGCTTGTCTATGAAGCGATGGCAACGGGGAGGATAGTACATGGTTCGGCGTGATGGGATCGAAGTTCTTGACCAAAAAGCCGACGAGGACCTCCGTGGCGCAGAGATCCTCCTCCAAACCGACGAAGAACTTCTGGCTCTGGTGGGGTTTCACTTGCAGCAATTCCTTGAAAAGAAAATGAAGGTCAGCCTGCAGGAACATTTTGTCAAATACCCCAAAACCCATGACCTATCGGCGCTTTTAGATCTGTTCCCTCAGAGCAGGATAACTGAGGCAGATAATGAGTTTGCGCAGATACTATCACAGTATGCCGTGGAATCAAGATACGGATTGTACACAGATCCTCCATGGGACGGCCGGCAGATGTTGGAAAAGACCAAGGAGCTCGCAGATCGTATCAGATCATTCTGGGATGATCCATAAATGGAACGTGTTCCCATATCAGATCTTTGCTTTTATCGCATTTAAAATAGGAAAAAAGATGACCAAAATGGTCATCTTGTTTATTTCAAAGGTTTTACTTTATGTTCTTTTTGACGAAGTCACTCAGGATATCGTCCAAGTCCGGGTGGCCTATCTCGAACAGATCGTAACCTACCTTGACGCAGGGTTTGTTGATCTTTATCACTCTCTGCAGATCGATGGGAGTGCCGATGACGACCGCGTCGCAATCTGTTTTCTCTATTGTGGCCGCCAGGTCCTTCATCTGCTGCTCGCCGTAACCCATTGCGGGAAGTATCTTTCCGATGTTCGGGTATATTTTGAATGTCTCGGCAAGTTTACCGACCACGTATGGTCTGGGATCGATGATCTCTGCTGCTCCGAAGCGCTGGGCCGCAACATAGCCTGCGCCGATCTTCATTTCGCCGTGTGTGAGGGTAGGTCCGTCTTCTACAACAAGCACGCGCTTGCCTTTGATGAGTTCCGGTTTGTTCACGGTCAGGCATGATGCGGCGTCGACCACGGTCGCATTCGGATTTACTTTCTCTATGCTCCTGCGGACGGTCTGAATGTTCTCATAGTCCGCGCTGTCGATCTTGTTGATCACCACTACGTCGGCAAGTCTCAGTGTGACCTCTCCGGGATAGTACGAGAGCTCGTTCCCGGGGCGGTGCGGATCCGTAACGGTTATCATCAGGTCAGGCTGGTAGAACGAAAAGTCGTTGTTCCCTCCGTCCCAGAGGATGACATCGCATCCTTTCGGATCGTTCTCGGCCGCGCGCAGGATAGCCTCATAGTCCACGCCCGCATAGATCACGTTTCCGCGCACGACGTGAGGCTCATATTCCTCCATCTCTTCTATCGTGCATTTGTTCTTTGCGAGGTCTTCGACCGTGGCAAACCTCTGGACTTTTTGAGCCTCAAAGTCGCCGTACGGCATCGGGTGCCGAATGGCTATGACCTTCAGCCCCTGTTTCATGAGGACCTCGATTATCCTTCTGGAGGTCTGACTCTTTCCGCATCCGGTTCTGACCGCACACACCGCGATCACAGGTTTTGTGCTCTTAATAGCGGTGTTCTTGTGTCCCATCATGGTAAAATCAGCACCTGCGGCATTGACCTTCGCCCCCACACCCATAACATACGAGTAGGGAACATCGCTGTAGGCTAACACGCACTCATCCACACAGTGTTTTTTGATCAGTGCCTCCAACTCGTCCTGGGGGTAAATGGGTATTCCCTGGGGATACAGTGACCCTGCAAGGCTGGCAGGATATTTCCGGTCCGCAATGTCAGGGATCTGTGCGGCGGTGAATGCTACCACGTTATATGCGGGATTGTCGCGGTAGAAGGTGTTGAAGTTATGAAAATCGCGCCCCGCAGCACCGATGATAATCACGTTTCTTTTTTTATGGGTTTCCATGTTTTCGTCTCCTTAGGTTGAACAAGTATGCCGAAACCTTACTTTCGGCCGAGATGTTGTGGAGAAATAAACAGGATATATTTTATATTCTCGTTTATCGCGCTCTCTTTCGACCTAAGCGGGATCACGCCAAAACAAACCGACAAGCAGTATCTCTCTTTAAGAACAAATAAATAAGACCACAGCCTAGTATCGGTCGATGAAGGTCTTCAGCACTCATTTTATTCTAAAGGGAAAATCCGACTATAAGGATCTGGCGCCCGTGTTCCGGGATATCTTGAAAGCTCTGCTTGAAGAGATCGGGCAGATGCCCGAGGAGGAAGAGATATTCCAGATGTACGTTGACATGAACATGGCGGACATCGAGCGCAACCGCAAACCCGAAGGATACAACAGGAAGGGCAAGATGAGGCTGATATTCCCGATGGACCGCAAGGAGTTCTATCTCAAGACCTACAGCAAGACCACGGACATGTCCAGAATGACCGATCTGATAAGCGGCCTCCTGACCTCTGCCGGAGTGAAGTTCGAGACCGTTCAAAACGACAGAACGGATTTTGACTGAGACGATCGGCGGAAAACCTTTCTGAATAAATTAATATAAGCCTTTTTTAATGCTTTATTGTGAGGTTTTACTATGGGCGGATCAGATGATGTCAAAGTGTGCGGTACTCCACGGCTTGTAAAAGCAGAGGAGCAGAAAAAAAAGCTGAAAGGAGAGAATATCCCCACAGGTCCGACAAACAAGGACAAACTGAGGTTCGAGACGCTCCAGCTGCACAAAGGGCAGGAGGAGCCTGACCCAGTGACTGATTCCAGGGCAGTGCCGATATACCTCACGACATCATACGTATTCAAAGACTGCAAGACCGCTTCAGACAGATTCGCACTCAAAGAGCCCGGGAATCTGTACGGCCGCCTCACCAACAGCACCCAGGCCGTCCTGGAGGACCGTATAGCGGCGTTGGAGGGCGGGACCGCCGCTCTCGCAACGGCATCCGGCGCGGCGGCGATCACATACGCCTTGCAGAACATAACCGTATCCGGGGATCACATCGTCGCGGCGAACAACCTTTACGGTGGGACCTACAATCTTCTGGAACACACATTCCCAAAGTTCGGTGTCAAGACGACCTTCGTCGATCCGAGCGACCTCAGCAACTTCGAGAAGGCCATTCAGAGTAATACCAAAGCGCTCTATATCGAAACTTTCGGAAACCCGAACTCGGATTTCATCGATGTGGAGAAAGTAGCGGAGATCGCCCACAGGCACGGGATAATACTGATGGTGGACAACACCTTCGCCACCCCCTTCCTGTACAGGCCGCTGGAGCACGGCGCCGACATAGTGGTGGAATCCGCCACCAAATTCATAGGAGGCCACGGGACCGTGCTGGGCGGAGTGATAATCGAAAGCGGGAAGTTCGACTGGGAGGCCAGCGGCAGATATCCTTTGCTGGTCGAACCGGATGCGAGCTACCATGGCGTAAGCTTCTACAAGGAGTTGGGACCCGCCGCATTCGTTACAAGGATAAGGACGGTCCTCCTGAGAGACATGGGAGCGGTCATATCTCCCGTAACGGCGTTCGTCCTCCTGCAGGGGCTGGAGACCCTTTCGCTGCGCGTGGAGAGGCATGTGCAGAACGCATTGGAGGTAGTGAAGTATCTTAACGGCCACTCAAAGGTACAGAAGGTGAACCACCCTTCGCTTGAAGACCATCCGTCTCATGCTTTGTACAAAGAGAATTTCCCATGCGGTGCGGGATCCATATTCACTTTCGACATAAAGGGAGGAGAGAAAGAAGCGATAAAATTCATCGACAGCCTGAAACTGTTCTCCCTGCTTGCGAACGTAGCGGACCAAAAATCATTGGTCATACACCCGGCGACGACAACCCACGGCCAGCTCAACGAACGCGAGCGCAAGGAGCAGAACATAAATCTCAATACGATCCGCCTGTCGATAGGGACGGAGAACATAAAGGACATCATCGCCGACCTGGAGCAGGCGTTTGATAAGGTGTGAGCCGCTTAAACCCCGGCAAGGCCGAATGGGGAGAAAAAGAGGGTCAGCATGTGCCCGATGATCGGTTCAGTAGGTCTCTTTCAGCAAGAACTTTTTTGAGGGCTCCTTTTTACAATGTTTACGCTGTTTCATTTTGCAAGG
>WRJJ01000021.1 GCA_009778575.1 Methanomassiliicoccaceae archaeon
CGATACATGCGGGCTCCAACCCTCAGACCAAGGTCTACACGATAAAGAACGTGACGCTTTCCCCCGGACAGAGGGAGGTCTTCACAATGCCCGGAGCGTTCCTGAATAACTCGGGTTCCGCCCTTATGCCCGAGGGAGAATGCGTGATACTGAGGTCTCCCGACGGGAAGGAGGTGGACAGGACCCCCGCCAAGAAGGACACCGCCAACGACAGCCGCACCTGGCAGAGGGTCGCGGACGGCGCCATAGATTGGGTGTTTGCGGAGGGCACTCCGGGCGCAAGCAACTGCGGCGGACTGTTCGGGGGAGAGATGGTGAAGCTGCAGATCATCAACATACTGAAGAACTCCGCCGTCAAAGTGATGGGAGATATGAAATCGTTGAAAAGCACAGAGGACCTCGCCGACTTCTTCCAGGCGGCGATCAGACACGCCATCGATACCGGGATAGAGATGCTTGCCGCCTGTTTGGTGGAGGCCTCGATATTTGTATCGATAGAGTTTCAAGACGATGCTTCCCTTTCCTGCGCGGGATTCCGCATAGCGCTGTCCATCGACTCCGGATTCATCGAGGAGGGGCTGAAATACCTTGTCGGCGAGATAGAAGCGATACTGTTCAACGTAGAGAATCCTTACGGCCTCAAACCAAAGGAGGTTCTGACCGACAATCTGTACCTGGGAGTGACGTTCTATACGGGAATAGCGTCGCCGTGGTTCCTGAAGAACATTGACGCCTACCCCAGCGTCAAGCTCGGGGTGCACGTCAGCACCAACGTGTCCGCCCTGTGCAGGGTGATCGGCGCGGATATCGGGAAATGGAAGGTCACCGCGGGAGTGATCATAATGGACTGCCCGACCATTCTGGTGCCTTCGATGCTGAAGCCGAAAATGACCCTTGATTCCGATCTCTGGGTAATGAGGGCCACGTTCACTCCGGCGTGATGCGGCCGTGAAGGGTTATAGAAAGGAGGTGATGTCTATGTTTAATTATATATGATGCATATTGCCCGTTCATGGCCGGAACGAGTTTCAGGATACCGACCGTCCTCTCTGCGGATGAGTTAATGGATAAGTCATTCAAGAGAGCATCTAAGATCTCCAAAAAGGGATCGGACGCACTGGACGGGAAGAAGAAAACAGCCTTGGCCAAGATAACCGCTTCCGGAGATATTGTCACATCGACCCTGAACGGTTACATCCAAAAATTTCCGAGGATCGACAAAGAGGATGACTTCCTCCCGGAGCTTGTCGACCTCATCATCGGCATCGATCGGTACAAGAAAGCGCTGGGCGCCTTGAACTGGGCCTCCACTCGCATCGACAAACTGAAGAACGATTCTCTCAGGGATGTCCGCGGAACGAAGGACCCCAAGATGATCGACAGCATCAGGAACGGATTTTACGGGAGAATGTCCTCCCACATCAAACGGATCAGTGGGGACCTCCTCTTCCTGCAGGAGGCAAAGAATAAGTTCAGGAAGCTTCCGGCAGTGGACCCCAACACCCCTACCATCGTAGTGGCCGGTTTCCCTAACGTTGGCAAGAGCAGCCTGGTGGCCAAAATGAGCACTGCTGCTCCGCAAATAGCGCCCTATCCTTTCACAACGAAAGGAATAATCATCGGCCACGTGAAAGACGACTGGAGGATGTTCCAGATAATAGACACCCCCGGGCTACTCGACCGCGAGTTCGAGGAAAGGAACGATATAGAGAAGCAGGCCGTACTTGCCTTGAGGTATCTGACGGATGTCATGGTGTTCATCCTTGATCCTTCGGAGACCTGCGGCTATGATATGGAAAAACAGGGCGCCCTCCTTGAGGCGGTGAAGAACAACTTCAAGGGCATCCGGATAATAGTGGCCGAAAGCAAAAGCGATATTCTCAGGAGAGAGAAAGGGAACATCAGTTTCTCGGCGGAGACCGGAGAAGGCCTGGAAGAGCTGAGGGAAATGATATTGGCCCCCGTAAGGGCGATATTCAGAGAGAGGGCCGTCGGCTCCGAGGAGGTCTGATGGCGGAAGAGATAGCGGCCAGCGATGAGATAAAGGAATATTTCAAATCCCTCTCGAAACAGAACGACGAATGTTACAGGATAGCCGAGACCGCGAGGGCGAAGGGGAAGGATCCTGAAACATTCGTGGAGATACCTCAGGCGGAAGATCTTGCCTCCAGGGTAGAGAAGCTTCTTAAGGATTACAACGTGGAAGGCGTGGCGGACGACATCCGCAGGCTCACGGATGAGCACGGCAACCGCGAGGTTGTGGCGCTGATGATAGCGGGCGAGATCGCCAAAAGGCCGGGAGAGAGCCTGGAGAAAGTGGTGGACCGAGCGGTAAGGGTCGGCCTCGCCGTCCTTACCGAAGGGATACTCGTGGCCCCTCTCGAAGGGATAGCGGACACGAAGATCAAATCCAATGCGGACGGCTCGTCGTACATAGACCTCATGTTCGCCGGACCAATCCGTGCTGCGGGAGGTACGGCACAGGCCATGAGCGTCCTGATAGCGGACATGGTGCGCCAGGCCCTGGAGATCGGGAGATACATCCCCACCAAGGAAGAGGTGGCCAGATTCAATGAGGAAATTCCATTATACAAACAGAGCCAGCATCTGCAGTTCTCTCCGACGGTCCAAGAAATAGAGATGATCGTCAAGAACTGCCCGATCTGCATAGACGGAGAAGGAACGGAGAAGGTCGAGATCTCCGGATACAGGGACCTTCCCAGAATAGAGACGAACAAGGTCAGAGGTGGTGCGTGCCTTGTCATCGCCGAAGGTATGTGTCAAAAAGCATCCAAACTGCAGAAACACGTAGAAAAACTGAACATCAAAGGCTGGGAGTTCATAGGGGAGTATGTAAAGGCGCATAAGTCCCCCGAAGAAGAAAAAGGCTCGAAAAAAGAGGTGCAGCCGTCAAAAACATATCTTAAAGACCTTGTTGCGGGAAGACCCATTTTCGGACACCCGTGCAAAGTGGGAGGATTCAGGCTGAGGTACGGAAGGGCCAGGACCTCGGGCCTTGCGGCACTCGCGTTCAACCCGGCAAGCATGTACGCCATGGATGAATTCATGGCGCTCGGCACCCAGGTCAAGATAGAAAGACCGGGCAAGGCCTGCGTGGTCACTCCCTGCGATATTCTGGACGGCCCGTTCGTACTGCTGAATAACGGCGACCTTGTGCATTGTCAGACAAAGGAAGAGATCATCGCCGTCCATGACAATGTGGCGGAGGTGGTGGATAACGGAGAGATCCTTATCCCCTTCGGAGAATTCAGCGAGAACAATCATTCCCTTGTACCGTGCGGATACCCCATTGAATGGCACAAAGAGGAGATACTCTCAAAGGCCGAACTCCCCGATGATTGGGAAGATCCCACTTACGAGCGTGCAAAGGAGATGTGTTCTCTCTTGGGCGTTCCTCTGCACCCGAAGTTCAACTTGTTCTGGTACGATGTTCCCGTTGAAAGGCTGAGAACACTCAGAACGAAGGTACTGTCCGACGGCAGATTCGATAATAAACTGATACTTCCGAAAGAACCCGTTACCAAGAGGATCTTGGAGGACCTCTGCGCGTCGCACAGAGTATCCGGCGAAAATGTCGAGATAGATGAGCTGTACTCAATGCCATTGATCGACGGACTCGGCCTCTGCATAAATGACGGCATGATATCCCCGCTGAGGGAGCTGGAAGGCGATAGCCCCCTCTCTGCGGTAAGTAAAGCGGCGGGATTCGAGATCAGAGCAAAGGCGATGACCCGCATAGGAACAAGAATGGCCCGTCCGGAGAAGGCAAAAGAGAGGGAGATGACCCCCAAGGTGCATTCTCTGTTCCCGGTGGGAAAGGACGGACAGTACGGAAGGGACATTGACTCGGCCATCAAAGCGTCCAGATCCAAGTCCTCACACCTGAACTCGGGAGCTGGGCCAACACTGAGCATAGAGGTCGGAAAGAGGATGTGCCAGAGCTGCGGAGGGATCACATTCCGCACTTGGTGCAGGACATGCGGAACGCACACCGCCGCATCAAGCGGGAAAATGGCATACGGGAGCGGGGGGCCGTCGGCGATGAATATCAACCTGTCGGACGAATACCGCGACGCGATGAACGAACTCAAAGAAAGGGGCCCAATCGAACTGAAGTGTGTCGAGGGGCTGATCTCAAGAACAAAGACCCCCGAGATAATCGAGAAGGGGATACTCAGGTCGAAGAACGATGTGTCCATCTATAAGGACGGTACGATAAGATACGATATGACGGACATGCCCCTTACTCATTTCAGGCCGAGGGAGATAGGCATCACTGTGGAAAAGGCCCATGAGTTGGGATATCTCCACGATTGGAACGGGGATCCCCTTGCTTCTACAGATCAGATATGCGAACTTAAAGTACAGGATATAATCCCGTCAAAGGACTGCGGAAACTTCCTCGTAAAGGTGTCCAAGTATCTGGACGATGAACTGGAGAAGCTGTACGGTCTGGAAAGGTACTACAACATTAATGACAGGGAAGGGCTCATCGGACACCTGACGTTCGGGCTGGCGCCCCACACCTCGGGCTGCATACTTTGCCGCATAATTGGTTACACGGAAGTAAGAGGATGCTACGGCCACCCCTTCTTCCATGCGGCAAAAAGAAGGAATTGCGACGGCGACGAGGACTGCGTGATATTGGCGCTGGACGGCCTGTTGAATTTCTCAAGGCTTTACCTTCCGGAGAGGAGGGGAGGGCTCATGGATGCTCCCCTCGTTCTCACAACAAGGCTCAACCCCAACGAGATCGATAAAGAGGCGCATAACATCGACTGCCTTAGGAGCTACCCTCTGGAGTTCTACCAAGCGGCAATGGATATGCGGGACCCCAAAGAGCTTGAAAAGATAATGGACATGATATCCGGTCGCATAGGGACCCTGCTTCAATATGAAGGATTGGGCTTCACTCACGACACCAAGGACATCTCCGAGGGCCCTAGGAACTCGGCTTACACCACACTCGAGTCAATGGCCCAGAAGGTGGATGCCCAGCTGCTTCTGGGAAGGAAGATACGGGCGGTGGACGAAAGAGATGTTGCTATCAAGGTCCTCGACAAACACTTCCTGCCAGATATGGCGGGGAACCTCAGAAGCTTCAGCAAGCAGACGGTAAGGTGCACCAAGTGCGGGGAGAAGTACAGAAGGATCCCTCTGTCAGGACTGTGTAAATGCGAGAACCAGCTTATCCTTACCGTTCATGAGGCCAGCGTGAGGAAGTATCTTGAAGTGTCAAAGGAGATCAGCGACAAGTACGAGCTCGATGACTACACAAAAGAGAGGATACAGATCCTCGAAATGAGCATGAACTCCGTTTTCAACAACGATAAGATCAAAAAATGCAAGCTCTCAGATTTCTATTGAGAACCGCAGTAAAAGGTTAAGATGGGCTTGCGCCCAAAAATATCAGAGGGCCTCTCCCATGTGGGCGAAAGCCTCTTCCGACTGTTTGGAGAGTATCTCCGTCGCTTTGTCAAGGACCTGCTTCGCGGTAAGGGAGCCGTCTGTTTCATATTTGAAATAGAAGTTCGTGTCGTCCGCGCCGACGGACACCGCTCCCCTTGACGTGTTCTCGCAGTCCCTGCACATGTTGCAGTTCAGCGTATCCTTCGTCTTGAGATTCCCATTCTTGACCTCGAACACACCCCTTGGGCAAATGCTTTCGCATTTGAGCACATGGGGCTCGCCGGCCTTCTTCTCATCGATGGATATCACCGGGAGATACTTGTATCCCACACCGAAGGCCGCCTGCCATTTAGCATGTTCCTTGGCCGTTCCCATCACTGCGGTCGCATAGATGAGGACTGCCTGCCCATCGGTGAGTTCCACCAGCGGGATGAAATGGTCTTTGACGGCGAGATCCGGGTTCCCCAGCGGCATCATGTCTCCGGAAAGGACCGTGCACGGTCCGATCTTGTTGAGACTGTACATTATGGTGCAGTTCGGACACCCTTCTCCCCCGCAGACGCAGTCTTTCTGGAAAGAGAACAGTTGGTGGTCTGTGGGCACGGGTACCATCCCGAGCCTGTGGGCAACGATCTCATCGAAAAGAGGGGTAACGCTCTCATACTCCTTGTCATCCATCATGATGGGGCCGAGGTGGAATTCCACTTTGTCGATCGCCATCTTCGGGATGCTTGTGAGCATTGTCCTTCTGAGTGCATTCGCCATGGCGGGAGAGGAATCCTTCAGTATGAAGCATCCTTTCATCTCCTCCATTTCGAGTATCTCTATCTCCATAGGAGTGCCTCCTCAGACCCTGCGCCCTCTGCGACCGCCTTTCTTCTTGGTCCCGTCGTGCGGTATGGGGGTGACATCTTCGATGCGCCCGATCTTCAGTCCAGCCCTTGCGAGAGCACGGATGGCCGCTTGGGCACCCGGCCCCGGCGAGGTGGATTTGTTTCCGCCCGGTGCGCGCACTTTGACGTGTATACCGACAATGTCCCTCTCTTTGGCTACTTCAGCGATCTTTTCCGCCGCTTTCTGCGCTGCGTACGGAGAGGATTCGTCCTTCGCCTGTTTGACGACCATTCCGCCGGTGACCTTGGCTATGGTCTCGGCTCCGGTTATGTCCGTGAGAGTTATCATGATGTTGTTGTAACTTGCGTAAATATTCGCTATTCCCCATTTTGCCGTCATCAGACCTCACCGTCCTCAAGTGTTATCCCTGCCTCATCCGCATCCGCTTTCGCTTTTGCGGCTGATTCTTTGTCGGCCTTCGCTTTGACCTCGGCCTTCACTGCGGCGTTGGCGGCCGCCTGCTCCGGAGATATCCTCATCGGGTGCATCTCATCGGTGAAGGGAGATGCCGCGTTGTATGAGACGGACGCCTCCTCCTCTCTGGTGACGATGTATCCGGGGACCGTGACCCTGTGGCCGTTGATGTGTATGTGTCCGTGGGTGATCATCTGCCTTGCCTGATTTATCGTGGACGACAATCCTTTGTCAAAAACGACCGACTGGAGCCTTCTTGACAGAATGTCCCCCTCAGTAAGAACGAGCACATCGTTAAGGGTCGAGCCGGCAACGGGCAGAAGGCCCATGCGCGAACATTTGTTGATGAGCGCGTCCGCCTCTATCTTTGCCTGTGCGTCCCCTCCCCTGAGGCGTGCCTGCAGTTCTCTGGACTGTTTCCTGAAGTTCCTCAGGACGGTCTGAGCCTTCCACACTTCGGTCTTGTTCTTAAGGCCGAATTCGCGGACGATCTCAACCTCTCTCTTTATCCTCTCACCCTGCCAGGGGTGGGACGGAGTATCATATGATCTGCGTGAGAATTTCGGGTCTCCCATTCATACCACCTCAGGATGATTTCCTCTGGACACCGATGGTGAGTCCCTTCCTTCCGTTGGAACGGGTCCTCTGACCTCTGACCTTGTGTTTCGTCTCGTGTCTTATTCCGCGATAGCAGCGGATCATCTTCATTCTGTTGACATCGTCTTTCTGGATCATGTCAAGGTCGTTCCCGATCAGGTGCATATCCGCCCCGGTCTCATAATCCATCTGCCTGTTGACGGCCCAATGGGGGGCGTACTCAACATACGTCAGGATGAGACTCTCAAGTTCCTTGACCTTTTCATCGGAAAGCGTTCCTATCTTCACGGACGGATCGACATTGGCCCTTTTGGCCGCGATCTGTGCTACCCTTTTTCCTACGCCTTTGATGCTCTGAAGTCCGATGACCGTCCTCTTCTGTCCGTCGATATCGCTGCTTGCGATACGTACTATGAAGTTGAAGTTCTCGTCTTCTGCCTCTGGCGCGTTCTTCTTTGGTTTCGCCATTTTCATTCCTCCGTAAATGTTCCCCTTGGGGATGTACTCAAGCGCTTGGTCCTCTTGGACGCGCTCTCAGTGTTCGTCAGTGACGGGTCCTGAGTTTACGTTACGGCTGGGATTGTATCCTCCTTATTAAAGGTTATTATACGGGGGCGCATTTTTATTGTCGTCCGGCCAAGATCAGCGGTCTTTCTTGTGCGCCGTTATGATCGTAAAACTGCCTGCGTTAACGGTAATGATCACGCCGTCGGCGTGAACATACCAGTTCTTGCCCCCTCTGATGATCGTGTCCGCTGCCGGGATCCTCTGCCTGCACCATGCGACCTCGTCAGGTACGTTAAGTTCCAGATTCCTTCTGATCCGCAAGATGCCCCTTTCCGTTGAGTGTATCTTGTCCAGATTAGCCAGCAGGTCTTCGCACATTTTATCCCTTTTTTATAAGTATGAGGTGCCGACGACCGGATTCGAACCGGTGAACTCCTACGAGAATGGATCTTGAGTCCATCGCCTTTGACCAGGCTTGGCAACATCGGCTTGTTGGGTTCTGTAGCAACAGAATGTAGATAAACCTTTACGGGAGAGTGGTCACTTCCGCCCTTCCGCCCGCGATATAGAATGTGTGCTCATGCTGAGACACCATCCCTTTCTTTGACTCCACCAGCAGGGCATAGCTTGAGAGCACCCCGTGTCTGATGAGGTTCTTCACATGCTTCTCCGCCTCGGGGAAGTCGCAGCTTCTGGCACAGAAGGGGAACGACTTGAACTCCCCTTTCGCATACTCAAAGAATTCCTGAGCCTTCGGATCCCCCAGTTTCTTTTCTCTGAGAATCCGCACTATGTTTCCCGGGGGCCCGTTGCTGACTGTTCCCTCTCCGTCTGTGGCGAAGGGTTCGATCGCCACCACCATCCCGGCAACAAGCCTGTTCGTGTTCCCGTCATTATAGTTGGGTATCGACACGCCTGCGTGCAGATTGTATGGTTTTATCTGGTGTCCGCACAGGTTCTTTATGGGTTTGAACCCGTCCTGCACCATGCACATCTCCACCGCCCTTCCGATATCGCATATGGCCGTACCGGCCCCGACGAATTCCGCAACGGTGTCTCTCGCGCGCTTTGATGCTTCTATAAGGCTGCGGTATCTCTTCGTGCCCACTTCCACGGTCCCGGCGGTGTCTCCCACGAAGCCGTCCATCTCCGCGCCGCAGTCGATCTTTACTACATCCCCTTTCTCGAAGACCTTCTCGTCGTTGACGCTTGGAGTATAGTGGGCGGCGATCTCGTTTATGCTTATGTTGCAGGGGAACGCCAGGCCGCAGCCTTTCGATCTTATGTAACCTTCCACTTCCTGCGCGACGTTGAAGAGTTTAACGCCCTCCCCCACTAATTCCATTCCCAGGGTCCTCGCGGCGGAGGCTACCTGGCCGGCCTTTCTGAGTTTGGACAGTTCCTCTTCAGTCAGCATTCAGGACCTCCTCTATGTCCTTGATCGTGATGGCGCCCTGCCTGATTATTTCCACATCGCCTTTCATTATCCAGACTATCGTGGACGGCCTCTTGAGCTTGCTGGGCCCGGAATCCATGTACATGCTCACCGATTCACCGAGGTCCTTCACCGCAGCGTCAATATCGGTGGCATCCGGATGGGAGTGAAGGTTCGCCGATGTCGCCACGACCGGACCCGATCTCCTTATGACCTCTCTGGCGACGGGGTGGTCGGGCATCCTTATCCCGACCTTCCTTGACATTGCCGTTACCAGGTCCGGCACATCCGGTTTTTTCTCAATAATAATGGTAAGGGGTCCGGGAAGGAATGCCTTGACCAGCTTGTCCGCGTTATCGTCCAGGATCGCTATGCTTTCCATCATCTTCTTGTCGCTTACCGCTACGGACAGCGCCATATCGAACGGCCTTCTTTTTGCGAGAAAGAGGTTCTTTACCGCAACCTCATTGAATATGTCGGCGCCGATGCCGTATACCGTCTCCGTGGGATACACTATGAGGTTCCCTTCGGCGATCTCCGCCGCCGCCTCGTTCACTGCGTTCCCAAGCCCCTCCTCTGATACGTCCGTACCATAGCACTTCACTATTTTCAATTACATACCTCCCATCATCATAAGGCCGTACTTTATGGCCCTGTTGCCGTCTGGAACGGCGTCCATATGCCCCGGATACAGCATTTTTACATCCATTTCGCTCAGTTTCCTCAGAGAAGCTATCAGTTCCCTCGCCGAGCCCGACGGAAAATCCGTCCTTCCCACACCGTAGCCGAACACGGTATCGCCGGAGAACAGTGCGCCGGTGACCTCGTCATAGAGGCATATCCCTCCGCAGGTGTGCCCGGGCGTGTTTATCACCCGCAGCCTGTGCTCACCGAGGTCGATAACGTCCCCGTCCATCAGCTCCGTCACATCAGCGGGCCCGGGGCCTCCGAACATATCCGACAGAGTATATGCCGGATCTCCGCTCATGATGTACGGTGCGTCGCCGGCTCCCGCGAACGCTTCTGAACCGAACTCATCCGCCATGTCGATCAGGCCGCCCGTGTGGTCGGCGTGAAAATGCGTGAGGATGATCATATCCAGGTCCCTCCCCTTCAGCGCATCCTTGATGCGGGCTATATTCCTCCCGCTCTCGCTGCTGACCCCCGTGTCGATCAGGGCCGTTCTGCTGCCGACAACAAGGTAAATGTTCGAACCGTAAGATGCGCCTGAGCCTACCTGATGAACGACCATGAGAAATGGATTTAGTAAGGATATTTAACATTGCTTATCGGTACTTTCGACAGCTGCTCTATTGAGTATGCGGACAGTGTGAGAATAATAAAAACAAGGAAGGGGGCATTGCCCCCGTTTTGTTCGTGAAAGTGTTTTAGGGCTCAGTCCCGCTCTATGTAGTCATACCTCATACTTACCAGAGCCAGGATCAGCGCCACCACGGTCAGTATGGCCATCACTATGCTCCATTCGTCATATGTCACATACGTTCCGCCGAACCCTTCGGTAAGGAAGAACAGGACCACCGCTATCAACGCAATTATGACCGCGCCGAACCTTAGTCCCTTTCCGGTGCCGGTACCTTCATAGTTCCTCTTGTACGCCACGGCGAGAGCGATCATTCCGATCACAACCGCCAATATCATGCACATTAGGTTCACTATTGCCATGCTGCCTATCCCGAATCCGGACGAGCTGCCGAAGTTCGCGGTTACGGATTTGTTCGCGGCCCCGTCTGAAGTTATGTACACCTCGGGATTGTTACCGGAAGCGTCGCCGCTCCAGTGGCTGAAGTAGCTGGAACTCTTCGGCACCGCTTTCAGCAGGTATTCCGCGCCGGCGAAAAGCGGCAGAGGCGAAGTGTAGCTTATGAACGTCGCCCCGTTGTCGGTGCTGTACATAACATCTCCTTTACCGCTCGTATGAACGGTCAGGTACGCTGTCGCATCCTTTATGTCGCGGTCATCGGCGAAGATCTCGATACTGTGGTCGCTCCTTATGTTGTTGAAGATATAGCTGCCGCCCGTGTGTTGGATCTCGGAGCCGTCTATTCTCACAACGGGAGTGTAGCCTTTGTCCACATAGAAGTCGAACCTCAGGTTGTCTCCCGCCATGACCTGGATCATTCCCTGCGGAATTATCGTTGCGTTGGTGTATGCGGCGGCGAACACGGTGTATCTCTCCACGGGGGTCGACTGCCACATGGCGGTCAGCGTGATATCGTTGTACAGCTTGTCCGTGAAGGAATACTTCGTGCCGCCGTCGTACCATCCAGCAAAATACATTGAGCCGCGCGTCGGCTCGGTGTATGGGACAGCACCCACCATGGTTCCGGATATGACGTTATTGAACACCTGCATTGCGGGGGCTCCGCCGCCGGCGTCAAACGTTACCGAAATGAACCTGACGGAAAGGAAGTCCGAACTGTTCTGTATCCTGTACGTGGCCGGGTTCAGAGGCTGCGTGGGACCGAACACATCCGCCCAGAGCCCCGCAATTGGTGCCGCTGTGCCGAGGTATGTGCCCGTGTCCACATAGTTCGTGCCGAGCAGGTTGTTGCTGTCGTCGTAGAACCGCACCCTCTCCTTCCACTTGGCGAAGAGAGCCATAGAGTCAGGGTTCATGAACATGTTCTGCAGCGGGTCTGTCGGTGCCGACGACGCGCCTGTGAACGGGTCGAACCAGCCGTCGAACACGGAATAGTACTCAACCCAGTCAAGGAGGGAGAAGTCATACTTGTCGATGTACTTCTCCAATGTGACCGTGGGCCACACCGTACCGCTGGGGTCGGTGTACACTATCTCGACCGATACCACACCGCCGCCGTAGTTGGCGTCGGTGTTCAACGTGTAGGTGAAGTTCGGGCCGACATCCTCGTCCCATTCCATGGCCAGTATCGGGGTCAGCGAGATACCGTCGTAAAGCGTGACCTTTACCAGCCATTTCGCGGTGTATGTGGTGTTCGTGGTAGGCGTAACGCTGTCCCTTTCGTCGTAGACGTTCGTGCCGTCATCCCATCCGTTGAAGGTAAGCCTGCCTTTGGCCGGCCTCTCGGGGAGGACGAGGGACTGTCCCTCAATGACCTGCATATCGGGGATCACAGAGGGTATGCCGCCGTTGGTGTCGAAACTGATGATGAAACCGTATCCCGCTGTCAGGGTGATGTCGGCGAGGATCCTGTCGTTGATCCCGTAGAGAACATCTCCGACCTCATAGAGTCCGTCGATGGTCCCCTGCTCAACGAACCACGAGACGAAGACCTTTCCGGTGACAAACGGGTCCATTACGATGAACTGTCTGATCATAGTGCCTTCGGCCATCTCAAAGAAGTCATCGTCCGTTCCGAGTATCCCGTCCGGTCCCGGGTCCTGAACTATCTTTACTCCGTCCACATTCAGCTGCAGACCGTCCGCCAAGTACTGGCTCAGCTCATAGAAGTTCACCGTTACAAGCCAGGCGGCCGTCAGCGGCAGGATCGGATTGATTATCTTTTCCGTGTTGGGTTCGGCGCTGTCCCTGACGTTCTCAGTGTATTTCAGGCCTGTCTTGAGATCGAACCATCCCATGAACGTAACTCCGGCCCTGGATGGTTTGTCGGTGAATCTCGGGCTGGTGCTGTCTGGCAGCGGTTGATTGACGCGCAGGTATTGGCTGTCGATAGGCACTCCCGGATCGTATCCCGAATCGAACTCGACCAGCACCACGTACTCGTATTTCAGGAGCAAGTTCTTAGTGACCTGCAGAGAACTGGCGTCCTCATTGACCGGAGTTACTCCGGGCAGGTATGCGAAGTCGGTCTTGAAGTACTGCAGTCCGAGGTCCTCATATCCGGTCGTGCCGGTCTGATCGAACCATCCGATGAAGTTCCATCCGCTCTTCGACGGGTCCCCTCTGAACGGCGAAAGGTCGTCAGTAGGGTCCATCGGGTCAAGCAGATCAGAGAGTTTGGATCCTTCCAGCAGATATTTCACTGTGGTTGTGAAGAACCCTGTTCCTCCCGATGAGACATCGAAGGACACCTCGGCATACCATCTTGCGTACACCACCTTGTTCTTGTAAATAGGCAGGGAGGGGTCAAAGCACCCGGGTACGCTTGATGGTACCAAGCTGGGGATGTTGACATCCACGGGCCCGGTGAATCCGTTATAATACCATATCAGATAGTTATCCCAGAAACCTGGTTTAGCCAGCGAGGGCGGTGTCACGTGGTCTGCGACCACATCTATGATCACATAGTTGCCTATGCCGGGATCGTTCCCCAGCGTTGCTGTGGCGGGTATTGTGCCGGGCAATATGCTTCCGGTGTAGTAGAACTTGACCTCAACGCCCCATAATGCCGAAAGCGTTATGCTCTTCGTGATGTCCGGCGCCCCCGGAAGAGGGGCTCCGTCCTGTCCGGCATACTTCACAAGGCCGTTCTGCCATCCCTTGAACGTCTTATCGTTGAAGGAGTTGTAGATGGGCACGCTGGGCATCAGTGATGCCAGATCGGCGAAGGGCGTACCTTCGTCGATACCCTCTATCGGCGGCGGTGTCGGGCTGGTGCCCGCGTCCACGTCCAGTGGGTCTACGCCCAACTCGAATTCCACATCCGCCAGCCACCTGATGTATGCATGAGCGTCAGCGGGATCGGAACCTATGACGTCCGTCATATTCCACTGTACCAGCGTGGCAGAGTTGCCGACGTAGACTATCGGTGTTGAAGGCGTCAGCAGCGCACTCGTTGCCGGGTCGCCGTCGTCCTTGTACCATAACGCGTTGGGGACGCCGGAGGGGAATCCGTAAGTGGCCGCATTCGCGCTGAAGTTGGGATCCACCATGTAATACAGGTCCGCCTTCGTCAGCTCAAGATAAGTCGACGATAATGGAACATATATCGAGGCAAAGAACGCATTCAGTACATCGGCGAATGTATCCGTCGCCTGGTACATGACGAACGCTACCGCCGGGGTCCCTCCCATTATGTTGAACTCAAAGAGGGGATTGAATCCCGGGGTGAGTTCCACGCTGTATGTGTACGTGGAAACATTATGCATGAACCATACGTTAGGCGAAACGTTCATGTCGCCCCAAGCGGTGGGTGAGGTGCCCGTGCCGTCAACGACGCGGGGCATGCCCGTGCCGTGCGAATCGGCCAAGCGGTCGAAGTCGAACACCGTACCCTCAAGCACAGTGAACCCGTAGTCGCCGGGAACCCATGCCAAGGATGTGGTCTGATCCGTTATAGTGCCCACAAGGCCTGCGGCCGTGAAGGTTATCTCAACACCCCATCCTGCGATCAGTTTGATGTTGCTGGTTATCGGCGTTGCTGCCGGATATTCCTCGCCTGCGACGGGCATTGTGCTGCCGTCAGCGGACTCATACCATCCCATGAACACCATATTTGCTCCTGCGGAGTCATACTTGTACGTGCCGGCCGAGGCCATCGCCGTATCTATGATGGTGAAATACGCCGCGTCCCCGAATAACGTAGCCTCGGACACCGGAACGGTGACCACGTACGGCGGCTGGGGCGGCGGATTGAGCGCAAGGTCAACGGCATCGGCGTCGTTGAAATAGAACTCCACATCCGCTGTGTACAGCGCGATCAGAGACATGTGCTTGTTGATGGGCGACCCTGACTCGAATCTCTCCTTTGTCGGGTATATGTCCGGATAATGCACAGTGCTGTTGCTCCCTGCGGCCACAGCCAATATATCGGTCACGGCGTGACCGCCGGTCCCGAGCACATACCAACCGTTGAAGTTGACGTCCGTGGTGGGGGTGGGCGCATATGCGGGCGGAGAGCCCGTGCCGTAGTTGAAGACGGCACTGTAATTGCCGGCAACATAGTCGCCGACATCGTGCACGTACTTGTACTCCACGGCAGGGGTTATCTCGGTCACGCCCGTTCCTGTCAACGTCGCGATGTTCGTGCCGTCGCTGGGGTAGAACATGACCGTTGCGTACCACTTCGCCTTTAGGGTCAGCGATGCAACGTTGGGTATCGTGACCAGGTCCGTCAGGGTGTCTGTGAGTTCGTCGTATCCCGCATAACGCGTTGCGCCGGAATACCATCCGCCGAATGTGAGGTCGGTGGTGGCCGTGATGCCCGGATAGTATGATGTTCCCTTTCCGGTATATGCGGGGCCTTCCGGCACTTTGTTGAGCAACGCCTCATAGTCGTAGCCGTTGTAGTCGTTGTTGGTCTCCACAAGCCTGTCCCCTACAACGAAGTTTATCGGGCCCACTGTGCCCGTTGCATCGTTGTTGTTGAAGGTCACGGGTGTGATCTTCGCGAAATACGCAACGTATTTCATGTGCAGAGGCAGATCGAACTCCCAGACCGCATTGCCTAAGGCAGTGCCTGCGGCCTGCACATAGCTTCTGTCGTCCTTAACGACGAACATCACGGCGGGGTTCTCGTCATCATCGATATCGATGACCGACCAGCCCACGAACGCATATCCGGGGTTGGGTATAGCCGTGAGGACCAGGTGTGTGCCGTATGGATAGTCATCGCTGCCCTTTCCCGTCGTTCCGGTATCGAACCCGGACAGGGTCGGCACAGGGGGATCCAGCGTAAGTACGATCTTTCCGCCTGTGGCGTTCGGTGCGGTGTCGTCGCCGGTGTAGGTCTGCCCCCCGGTAAGCCTGGCCTCAAGCTCTATCTTATACTCTTTTCCTATGAAAAGAGCGAACAGATTAAGCGTGCCGAGATCTGTGACGGGATCCCTGACTATCCATTCTTCCGGAATGGACGGGGTTCCGAAGGCCGAGTTGGCGGTTACCCTGTGGCCGCTGTCTGAATAGATGACCGATGTGGGGCTGCTTGTGGGGTCAGCCGTCGGGTCGTCCGCAACATACCATCCCATCAGACCGTATCTGACGAAGGTAGGCCATTGCATGGACTTGAGGGGGCTGCCTGATAAGTAGTAGTCTCTGCTGATCTCCGTGCGGTCTCCCACCGAGAAACTGCTGAGGATCAGAGGGTTAACGTAATCCGGGTCCTCTCCGTCTGGTATCCCGTTGGCGTTGTGGTCCCCGTCGGTGGGGAACGAATAATAGATGATCTCATAATACTCAAAGCGGAGCTCCCATGTCGCGCCGTCCCCGGCGTAACATGATTTTCCGCTGCTTGTCAGACCGTCCACGCTCGTTTTTATGTCGATTGGCGAGCCTGCACTGCCGTGCTGCTCCGCCCAATATATCCCCGCTTTGATGGAGACCATGTGGAACGGCGGAGTGTGCAGATCCTTGTTCTCAACGAACTGAAGGCTTCCGTGAGTGAGAGTTGTGGTCCCCTGCATGAGCTGTATCATTCCCTGTCCCGTCGGGACCAGCCCGGAAATGTCCACATTGCCGGAGTTGTTGATCATCAGCAAGCCTGTCTGGTTGGATCCGCCGTATGTCCAATTCATGGGGGCGTTCCAATTATCGAATATGTCCTTTGCCCCCGAGACCGTCGACGGATCGGCCGCGTCTGAAGAGACCATGAGCGCGGTCATGGTGGTGTCGTAGAATGATGTGTTGGTCACTACAGTGTCGCCCCATACCCCCACGACGCTGACCTCTTCGATCAGCATGGAGAATGCTCCGATGCCGACCGTTGTGTTCTTGGGGAGATATATCTCACCCAGCCTGGTGGCGTGGAAAGCGTTCCGCCCGATATCGAGCGGCCCTGCGTCGATGAAGTCGAATGAGGACAGAAGGGAACATCCGTTGAATGCGGATATTCCTATCGAGGTCACATTCTTTGCGATGACGTTGGTCACATATGAGTTGGCAAATGCGCTGTCCGGAATATCGGTGATGCCGTTAAGGTCCACAGCGATCGACGGGCATCCGGAGAATGCGGATTCCTCCATCGATGTCACTCCGTCCGCTACAACGAACTTGTTGCCGTGATCCATAAGCAGCGGTTTTATCCCCGGCGGCAGCCTGACCAAGGTTATCGGGTCGCCCATTGCGTCCAGTTTGTACAATGCGCCCCTCTCTCCCTTTGAGAACGAGGATGCGTCGCTTGTTATGAATGATGCGTAATACGGGTTGCCCGGAGCCACCGTGAAGTACTCCAGGTTCTTCGTGCCGTCGAAGGCCGCCGTTCCTATCGAGGTTACCATACCCAAGTTCGCGTAGAGCAGGTTAGTGCTCTCGAAAGCGCAGGTCCCTATCGTATACGGCGTGACCGGCGACAATGCAACGGATGTTATCGCTCTCCCGGTAAAGGCATAGTTGCCGATGGTCGATACCTCGGTAAGGGATATCTCATATCCTGCTGCCTCATCGTTGTCCGGCAAGGCGTTAAGGAAGAATGCGTACCTGCCTATCGTCTGTGCGTTCGGTATCCTCAGTTCGCTTATCTTTGATTGAGCGAATGCGTAATCGCCTATCGTTTGTACGCCGGGCAGCCTGATGGTCCCGAAGTCCCTGGCGACCGAGGTGCCTGATCTGGCACCGAATGCGGCCTCGCCGATCGTCTTTACGTTAGGAAGGTAAAGCTCGTCGATGTACGGCACGGTGTCGCCCGGTCCCGGATACGGTTGGGCCTGGAACCTGTCCCATAAAGCAAAGGCATAGGCGCCGATGGTCACCAGGCTTTCCCCTCTTATCTCAATGAGGGACGTACAGTGCGTGAAGGATTCATACCCCACTTCCGTTACGCCCTTCAGGTCCAGCCTTTTCAGCCCCATGCATTCCATGAATGCGGCGGTGCCGATGTACCGCACATAATCACCCATCGATAAGGTTGTCAGGCTCTTTTCGTAGAAGGCCTCCGTACCGATGGCCGTCACGAGATACGTGTCGCCGCCGTATACTATGCTGTTGGGGATCGAAACTGAGTCCGCATCGTGCAGATACTTTACCAGTGTGACCTCTTTCAGTCCCAATCCGAGTAGGTCGAGACTTCCGGAATCATCATAAGAGAATTGGAAGTCCCCTTCATAAATGTCAATTATCGCTCCGGACGAATTGTTGCTCTTTTCCAACAATACCGCCGAAGTAGTTACCAATATCAGTGAGATTATCACTAACAATGCTTTGTTGATCTTCAAAGAATACTCTCCTTTCGTTACTTTTTTAACACTCGCAGATGCCATCCCTTTTCCTATTGGTGCGTCAAAGAATTTCTGCCTCGCGTTATTAAGACGATTTACTCGGGTCTGTATTTTTAAATGTTATCTAAACCCTTATATATTAAATATATATTTTTGCCACCTAAATATATAGTTAACAGATTATCGGTTTTCGAATTCTCCGGCATATTCCGTTGAGAAATTCGGGCCGGATGCAACATCTTAAATAATACATCTATAGCGGTCTTGACCATTTATGGAGTCCGTGCCGACCATACATATTCTGGCCCGGCAGATGGCGGCAGGCGGATCTGACGGAACGAAAAGGAACAAAGCCGCGGCTGATCGGATGAGTGAATAAAATATCTTAGAGGATGAGAATTTTTCATACGCAACCTGTTTGACTGCTAGACCACATCCAGCGACGTATAAACGGACATTAGTAAGCCAGGACTGAATATCTCGGCGAACCTCGATACTTACATCCGGCTTCTATCAAGCTCATCATTTATGAGCGTCCTGGTACCTCTTTTTCAAGGCGGCTTCGAGCTTAGATGCCTTCAGCTCTTATCCGCTGCCGCGTGGCTACTCAGCATGCCTTGTCAGACAACTGATAAACTAGAGGCGACGAACCCCTGTTCCTCTCGTACTAAAGGGTCCTTCTCGTCAGGTACCTACACCTCCATCAAAAAGCAACAAAACTGTCTCGCGACGTTTTAAACCCAGCTCACGATCCCTTTTAATGGGCGAACAACCCCACCCTTGGCAGCTGCTGCACCACCAGGATAGGGAGAGCCGACAGCGAAGTAGCAAGCCACGAGGTCGATATGAACTCTTGCTCGTGACAACTCAATTATCCCCAGGGTAATTTTTCTGACATCAATCACCCCCATTCAGGAGGTTGATTGGTTCGCTAGGCCATAGTTTCCTATCTCCGAACCCTATTGTCTGGTTCCGAGTCAAGCTAGCTTATACCCTTACA
>WRJJ01000022.1 GCA_009778575.1 Methanomassiliicoccaceae archaeon
TTGCAACAGGCGGAATAGGAGGCGGTGCGGGCATCGGCGGCGGATGGAGAGGCAACGGCGGAAGTGTTACCATCAACGGCGGAAGCGTCACCGCGAACGGCGAGCACGGTGCCGCAGGCATCGGTGCGGGATGGCAGGGCACAGGCGGTTCAGTGACCATCACGGGCGGTTCTGTTTCGTCCTTCGGCGGCGAATGGGGTGCGGGTATCGGCGGCGGTTACGGCTCCGGCACGACCGCAGGTACGATAGTGATCACCGGCGAGAACACGACCGTCACAGCCATGAAAGGGCCCGCTGAGGGGACGCAGCAGGACATAGGCCGCGCCTCAGGCGGACTGGACGGCGACGTTTTCGTCGCCGTGACGTACGGTAACCTGAAAGGGACAAGCGGCGCGATCATCGGAAACTCAGTTAAATTCACAGCGGACCCCTCATCGGGAGGGATCGTCAACGCGGCACTCCCGTCACCGTTCTCTCAGACAGTGAGCATCATAGAGGGCCTCACCACAGCAGGAAAATCATTGTCGGTACAAACGACGATAACAGATCAGAACGTCTTATTCTCTCTGTCCGGATATCCTTCCGTTTCAAAAAGCGGCAACGATCTCGCGGCGTCGGGGGTGTCGGTCAATTTCATCATAGAGATATACGGCATATCATTGAGCCAGACCGGAACATATGATTTCGGTACCGCAACGGCAGGCTATTCCGAGCAGACCGCCCGCACGGTAACGGTTGAGAACACAGGCAACCAGCCGACGGGCGATCTGACCATAGCTTTATCCGGAACGAATTCGAGCAGTTTCATTCTCTCAAAGACATCGATCGACAGTTTGGGGAAATCGGGCAGCGGCACCTTCACCGTCAGGCCCGACACGGGTCTGGCCGTCGGAACGTATTCCGCTACGGTGACGGTAAGCGGCGGACCGAACATCACGGCGCAGAGCTTCAACGTGAGTTTCAGGGTGAATCCTGTCCCAACCTACGGCATAGCTCTCAACCCGTATGGGCCGATCGACTTCGGCACCGCTAACCTGGGGTACTCAGAGAAGACCGCCAGCACGATAACGGTCAGCAACACCGGCAACCAGCCGACAGGGGGTCTCACCATCGCTTTATCGGGGGCCGACCCAGGCAGCTTCACACTTTCAAGGACATCGATAGGCAGTCTGGATGAATCGGGCAGCAATACCTTTACCGTCAGACCCAACACGGGGCTGGCAGTAGGAACGTATTCCGCTACGGTGACGGTAAGCGGCGGTGCGAACATCACCGCGCAGAGTTTTGATGTGAGCTTCGAAGTGACCCCGATCCCGACCTACGGCATATCCCTCAGCCCATCCGGACCGCAGGACTTCGGTACCGTTAACCTGGGGTACTCTGAGCAGACCGCCCGCACGGTAACGGTTGAGAACACAGGCAACCAGCCGACGGGCGTCCTGAGCATAGCTTTATCGGGAACCAACCCCGGCAGCTTCACGCTCTCAAAGATATCGATCGGCAGTTTGGGGATATCGGGCAGCGACACCTTCACCGTCAGGCCCAACACGGGACTGCCCCTTGGAACGTATTCCGCTACGGTAACGGTAAGCGGCGGTGCGAACATCACCGCGCAAAGCTTCAACGTAAGCTTTGAGGTAATTCCCGTCCCGACCTACGGAATATCACTGAGCCAGACGGGAACATATACATTCAAATCGGCAACCTTAGGTTATTCTTCGCAAACACCGCAGGAAGTCACTGTATCGAACACAGGCAACCAGCCGACGGGCGTCCTGAGCATAGCTTTATCGGGGGCCGACCAGGGCAGTTTCACGCTCTCAAAGACATCAATCGGCAGTTTGGGGATATCGGACAGCGACACCTTCACCGTCAGGCCCAATACGGGGCTGGCGGTCGGAACGTATTCCGCCACGGTAACGGTAAGCGGCGGTGCGAACATCACCGCGCAGAGTTTTGATGTGAGCTTCGAAGTGACCCCGGTCCCGACCTACGGCATATCACTGAGCCAGACAGGAATATTCACATTCGGTCCGGCGATCTTCGGTTACTCTCCGCTGACAGCCCACACCGTGACCGTCAAAAACACGGGCAACCAGCCGACGGGAGATCTGACCATCGCTTTGTCGGGAACGAACTCAGACAGTTTTATTCTCTCCAGATCGTCCATCAGCAGCCTTGGCGTATCGGGCACCGACACCTTCACCGTCAGACCCGACACGGGGCTGGCGGTCGGAACGTATTCCGCTACGGTGACGGTAAGCGGCGGGAACGGCATCTCTGAGAATTTCCCGGTGACCTTTACCGTTAATCCCATCCCTGTTTACAGCGTATCCTTAAGCCCGCCGGGACCGATCGACTTCGGGACCGCGATCTTCGGATATCCCTCACAAGCCGCTCAAACGGTGACGGTCGGCAACACGGGCAACCAGCCGACAGGGAATTTGACCATCGCTCTATCCGGAACCAACCCCGGCAGCTTCGCTCTCTCAAAGACATCGATCGGCAGTTTGGGGCTATCGGGAGAGGATACCTTTACCGTCAACCCCAACACGGGGCTGGCAGTCGGAACATATTCCGCTACGGTGACGGTAAGCGGCGGAAATGGGATCTCCGCAAGTTTCAGTGTGAGTTTCAAGGTGAATCCCGTCCCGACCTATGGCGTATCTCTGACCCCGCCCGGATCGTACGATTTCGGCGCCGTTATTGTAGAATATTCCCCACAGGCCGCTCACACGGTCAAGGTCAGCAACACCGGCAACCAGCCGACGGGCAGTCTGAGCATAGCTTTGTCGGGATCGGACCCCGGCAGTTTCTCTCTGTCAAAAACTTCATTCGGCAGCATCTTGGTAGGCGGATATAGTGAATTCGAGGTCGTACCGATAGTCGGCCTTTCAGTGGGAACATACTCCGCGACCGTGACCGTCAGCGGCGAAAACGGCATCTCGGCAGGTTTCAACGTAAGCTTTGAGGTGAAGATAGCCCCTACGTACGGCATATCCCTTGCCCCGTCAGGGCCGCACACCTTCCCCTCCATGGCCCCCGGTTATTCTTCGCTGACGTCTCATGATGTTACGGTCTCGAACACCGGCAACCAGCCGACAGGGAATCTGACCATCGCATTGTCGGGAACCAACTCGAGCAGTTTCACACTCTCAAAGACATCGATCAGCAGCATGGCGGCGGGCGAAGACGGAACATTCAGCGTCGTGCCCAAGACCGGGCTCACAACGGGAACGTATACAGCGACCGTGACCGTCAGCGGCGGATCCAATATCACCGCGCAGAGTTTTAACGTGAGCTTCGAAGTGACCGTGGCCCCCACTTACGGCATATCACTTAGCCAGACAGGAACAAAAGTGTTCGATCCAGCCACGTTCGGCTATCCCGCACCAGCTCGTTTGGACGTGACAGTGACGAACACGGGCAACCAGCCCACCGGAGATCTGACCGTTGGGGTAACGGGCGCGGGCTTCAATGTTTCACCTACAACTGTGGGAAGCATAGCGACGGGCGGCACAGGCACTTTCTCCGTTGCGCCAAACACCGGGCTCTCGGTCGGAGTGCATTCGGCGGCTATCACGGTTACAGGCAGCAACGGCATATCCGAGAGCTTCAATGTCAGTTTCGAGGTAACACCCGTCCCGACATACGGCATATCGCTTAGCCAGACCGGAACATATCCCTTCGCTCCGTTGACAGAAGGATATGATCCTCCGGGCGCTCTCACCGTTACGGTGACGAACACCGGCAACCAGCCGACGGGACCGCTGACCATTGCCCTGTCAGGAGCGGGTTCAAGCGGCTTCTCCACCACCGTAACATCCATAGGCAGCATCGCATCCGGCACCGCCCAATTCGACATCGCTCCCGCGATAGGGCTGTCTGAGGGAGTGTACATAGCGACCGTCACCGTCAGCGGCGGACCGAATATCTCCACGCAGAGCTTCAACGTGAGTCTTAGGGTGGACCCGATCCCCACTTACGGCATAGAGATAAGTCAGAAGGCGGCCCATATATTCACGCCTGAAACGGAAGGATACTCTTCGACCGAACAGCTCAGCGTTATCGTTACCAACACGGGGAACCAGACCCTTGACAGCGTGGCGATAGCCCTTGTCGGGACCAATGCGGCAAGTTTCATACTGTCTGCTACCGGTATATCCAACCTCCCCGCGGGCGGCACGGGAACGTTCGACCTCGCACCCGTTACGGGACTCACTCCGGGAACATACACCGCCACGGTACTCGTGTCCAGTGATAAGGTTCCGGGGACCCAGTCTTTCAACGTAAGTTTCACGGTGAACCCGACCCCGACGTACGGCATAGATCTGAGCCAGAAGATGCCCTACTCCTTCTCTTCGGCAGACGTCGGCTATTCGGCACCAAGTGCTCTCTCCGTGATGGTGACGAACACCGGCAACCAGCCGACGGGCGCTCTGACGATTGCTGTAACGGGAGCGAACGCGAGCAGCTTCGCGCTCTCCGCAACATCGATGGACAGCATTGCGGCGGGAAGCAACAACAGTTTCACGGTCAGGCCGGTCACCGGTCTCTCGGCGGGAAGCTACACGGCAACGGTCGAAGTGAGCGGCGGCCAGAATATCGCGGCACAGAGCTTCACCGTGAACTTCACTGTCATTGAAGCAACTGCCGGTTACGGAATATCACTGAGCCAGAAGACGCCGTACACATTCAATGCAACGTACGGTTACTCGGCACAGGGCCCTCTAACCATAATGGTGACGAACACCGGCAGCACGCCCACGGGAGCTCTGTCGCTGACGCTGTCAGGAGCGGATGCAGATAAGTTCAGCCTTTCCCCCGCATCCCTCGGCAGCATCGCAACGGGAGGCGTCAGCACCTTCACGGTTGCGCCGGTCATCGGCCTGACGCCGGGAACATACACAGCCACGGTGACGGTCGGAAACTCCAATGTGGACGACCAGAGCTTTACCGTGAGTTTCATCGTCGCAAAGAAGATGCTGGTCTGGAGCCAGGGAGAGGTCTATGCCAAAACATATGACGGCAGTACATCTGCATCTATCAGGACATCCCCGGTGCTGAGCGGCTTTGTGGGCAGCGACACCGTGAACGTTACGGCCGGAACGGCGGCATTCGCCGATGCGAACGCAGGCATAAACAAAAGGATCATAGCTTCCGGATGGGTCATATGGGGAGGGCAGTCCGCCTGCTATGACATAAAACAGCCATCCTTTGCCGGCGGTACGATCTACCAGAAGGAAATAACCTTTACCGGAACGGTCACCGCAAAGAAGGCTTATGACGGCACCATCAACTTCGCCAATTCGCAGATCACCATAAGCAATGCGGGCAGCTTCAGCGGCAAGATCGGTAACGACGATGTCCTTCTCAGCAAAGCGGGCGTTACCGGAACATTTGGGCCGGAGGTGGGAACAGGCATCCTTGCGGTATTCGGATCGTTCTCGCTGACAGGCGCGGCATCCGGCAACTACGTCTTGGCGGAACAGCCCGTCGTCCACGCGGAGATCACGGAATCGGAAGAACCGGCCGGAACCCAGATAGACATGAGGACCTTGCTGATAATGGCCGGACTGATCCTTTTGGCGATCCTTGCGCTCTTATTGCTGTGGATGTTCCTGCGCCGCAGGTCCTATGAAGTGGTCAAAACGGAAACGGCGGCGAGGATCATAGGCAGGGACAAGGCCCGCGCAAAGAGGCCGTACACCTTTAGTCTGGAAGGCGGCATATCCGCCGAGGTGTCCTATATGGTAGGGGACAAAGGCGAATGGAAGGCCCTAGTGCCAGACGAGAGCGGACTATATGCCATACCCAAGGAGGATGTGATCGATAAGATCACGATCGAGTGCCGCTGATATCGTCTCACGCACCAGCGAAAGTCTAAACCTCTTCTCTTTATTTTCATTCGCCGAAACAATAAGGGCACACCTTACGGCACAAGAAACACTTCAATTCCCACTTGCCGTCTATGTGTTTGAACATTGTATCGGCGCAGTCTTTTTTCTTGAAAGATCCGATATCGTCCAATGCCTTTGACGGGCACATATCGACGCATATGTTGCAGTCATTGCAGAACGCATACGGGTTCACCCCATCCGGGGTAAGGTCCGCATCGGTAAGGATGACGCTGAACCAAAGCAGATTGCCGTATTTGGGATTTGTAAGCAGATAGTTCTTGCCGATGATGCCGAGGCCGGCCAATTCGGCGGCATGTTTGAGGGATATGGGGCCGTGCTGCATGCCGCCAACCCATTTGCCGCTCATTCCGCTTATGACCTTCACTTTGTATCCGTCAGCCTTGATCTGTTTTGCCACGATCTTTGCTATGTCGCTGATCTTCTCGTTCGTTGCATTCCGGACATCCACATATCTGATCGAATCATCAAGCAAGGCCTCTCGCGGGAACGGAGAGCCCAAAACGATCACGGAGAGACAACCCTCCAGGTTATCGGCGGGCCTGAAACCCTCCGGCGCCGAACCGAAATCTTTGGAAGAGGCTATGCCCACCACACTTGCTCCGGCGTTCAGTCCGTATTCTTTTACCGTTTCGCTGCTTAGTTCCTTTGCCAATTTATCTATCTATTCAATCTTTTTTCATTTATTTATGCTCTCTCATGCACCTGGGGCGAACCGTACCCAGAATAGAAAGTTTTACGTTGTCTGCGGTCTTCTGCAGACCATCGCCTGTGGGGGCAATTAATGGAAAAAAGTAATGCGCCGCTTCGTTTCAATACCCGTGCAGAATGGCGGGAATGGCTGCAGGAGAACCACTGCAGAACGAACGAGGTCTGGTTCATTTTCCCTCTGAGATCTTCCGGGAGAAGGCGATATCATACAACGATGCGGTGGAGGAGGCCTTATGTTTCGGCTGGATCGACAGCACTGTCAGGTCGCTCGATGAAAACTACAAGATCCAGCGATTCTCTCCGCGTAACCCCAAAAGCAAGTATTCTCAGGCCAACAAAGAACGGCTCAAGCGGCTTGCCGATAAGGGGCTGATTCACGAAACGATCGCGGAGAACGTTTCTCTGGTGCTAAGTGAGGAATTCGTCTTTCCGACGGATATTCTGGAGGCCGTCAGGTCGGACGAGGCTGCTTGGGAACACTTTCAAAAGTTTTCGGAGCCGTACAAGAGGATACGGATCGCTTATATTGAGGCCGCACGCAAAAGGCCGGATGAGTTCAGGAAAAGACTGAACAACTTCATCGATAAAACGAGGGAAAGAAAACTGATCCCGGGGTACGGCGGTATCGACAAGTATTATTGAACGATGGTTGCGCAAGGGATCGCGGGCACGGGGCCTGCGCCGTAATGCAGTGGTGCACCTTCAAAACCGCGCGCAGAGCTTTCCTGACACCGAATGTCAGGTTATTCCGGACATTGCTTCTTGGTTAGGGAAGCGGCATCGGCCGTTATCATTTGCGGGATGCGACTATGTTCCGGGCGATCTCTATAACATCGCTCATGACTGCGCTGGAGGTCGCTCTTCCTCCGGCGCCTTGTCCGTAGAACATGGTCTCGCCGACAAAGTTGCCGCGGACAACGATCGCGTTGAATACCCCGTCGACGATCGCCAAAGGATCGCTTAAGGGTATGACCTCCGGCGCAACGGTGCATTGGACCTCGCCGTCAAGCAGTTTGGCCCTGCCGATCAGTTTGATCACGCCGCCGCCGGCCTTTGCTTTCTTTATGTCCTCCGCCGTGACGTCGTCGATACCCTTTCTGCTGATATTTTCTATCTCAACGCTCTTTCCAAACGCTACCCAGGACAAAATGCTTATTTTCCAGCAAGCATCGTGGCCCTCGATATCCGCGGCCGGGTTGAGTTCGGCATATCCTTTTTCCTGTGCATCCTTAAGGACATCGGCGAAAGGTCTTCCTTCCTCGCGCATCTTTGTGAGAATGTAGTTGGTGGTCCCATTCAATATCCCGTATATCTCGGTGATCTCGTTTGCCGCCAGACATTGTTTGAGGGGGCGGATTATCGGAATGCCGCCGCCGACGCTGGCCTCGAAAAGGTAGCTGACCTTGTTCTGTTTCGCGATCTCCGTAAGTTCCTTACCGTGCACCGCCACAAGCTCTTTGTTGCTTGTCACAACGCTTTTGCCGCCCATCAACGCCGCTTTGGTGAACTTGTAAGCGGGGTTCAGCCCGCCGATCGACTCAATGACGATGGATATGGTCGGGTCGTTCATTACGTCCTCGAAGTTCTTGGTAAGCAGTTCCGGTGCGGGATGATCGTCAAATTCGCGTATGTCAACGATCTTTTTCACTTTGATGGAATCGCCGACCCTTTTCTCGATCAGCCCTGCATTTTGGATAGTGACATCGTATGAGGCGGAGCCAACGATGCCAAACCCGATTATTGCAATATTTATCATGATACCTACCCTTGTTCTCCACAAATCGAATGGTCTTTGCCAGTGGCGTATGTGTTATTTGATATTTATGGGGATGCCCCCCGTTTCATGACAAATTGAATGCACCTGCTTCGTCAGCAGACATACGGTTAGGTGGCAGCCTTTACTTGCATCCGCAGTCTGATCTTACTGCCTCAGGGCGCAGATCTACTGTTTTTTGCAGAAGCAGGACCGTAAGTGCAATTAAAAAACAAAGGGTTGCACCTAAAGCCTTTGGAGGGCATAAGCTCTAGGTGCAAGTTTTAAGTTAAGGCGCAAAGCCGATATTATGGGGTTCGCAGGGTCAGTCTCCGCACAGCCTCAGCAACGCCTCTCCGCTTGCGCTTCGATCCACGGCCATTTTGTACCATTTGATCGCTTCATCCTTATCCTGGCAAACGCCTTTTCCTTCCTCATACATCCTGCCCAGAATCCCGGCGGCACTATCGTCTCCGCCCTCAGCGGCGATCTTGAACCATTTCACCGCTTCGTCTCCGTTTTTGGCAACCCCTTGCCCATCACGGTACATATAGCCTATGCTTACCGCATCGTAACTGACCGCCGATGACTCCATGGCGACCTTATACCATTTGATCGCCTCGTCACCGTTCTGGGGAACTCCATCGCCGTCACGATACATCCTGGCAATATCGCTCGCCGCAGAACTGTTTCCCTTCTCTATAGCAATCTTGTACCATTTGATCGCCTCGTCACCGTTCTGGGGAACACCGTAGCCACGCTTATATATCATGGCAATACCGCTCGCCGCAGAACTGTCTCCTTTCTCCATGGCTATCTTGAACCATTTGATCGCTTCGTCACTGTTCTGAGGAACACCGTTGCCGCGCATATGCATATTGGCAATCTCGCCCGCCGCAGAACTGTCTCCTTTCTCCATGGCTATCTTGAACCATTTGATCGCCTCGTCACCATCCTTGGTAACGCCGATTCCGTAACTATACTTACTGGCAATCTCTGATGCAGCGCGGCTGCTCCCTTTCTCTATAGCAATCTTGTACCATCTGATCGCCTCGTCGGTGTTCTGAGGAACACCGTCTCCGTTCAAATATATCTGGGCGATTTCCATTATTGCGTAATTGTCTTTCTCTGCGGCGAGTTTGAACCATCTTATCGCCTCATCTACATCCCTAGGAACTCCTTCACCTCTGCGGTACCTTCTGGCGATCTCCATTGCCGCGGAGCTGTTTCCTTTCTCCACCGAGGTCTTGTACCATCTGATCGCCTCATCTACATCCCTAGGAACACCGTCGCCGTCCATATACATCCGGGCGATCTCCATTATTGCGTGGTTATCTTTCTCCGCTGCGAACTTGAACCATCTGATCGCCTCCTCAGTGTTCTTAGGAACACCGTCGCCGTCGCGGTACATTCGGCCTATGTTGGTCGCCGCGGAATCGCTTCCGTTCGCCATGGCAAGCATGTACCACTTCATTGCCTCATCGCCATTTTTGGTAACGTATCTCCCCTCCAGATACATTTGGCCGAGTTTGCTATGTGCATCCGTAAATCCCTGATCGGCGGCAAGTTTGAACCACCTGATGGCCTCTTCGATATCCTTAGGAACGCCATTTCCTCTGAGATAGATGTTGCCCATATTGTTCTGCGCTTTCGCCAGCCCCTGTTCGGCGGCAAGCCTGACAAATTTGACCGCCTTTTTTTGGTCTCTGGCAACGCCGCGGCCAGATGTATACATCCAGCCCATGTAGTTCTGTGCAGCCGCATACTTCTGATCAACGGCCTTTTTCAGCCAATTCCAGGCCTCATCGAGGTCGCAATCGACACCGCGCCCTTCTTCGTATATCTTGCACAGATTCACTTGCGCGTCCGCGTGCCACTGTTCCGCAGCCATCTTGAACCATTTCAGGGCCTCGGCATAATCAATGGCCACATATTTTCCTTCAAAATATGCTTTGCCAAGCTGATTCTGTGCATCGGCATCTCCGCTTTCCGCAAGCTGCCTGATCTTCTCTATCTCGGTCATGGATCCCGAGCTGTCACTCACTTTACCAATCGAACTATCTTTGCTTTTGTTCATTTTCCTCACCTTCGACCTCTCTGTTACCGGGGTAGACGCTTTTGATCAGCTGTCTTCCGGCGAACGTTGAATGCCATACGGCAATCGTTCCAAACTGTGCATGAATATTTGAACATCTCTTTGTACTAACTGTAATTTTGTACTAAACGAAATAAAATAATATTTGTACAAACATATTCACGGCATGGCGACAGGCAAAAGAGAACGCGTAATGATATCCTGCGTTACTTTCGAGACCGTTAAGATCACGGAACCGATCAGGTTCTATGACGCGAACAGGGTCCATCTGATCCATTACGTCAAAGAACCAGGAAGTTTCAGCGGCACACTGTATCAGGAATTTTATGATGAAGTGTGCAGGATCATCAATAAGAACTCCGGCAATGAGATCATTATTAAAGAATATGAAGAGGAGGTCAGTCAATTCCTGCCGATGCTCAGGCTGATCCTGAACATCATCAAAAGAGAATTCGATTCAGATGAGCCGGTCGATCTGTACATCAATGTATCTGCGGGAACATCCGAATATACCGCTGCAGCAGTGATCGCATCGATGATGAATCCCGACGTGATCCCGTTCTCGGTCGATACGGACCGATACACAGTAAAGGATGACATGGTGAAAGACGCCTATTACAGGGACGGAGTCCCGGTGGGCCTCACGGAGACGGTATTCGAACCTACGATAATGCCGAAATACAACATGCCGATGCCGGATAAGAACCTTGTACTGGGATTAAGGATACTTGAAGAGATGAACAGGTCCAAACGTAACTCGAAGGGCCCGGACATAATAATGAAGCTCAAGGAGCAGGGGCTGTGGAGGGGTTCCAACGAAGGGCGGTCCGATCAGCGTCATGAGACAAAGACCGAAAAAGGAGACTCCGTCTACTATTACAGGGATTATGTGAGCAGATGGCTCTCAAACGGATGGGTGGAGAAGAACGATTTCCGTAAAAGGTACGATCTGACCGAGGAAGGGTTGCGGATAATAGGAACGTTCTATGCGGATTGAACGATCCTCTCCCGGGCTGCATACAGCATTCAGAGATACTTAGGTGCCAACGGATCGAACGGATGCGTCGGCCCCGGCCCCCGCCTCCTTCCGTGGCTTTCTTCACAGTGCATCGCGGCGGTGTACCCCTCGTAATCTCTGCCGCATCTCTCGCACCGGTAGAGGCGGACCACGGAACACATGCCGCCGTCCGTGTCGTATACTTTCGTTACAACTTCTTTTACCATGTTGTCATTTGTCAAAGGGGCGGTTTTATAAAAATTTGTTGCGAAGAGAATGCACCAAAGCCATACGATTACACCAAATGTTCCGCTGTTAACAACATTTTTGATACAGGCCGTACCAACATGTAATGGTCGAACGTCGAATGATCACTTATTGCCCTTCGCTTTATTATGCGGTTTGCACAACATTTGGCAATTCCTGATGTCCGTCGTGCCACCCTTGCTCCACGCTGTCACATGATCGGCATCCATGTCCTTGAGATCCCATATCTTGCTGTTCGCAGCATCATGCGCGATTGCGCAATAGGGGCAATTCGACGATCCCTTATCTTTCGCATCAGCGGTCTGTTGGTTATATACAGACTGCTTCGTCGCATCATCGAAGATACGAATATCCAAAAGCTTGGTATCGGTCTCTCCACCCAAGATATATTCAAAAACTCCGCGCCTATTTTTGACATATGTGTCTTCATACAGTTTGTGTAACGATGCGGATACTTTGGATGGGTCATACGACGTTGTGTGATATTCTTCGTATAACCTTCCCCAATCCAGGCCGCACATCTCTTTCTCAACATCACGGAAGACGCCTGAAATCCAGTCCAGCACAGTGTTGAAGTATGTTTTCAGTTCATTGATGTCTTTATCGAGCCTGTGCATAGGCATGTATTCTTCTATCTCTAGGCCATGCGATGCGGCGACCCACCGCAATGCCGTTGCCATGAAATCCTGCCGTTTCGCCGAGCCGGAAACATACGAACTCCATTTTTGGACATTGGAGTTGCCAGAGTTACTGAATTCAGCCTTGGCCAACGTTACGAATGACCCAGAGAATATTGAATTAAGCAATTCTTGTTCATTCAATGGTATTCCGGCAATATTTATTGTTTTGAACCACTCTTTGATCTCGCTTTCCTCGCCTCTGCAATGATAGACCAAAAGCTCGCTTTCCATTATCTTTTTCTGTTTGTCAGCAGGCAGAGAACTGAACAATTGTTCTCTCCCGTTAGCGTCACGGATCGCAAATTTACCCGTTGTGAAGCGGCCTATTGATGTTATGCGCTGCTGCCCGTCTAATATCTCAAAGTTATCATCAGAAGTATCTACAAAGTAGATCAACCCCAGTGGATACCCCTTTAGCAATGAGTCGATGACGGCAACATCTTTCTTTCCATCGGCGTAAATGTAATTTCGCTGGTATTCAGGCTGAATGGTCAACTTTCCTAAAAGGCCGAACAGCCCTTTGCCCTCAAATTCGTTGTAAACGAATCCATCTACAATATCCTTGACCTTGTACATTTGGAGAGTTGTGTCCATTTTATTGCCTCTTTTTTCTTATAAAAATTCTTTTGTATATTCTTTTACCTTTTATCAAGGGTTGTGAGATCTTACTGTTTTCATCCCATAACCCACAAGAAAATCCACGTCCCTCACTTTCTGTAGCCCCCATTATCTCAAACTGATCGGGGCAGTATTTGTCGAGAAACGATATGGGTACACCCATCACACCATCATAGTCAGATGGAATGGCATCAGCATAGGGGACTTCAATGGCGCCGTAGTTATCATATTCCTCATAGGATGTTTTGCCTCTGATTTCTTTGTGCTTGCTGAATTTCAGGTTATCTGCATAAGGCATAAGTGGCAGGGGTTGATGGTGACGGCCGTGGTCGATGTTAGTGAACCAACACACCCCGGGTACGCGGTTTACTTTTTCTCCCATTATCTCCTTTTCAAATTTATATGAGTCCGCATAGACAAAATCAGCAGGAACTCTGAAATACATCCCTTTATTGAAATTCGTTGCACCGAGCCAGATGCTGTTTCCCTTTATGTGTGGAAATACTTCTTTGTAGGTTATGGCATTCATATTGCCGATAATTAGGAAGTGTTTGCTTGCATCAGTGATCCACGCAAAGAATTCGGGGAACAATGAAAAAGGAGGATTCGTAATTATGATGTCTGCTTCATCACGGAGTTTCAACACCTCTTTACTTCGAAAATCTCCATTGCCACCCAAATAGTCCCATCTCAGGTCATCTATGTCTATCTTTCCGTCACTGTTGCTGTCCTCACACAGTGTGAAAATCTTGCCGTTAATTTTAGTTTTATCCTTATCGAACTTCGGACTGTTCTCTTCGAATAATGTGGTCTGATAATGTGTTTTATATGCCTTGCTTTCGGGCGCATAACTTGTTGAGATGAGTTTCTTCAGGCCGTACTCTTGGAAATGTAACGCAAAAAACTTAGTGAAATTGCTCCACTCGGGGTCATCACAAGGTAATAGGATTGTTTTACCCCTGAAAACATCAGGATCATATTCCAAATATGCCTGAACCTCTCTTTCTATAACCTCCCACAGAGTGTAGAATTCATCAACCTTTGCATTTTTTGCCTGCGTTAGGTTTATACTTGCCATAATGCAACCACTTGTTAATTAACAAGTAAACTGTATGTTGGCATATAGTTCTTTCTAAAATGCATTTAAATGCTTTATAAAAAGCAATTATCTAAATTCAACAAGTTGGTTGAAAGCTTATGCAAAAAGGCAGACAAAAAAACGAGGTCATGCTGTTATGCGAGCGCTACGTTGCCTTATTGCTGATTAGGATGTTCGATTCATCAGATCCTATGAAACTAAACGATCTATCGGATGTTGTTTCATCTTTCAGGACATTAGATGCTCTTACCGATCGGATGGCCGGTGAAGGGCTGATAACAAAAAAGTTGGAACGCCTGAATTATGTAACCACTATCTTAGAGCTTACTCCAAAAGGCAGGGCCGTTGCGGAGAAACTGAAAGAGGCTGTTGATATATTTCAGTGTTCATGATCTTTGTCAGCTGTTTTGACAAACTGCCGTACTTTTATGCGACCTTTACTTCAAGGGGTTGTCCGAGATCAAAACGCCAGCATTCTTAAAAGCCGTACCAACAGCGTTATAGACATCAGCGTAAATTTTATCGGCTTGGCTCACACCGACAAGACCGCCTGAAGCCCCGCTGGTGCCGGGTATAAGCGTGAAGGTAAATCCTTCTGAACCTGACCGGCATATGATCTGCAACTTTACGTGACGCCCTTTTTTACCGGCAAACCCGCCTAAAAGGATGGACTTGCCCTGAGATCCTCTTTCGGCATCGGCAGACCATTCATCGATCGGCGTCAAGGTAAAGCCCTGATCAGTTAGAATTCCGTAAACAGTATCGCGTGCTGTGACCGGGTCCCCGTTCACTAAGAAACAATATCCTTTCATGTCATTCGCTCCTTCTGAATGAAAGTATATACCACGGGCACGTATATATAGGTTGAATGCCCGCTGAAGTATGTTGAAGCGATCTCCATGTCGGCTTTGCATTTAAGTCCCCAGTTACACCCAAGGTCCCGTTTCTACCCGATTTTAGGTGCAGACTGTTTTCTATGGGCTTTGCACTTAAAGTCAGACTTGCATCTAATGTAGGTAAGTTGCACCTTAAGTTAAGAAAGCCGTTAAAACCATATAGGCGGACCTGGTGTGAAAACATAGGGATGAGTTAATGTTGACAGACAGAGGTTGGAGGCAGTACCTGAATGGAAACGTTCATGTGATGATAAACATAAACGACGGAACGAAGATACGCGTAACCGATGACGACGAGTTCCATACCGTTTTTCCGGAATCCATCGATTTGAAGATAACCAACCGTTGTAGCATCGGCTGCAAGATGTGTCATGAAGAAAGTACTGAGAACGGAGATCATGCAAACCTCGATGCGCCTTTCTTTGATACCCTGAGGCCATATACCGAGATAGCCATAGGCGGAGGTTCTCCGACATCCCACCCCCACATAGGGGAGTTGCTGAAATCTCTCAAAAATAAGAATATACTGGCCAATATAACACTGCATGAGAAAGAACTGCTGACCAACTACGACAAGATACAGGAATGGATAGACAAAGATCTTCTTCGAGGCATAGGTGTATCGGTGCATTCTCCGTCGTATGAAAGGGTGTGTGACTTTGCAAGACGCAACACCAATACGGTCCTGCACGTGATTGCCGGCATGACCCCGTTGGAAACCATTCTATCCTATGGCGATATGAATATGAAGATCTTGATCCTCGGATACAAAAATTGGGGGAGAGGTGCAGAGTACTATCGCGAGAATCAAGAGACGGTTGGAGAGAATATAAAGGATACAGAGAGCAATCTCGATCAGATATTCAATAAGTTCAAAGTCGTCTCCTTTGACAATCTGGCTCTTAGGCAGCTGAATATAAGAGAACATGTTGATGATGAAACGTGGGGTCTGTTCTATCAAGGGAGTGATGCCACCCACACGATGTACATAGATCTCGTAAAAGAAGAGTTTGCGGCCACAAGCACATCAGCAGATAGGTATAAACTGATGGACACGATAGATCATATGTTCGCAAAGGTAAAGGGAACGATGAGCCACACGATATGAGGCGAAAAAATGAAGATGACGATCAGGGGTCCGATTTTCGAAACGAACAGTTCTTCGGAGCATACTTTCATGTATCTGAGCAAAGAAACGTTCGAGAAGTGGAGGCGCGGAGAGGTCAGGATGGAAGGCAACTATTATCCGGTGTGTGACCTAACAGATGACGATTTTATAATCGCTGAGAAAAAACCGGACACGGTCTACGGCCCTCAAACTGATGAGTATCCCGAAGAGGCGTGGTTATGCTATTGTCTGGATGCAATGGACAGTCCTTTGTTAAAGGCAGATCTGTTGTATGTTATGCGCAAATATCTCATTGGCGAAGAATACAACAGGATAGGTTCCGATAGATGGGATGGCTCATATGTTTCCATGTTGCAGACATATCTGAGGCACCACGGTGAATATGTTTTAAGAAAGCATGCGAACAAGAGACATGTGGACACAGAAGAATGGGGGCCGGGATATGATGAGGTGTTTCACACATTCCGCAAGGCCTTATGTGAGATCGAAGAATGGGAAGAGATCAACGATGAAAAATATTCAGAGTTCCATAGGATTGTAAACAACCTCAGAAATAAAGAAGATATTAACGAAGAGGACATTTTGGAACTTTGGAGTATTTTGTTCTTAGAAATGGACAAACATGAGATAAAAGACGAAAAATTCAAGGCGTTCGAGGCAGCATTCTACGATTTGGATGATTATGATGCCGTATATCAGAATGCACATATGGATATCATGGACAACGGGAAAAGGGTCAGAATACACATCTGGGGAAGAGATGACGGATAATGATTCACTTTATGGTCGAACAATGATGCGGAGGGATAAAAATGGTTAGTGTTGCAAATACAAAGATCATATACATCAGCAAGAACACCTTCGAAGCATGGAAAAAAGGAGAAAAAAAGATTAAGAAATTCGAGTCTTGCGGCGATGGAATGTATCAGGAAGAAGATTTTATCGACAACGAAGAGACCTGTAGAGATGTAGTTAAGGCCACGGAATCCATCAAGTGTCCCGACTCGGAATATGTGCGCAAACGCCTGAATGCAGTGAGTTGCCCCGAAATAAGGAGAGACTTGCTGTATGTCGTCCGTAATTACAAACGCACAAGGAAATGGTGGGATGTCAAAATAGAATGGGACGGCTCATATGTGTTCTTTCTGTCATATTATATGCAGTTATACGCATTCGGCATTCCACGAAAATATGTGAGAGAAGAATACGTGGATCCAGAAGAATGGGAGTTCATGAAAGACGCCGATGAATATGCCATAGTGAGACAGAATCCATATATGAGAGTCGAAGACGACGGTAGGACTGTCAAAATAACGATGTGGGGAAGGGGCTTTGCACCCAAAGTCCCGTTTGCACCCAATGTGTGATGTCTGCACCTAAAGTGGCAAAGCACCATCTTCAAAACAAGTCCATTAGTCCGTTAGATCAAACCGCCAGTTGTTTACGTCTGAAAGTTCATCAATATGTTCAAAGAACTTGCTTGCCTTTTCTATAGCACTATTTTTTTCTTCGCCTATTGGAATTGGAATTTTGAAATACTTATTCCATGCTTCGATTTTAAGTTCTGGTTGACTTGCCGTTTGAGCCAGATAATATATTTGTTTTCTGCATATTTCACTTCTTAGAGCATACCAAAGTAACAGCCCTGTTTCTTCATCCTTTGGAACAATAACTATGAACCCTGAGGTACAAATAGCATTATCGAAGTCGTTTGGAACACGTACAACGGTGCCTCTCGAACTATTGTTGACCGCGACCAATATGTCACCCGAACGAATCATATATTCACCACGAGAAGGCAACTCATCAAATGGGCCATCGACATACTTTGTTATGAGACCGTAGCGAGTCACATCCCCTATTTCGATGTATCTATATGTTTTCCCACTAGCCTTCATATCTTTTTTCTCCATGGAGGTCAATTTTGATCTAAGTTCAAGGGAGTTAGCATCGAGAATATCTATCTTGTTCCTACAGGATGCCTCCTCCATGCTCTTGTAGACTCCATGCAGATCAGGGCAGTAGAAAAATGCATCAAATCTTTCTGTCGTAATATCAGTGGCTGCTGTCAGCCAATATTGCAGTGGCCCTTCTAATTTTTCAGATGGGATAACTGTGTTTCTCATTGTAGCATTCATATTGCCCGCGCGTTGCCATTCTAGATATGCCATCAGAATTTCAGTCAAACTATTTCTAAAAGGAGTATCTCTTAACGAATTATCATGACCAATATTATTGCTAATAGACATAAATACATGACCTTGCATATCATTTTCGTCAGATTTTTTTCTGACGTGCAATACAGATGTTTTTATATTTGCTTTAGCCTTAAAAAAGGAATTAAATGGTAATGAGTGAATCCCAATAATTACGAATTTATCAAGCAACCATTCTCTTATATTGAGACACGTTGCTCCATTAAGTATAGTGTCGTCAAGCACTATCAGCATTTCGCCATTGGGTTTCAGCAAT
>WRJJ01000023.1 GCA_009778575.1 Methanomassiliicoccaceae archaeon
GGTTCGGATACCGGCGAGATACTCACCGTCACCGGCGGACCCGCGGCGGCCACCCTCGATTACTACACACTGATGCTGGACGTTGACGGCGACGGATCGATAGACGTCACCGTGGGAGGATTCACCGATACAGTCTCTGTGCCAAAGAGGTACACCTTCAAGGCAGGCACGATGGTGGCACTCGAAGCTATACCCGACACCGCTGACTGGAGATTCACCCAGTGGCGGTCTGTCGGCGGCTTACCTGTACCGTTCGCTCCGTTGTCTGAAACGAACACCTTCGCCATGGGCGGCAGCTATGACCTCACCGCCGTGTTCAGCACCGGTCCCGCTCCTCTGAGGAATTACTACATAACCGCAACATCCGACGGCATGACCAGTATCTCTCCCAAAGGCACCATAACGTTACCCGAAGGAGGAGGGCAGACCTTTACATTCTCTGCCAATGCAGGACTATACATCGGAGCAGTGATAGTCGACGGAATGGAACTGTCATGGACTGAGGTGGAGCTCGGATACTATGCCTTCCCCGGCGTGGTGTCCAACCATACCATACAGGTGATCGGCAGCCTCACCCCCAGGACGGACGTTACTTTGAGGATCGATGTGGTGGAAGGAGAAGGGTATGCCCAATACAGCATAAACGGAGCCGCCTTCCAGGAATATTCCATGGTGGTCTCTCTTCCCGATCATGCCGACGTAATGGTCAGAGCGTTCGCCGAGGACGGATACACTTTCAAAGAATGGAGGGACGGCGGCGGCATACACAGGACATCAGAGTATGAAATGTATGATCTGACGGCGTCCGTACAACTCGAGCTCTACTTCACAGACGGGAGCGGTTCGGGCTCGGACGACAACGGTATGTTGTGGTGGATCATCGCGGCGATACTGCTGTTGATAATAGTCGGCCTGCTGCTGTGGTTCATCCTCTTCTACAGGAGGACGTATGAGGTGGTCGAAGTGATAGGTGCGGTCATGAACGAGAAGGACAGAGCCCGCAGGAAGAAGGCGTACACCTTCTCTCTGGAAGGCGCATCCGGTACCGTGGCCTACCATGTCGGAGAGGACGGACAGTGGAAGACACTGCTTCCCAACCCGGACGGGTCCTACACCATACCCAGAGGGGAGATAACAGAGAAGGTGATGATAGAACACCGTTGACCCAACCAACCCCCCTTTAAACTTCTTTTCAATCTTTCTTTTCTATGGGGAAGTTCAAGGCGAATTTTGTGTTCGGAGAGAAAGCCGCCACCGAAACCGCCGGCCTGCCGGAGTCGGTCATTGCACCTACCTATGAAGTGTAGGCGTTGCAATTTTGCAACGTTTTCAACACCGACTTTGCAATGTTTTCAACACCGACTTTGCAATGTTTTCAACACCGACTTTGCAATAGACACAACCACATTTAGGCAATATTTCAAACAAAGGCCGCCCATCGAAGAACAAAAAATGTCATTTTTTTCCGAGAATGGAGTTTTCCGCCGAGTTCAAAAGATATTCTTTTCCCTTATCCATGATCTCTATGAATCTTTCCGGATCATATGAAAGGGATGCTTCCTTCACTTCTCTCACGGCCTTCTCGAAAACGTCCCACATGATCTCGGCATTATCGTTCAGACGCTGTATCTCATGATACAGCGGAGCATTCTCTTCCGATACCGGGATGCAGGTGCTCAGGCATTTTCTGAAAGTGGTCGAAGCTATTCCTTTCAGTTCATCGAAGGGTATGCCGCTCTCTCTGAGGGCGGTGAAGAATACGATGTTCGAAGCATGCGCGAACGCAAGAACGTAAGCCATTAGCTCGTCGTGCCTCTCAACGCTTGTGAATATTATGTTGGATCCTTCGCTGTCGAAGAGCTCCGCGGCCTCGTCCACCGCCTCCCTGCAACCGCAGTCGCAGACCACCACGTTCCTGCCCAGCATGGATATGGCGGAAGGGCCGAACATATGGTGGACCGAACACACCTTCCTGCGCTCGGCCATTCTTTTGAGGTCTTCGGAGAAAGGGGATTTTACTGACGAGATGTCAAAGATCAACGCATCCTCCTTACAGACGGAGTCCGCTTCTTTCAGAACTGTTCCGACGGTCGATATCGGTACTGAGATAATGACGATGTCCGAGTCCTTCGCATCCTCCATGCGGCCGACGGAACGGCTGACGATGTTCACTTCGGCCCCCATGTCTCTGAAATACCTCTGCATCCACTTTCCCATACCTCCCGTGCCGCCGATGATGGTGACCTTCTTTTCGCATCTTTTCGTCTGCAGCGAGGACTGGAGCTCCACCGAACTCTCGATGAGGATCCTGCATATCGATTCCGAGACATCTTGAGGGAGGGAGGAGTTCTCTGCCATCATGCGGTATCTTTCGATGACCTTTTTCTCAACCTCCATGTTCCTGAGAGGGATACCCAGTTCGTTCTTCAGAATGCCTATCTCCTTTGCGGCATCGTTGCGCCGGATCATCAGCTCCACTATAAGGAAATCCATCTCTTCGATCTTTTCTCTGAGCCGATTTATTTCCTTCATTCCTTCTCACTCTCCCTCATTCAGGCCGCGGGGGCCTCAGTTCTCTTTTATCTTCTCCTCCACCGCCATCCCGAAGTGCCTTCCGCCGGAAGTGAGGTGCACCATGACCTCATCTCCCTTCTTGAGCTCGCTGACGGAAACAGAACCGCCGGGAGTGACGAGCTTGACCGTTTCCGCATTCTGAAGTATTGTTGTGTACTCGCTGCCGCCGTGGGATACGGTGACCATGAGCATCGGCCGAACCTCCGCCTTGCATCTTCCGATCGATGCTGTCTTGGAGACGCCCTCCCTGCTTATGATGAGCACATCGTCCCCAGCGTGCAGTTCGGAAAGATATCTCGTTTTTCCCTCCGGCACCATGATATAGGCGTGAACCGCGCCTGCGTTCACCCGGAACGGCCGCGCCGCCACGTACCCGTTATCCTCGCTCTCCGATTGGACAAGGAAAAGGCATGAGGACTGCGACCCGATGAGCATGCCCTCGCCGGGCACCATCGCCGAGCATGTGTCGATGCAGATGCGGTCGCCTGTCTGTATGTTCTTAATTCCGATGACCTTCACCGCGGTCAGGTCGATCCCAGGCGCGGTCTTCGCGTTCTCAATGATGTTCTTAATGTCATCTGGGTCATCCGCCTCGACAACGATCCCGTCAGTACCTTTCTCAAGGATGTTCCTGCACAGCTCAGCATCGGCGGAGGATGAAACGCATGCCATCACCTTTGTTCTTCCCGCGGATGCGGCGATGAGATTCTCGTACGGTATGACTGACCAGTTCCCTGTCGAAACGACGATCGTTCCCTCTTTGCCGCAGAGGCCCATGGCCTCCGTCTGCTCTTCCGGGGACGTGATCCGGACGATCCTGCCGCTGATGTCTCCCGACAGAATACCTCCGCCGTTGAAGATAAGCCTGACCTTTCCCAGTGATGAGAACCCTTCGTCCCCCGGGCGGACTATGAACGTGTCGATCCCGCTCTCAAGCCCTGATATCAGCATCTTCTTTCTTTCATCGGCGTCATCGGGGACGTCAGCTCTCATCCATATCTCTTTCATGCTAATCACTTTAGGAGTTTCGAAGCCTCTTCCACGGTCATCCCTCTCAGGACGATTCCCGAGATAGCTTCGGTCATTGCTTTGGGATTCTTGTGCTGGAATATGTTCCTTCCGATGGAGACCCCCTTTCCTCCGGCCTCAATGGAATCGTGCACCATGTTCAGAATATCTATGTCTGAACTCATCTTCGGGCCTCCCGCAATGAGCACCGGCGCCAAAGCACCCTTCACAACGGTCCTGAATGAATCTATATCTCCGGTGTAACTGACCTTGATGAGGTCCGCACCCAACTCCATGGCGGCCCGCGCACAATGTGCAACCGCGGCAGGGTCGTACTGATCCTTGACGGTCGGCCCCCGGGCGTATGCCATCACCAGAAGAGGCATGCCCCATTCGGCGCAGTCCTTCGACACTTTTCCGAAATCGGACAGCATCTGCGGTTCGCTCTCGGCACCGAGGTTCACATGAATGGAAACAGCGTCCGCACCGAGCTTGAGGGCCTCTTCCACATTCGATACCAACACTTTGGAATCCGAAGTGGAGCCTATGTTCGTGGATGCGGAGAGATGAAGTATCAAACCGACGTCTCCGCCTGCGGTCCTGTGCCCGTACGGTATGAGACCTTTCTGCATGAGAACGGCGGTCGCTCCGCCTTCGCTCACCGCGTTCACTGTGCTCTTCATATCTATCAGGCCGCCGATGGGACCTATCGATATACCATGGTCCATCGGTACGATCACTGCATTTCCCGTCTCTCTGTTGATTATTCTTTCCATGCGGATGTTCTTTCCGAACATTTTCTCATCACCGTGCTACGTGCTAACACGTAACATACTATATCAATTCTTCTGTCATTTTTGTTGTGAAAAAGAGGAAAGGGGTTTAAAACGCTCCCGTCGAGTGATGAAGGGGCCATGCGGACCGCTCCATCACAATTCTATCGCGGCAGAAAGGCCAGAAAGGCATTTTTCCGAATATGATTATATCAGATGAACACCTTTCTTCATTATGGAGAAGATATACAAGCCTGAAATTGGATGGGTCTTCTGGGCGCATCTGATCCTGATTTTGCTCGTGATAAGTCCATTGTTGATGATATGGACGCTGATGAAGACGACGGGAGGGATACCGATCCCCATACTGATCATCCTCATCCTGGTGGTGGTGATGTCCTTGCTGGTCGTGGCAAAGACCCTTTACACCATGGACGACGAGAAGCTGACAGTGAAAGGCGTATTCAAGACACGCGAGATACCTTACGAAACGGTGACCAAGATAATCAGCACCAATAAGGGTCTGGAGTTGGGAGAGGGATTGCTCGTTCTCTCACCGGACAGGATACGCATTCTCTTCGGAGAAGAGGGCAAAGCTGCCATGTCCCCGAGAGAGAAGCCTGACGCACTCAGCACCCTGAGATCCAAATGCCCCAACGCGGAATACGAAGAGGACCTCAAGGCCGTAAAGGCCAAGGAGGAAGAAGCCGCGGCGCAGGAAAGCGAACCCGAAGAGGGGTCCGAAGAGGGATCTGAAGAGTGAAAGGAAGAAAAAAGGACATGCCTAAGCGGACATGGCTCAAAGGAACATGAGAGAATAAGGTAGTCCCGGGCGGATTCGAACCACCGTCGCCGGCTCCAAAGGCCGGCATGATTGACCACTACACCACGGGACTGCGGCCCTCTCTATTTGTTTCGATTATATAACGTTCATTCCAAACGCGGGGCGGACCCCGCATCTTTCATTACTTTTCCGATGAGATATGTGGGTTCGCATCCCGTTATCTCCGTCTCGATGAAAGTTCCCACCGGAAGGCGGGAAGGAACCGCAACGGGGCGGTAGTTACGCGTCCTTGCGATCATGGTCCCTTCTTTTCCCGCCTCCGTGATCAGCGCGTTCTCGACCCTTCCGACCATCTTGGCGTTGTTCTCATATTCCACAGCGTTCTTCATTTCGGTGAGCTCGGCAGATCTGTCCTTCGAGACACGCCCGTGGACCGCCGCCATCGATGCCGCCTCGGTCCCCGGCCGGGGGGAGAACCTAGTTATGTTGACCGTGTCCGCCCCCAGTCTTCTGATGAGATCAAGGCTTTTTTTATGATCGTCATCCGTCTCGCCCGGGAACCCCGATATCAGATCCGTGGATATGCTGATCTCCGGATATCTGGAACGTGCCTTCTCCGCCAGGCCGAAGAATTCTTCCGCCGTGTACAGCCTGTTCATTCTCCTCAGAACATCGTCGCTGCCGCTCTGCACCGGAACATGAAGGAATCTGTATATGCGGGGATCCTCCATGATGTCAAGGAGGCTGTCGATTATGGGCATAAGGCTGTTCGGATTCATCATTCCGATCCTCAGTCTGAAATCGCCTTCGATCTCCAGCATCCTTCCCAGCAGGGAAGGGAGGTCGGTACCGATGTCCTTTCCGTAGCAGCCGGTGTCCTGTGCGGTGATCAGGATCTCCTTTGCGCCGCTGTCCAAGATCGATCTGAATCTTGATAGCAGAGCATCAGGGCCGCAGCTGGACAGCCTGCCCCTTGCGAATCTTGTGATGCAGTATGTACAGCTTCCGAGGCAGCCCTGGGATATCGGAAGTATGTTGGAAGAATGCGCCTTTTCGGAACAGGAACCGGTACCGTATCTTTCGGAGACCTCCGACGAGAAATTCGAATATCGATCCGGAGGTATTATCAAAGAGTCCGGCAACCGTATGGAAACGCGGTTCGCCTGGACCTTCGCCATGCAGCCCGTCACTATAACGTCCTTTCCGGCCTTCCTCAGCTCGGACATGCGGCGTATCATCTTCTTCTCGGTGGTGTCCACCACCGTGCAGGTGTTCAGTATCACGATGTCGGCGGATCCCGCGGAAGGCGCTTCCTCATGCCCCATCGCGGCCATTTCTTCGGAGAGCCGGCCGCCCTCCCCGTAGTTCATTGTGCAACCGTAGGATTCCACAAAATATCTCATAGTTAACAGCTGATCATCTTTCGGGGCGCTCGGCGCTTATCGTTCCGAACGCCGTCTTTCCGGAAAGGTTCGTTATCTTCACATTCACCGTGGTCCCTTTGACGGTGCCCGGAACCACCACCAGATATTCCATATGCTTCCCGACGCCGTCCCCTTTCTTCCCCGTATCGGAGATGAGGATCTCCACCACATCTCCCACTCTCAGCGTGTTCTGGGTGTCGGACTTCGATGCCTTCCTGACGTTGATGGACCTTCTGGCCCCGCAGGCCTCGCATTCCAAAATGAGGGTGCGGTCCTCTTTGATCATCTTCGTGTCCGGAAGTCCGCATTCCGAACAGATGACGTATGTTTCGGTGTATGTCTGGATCTTCTCGTTGATCGAAACGGGGGAGATCTTCGCCTTGAAGACCACCCTTCTTCCTTCTATGTTCCCGGGGGTTCCCAATTCCTTCAGGAGGAACTGCAGAAGATGCTGCGGGTCCCTTCTCAGCTTATCGGTCACGTCGATATAGTTCCTGAAGACCGTGGTCTTCCCTTCCTGCAATATATCCAGCTCCGGGAGTTCGAACCTCTCGTGGTTCTCTATCGTTTCGGGAAGGACCTCCTTTGCCCTGTTCAGCAAGGCCATGTAATCGTCATCCGCCATCTTCTTCACCTTTGTCCGTGCTAGTCATGTCTCGTTTATAAAGATTTGTCACGGTCCGCCGTTATTGTTGCCGTCGGAAGGACCGCCTGCCAAAATAGGGAGGATTCCTATAAAAGGTGTTATATATCTAATCGAGTTAGCCAAGTTCAGAAATAAAGCCATGCTTCAATGCATGAGCTTTAAATACGATAATAATAATCGCAAAAAATACTTCAGAATGAGGTGAAACGTTTGGGTAGAGGTCTATACACCGCAAGAAAGATGAAAGAGGACAGGCAGAAGTTCCGCTGGCTGGACAGAGGGTACAAGAAACGAATATTGAAACTCAGGGAGAAATCAGATCCCCTGGAGGGTTCCGCACAGGCACGCGGTATCGTGCTGGAGAAGGTCGGAGTGGAGGCGAAGCAGCCCAACTCCGCCATCCGTAAGTGCGTAAAGGTCCAGCTGATAAAGAACGGCCGCCAGATCACCGCCTTCGCGGTGGGGGACGGGGCCATCAACTTTATCGACGAGCACGACGAGGTGCTTGTGGAAGGTATCGGCGGAAGGATGGGCCGTTCTTATGGTGATATTCCCGGTGTACGTTACAAGGTCATCAAAGTCAACAACGTCTCTCTCAGTGAAATGGTCAGAGGAAGGACCGAGAAACCGGTAAGGTGAATCAAATGTCAGAGATCGTTGCTCAGAAAGCGCTCATATTCGGAAAATACGACACGTCCGAGGTCATCATTAATGATGGCGGTTTGGCAAAATACATAGACCTAACACCCACAAACGTGCCTCACTCGGGCGGCAAACATGCAAACAGATGGTTCGGCAAATCAAAGCTGAGCATCGTTGAGAGACTGATAAACAACATAATGAGGACCGAGAAGTACACCGGAAAGAAGATGAAGGCGTACAAGACGGTCTCCCAGGCGTTCGACATAATAGCGCAGAAAACGAAGAAGAACCCGGTGCAGATACTGATCGAGGGATTGGAGAACGCGGCACCCCGCGAAGAGGTCACAAGGCTTCAGTTCGGAGGAATATCCGTTCCGAAAGCTGTGGACATATCTCCTCAGAGAAGGCTCGACATCGCCATAAGGAACGTGTGCACGGGAGTGGTAAGGGCGTCCTCGAAAAGCAAGAAGCCCATATACGAGTGCCTCGCCGACGAGCTCATGCTTGCGGCTAAGGGCGACATGACATCCTTCGCGGTGTCAAAGAAAGAAGAGATCGAAAGGGTCGCACAGTCGGCCAGATGATGAAGGTGAGGAAATGGGACGTAAAGAGGACAACATAAAAAGAGCGACGGAGCTGATGGTGAAACCTGAGTTCATCAGGAACATCGGCACGGCGGCGCATATAGATCACGGTAAGACAACGTTCTCCGACAACCTCATAGCGGGAGCAGGGATGATGTCATCCGAGCTCGCCGGGAAGCAGTGCGTTCTCGACTTCGACGAGCAGGAGGCCGCAAGAGGCATCACCATCAACGCCGCAAGCGCATCGATGGTCCACAAGTTCGAGGGAAAGGAGTACCTCATCAACCTCATCGACACACCCGGCCACGTGGACTTCGGAGGAGACGTCACAAGGGCCATGAGGGCTCTGGACGGTGTGTTCATACTCTGCTGCGCGGTGGAAGGCATAATGCCTCAGACCGAGACCGTCATAAGGCAGGCCCTTAAGGAGAGGGTGAGGCCGCTTCTGTTCATCAACAAAGTGGACAGGATGATCGTCGAGCAGCAGGTCACGAAGGATATGATGATAAACAAGTTCTCCAAGCTCGTCTCGGAGTTCAACCAGAAGATCATGGACATCCTTCCGGCGCCGCTCAACAAAAAGTGGCAGGTAAGCATACAGGACGGAACGGTGGCTTTCGGGTCCGCATACAACAACTGGGCCATATCATCGACGTTCATGCAGAGGTCCAAGATATCATTCAGCGACATCTTCGAGTACTGCGCCAGGGAGGGCGGCCAGAAAGAACTGGCAAAGAAGTCCCCCATACACGAAGTGGTCCTTGAGATGGCGATAAGGCACATCCAGAACCCCCTCGACGCGCAGAAGATCCGTATCCCCACCATTTGGAAGGGCGACCTCGAATCGTCGATAGGGAAACAGATGCTGTCATGCGACCAGAAAGGCGACGTCTCATTGATGGTCAACAAGATAATCATGGACCCCCACGCGGGGGAAGTGGCGATAGGAAGGCTGTTCTCCGGCACGGTCAAGAAAGGAGACTCGCTCTACATAGCGGGAATGCCGAACGTGCAGAGGGTACAGACAGTCGCGCTCATGGTGGGCGCTGACAGGATCACAGTTGACGAGGTGGTAGCGGGGAACATCGCCGCCATCACCGGGCTCAAGGACGCCATTGCGGGATCCACGGTATCCACAATAACCGACATGGACCCCTTCGAGAAGATGGCCCACTATTCGGAACCGGTCGTTACGAAAGCGATCGAGGCGAAGAACATGAAGGACCTGCCCAAACTGGTGGATGTTCTGAGGACCATCGCCAAAGCGGACCCGTCCCTTTGCATCGAGATCAACAACGAGACCGGGGAGCACCTCTTGTCAGGAATGGGAGAGCTGCACCTTGAGATCACGGAATACCGTATCGTGAACGAGCAGGGCGTCGAGATCGTCGCATCCGCACCCATAGTCGTCTACCAGGAATGCATCAAAGGCAAGAACCCGTCGCAGTTCGAAGGAAAATCGCCGAACAAGCACAACAAGTTCTACTTCCTGGTGGAGCCTCTGGATCAGGCAGTTGTGGACGCGATCCACAAGGGCGAGATAGACCCCGACGCGAAGATCAAGGACCCGAAAGCTCTGGCAAAGCAGCTGGAGGAGATGGGTCTTGAGAAAGATGAAGCAAAGGGCATTGTGATGTTCAAGAACAGCAACGCCCTCTTCGACAACACAAAAGGTATCCAATACCTTCACGAGACAATGGAGCTTATCAAGCAGGCCTTTGAAGAGGCTATGCAGAGAGGGCCCCTTGCCAACGAGAAGGTGGCCGGAGTGAAAGTAAAGTTGGTGGATGCCAAACTCCACGAGGACACGATCCACAGAGGGCCGGCACAGGTCATCCCCGCAGTAAGGGATGGTATATACGGCGCTATGTGCGAGGCGGGAAGGACCCTCCTGGAGCCGATGCAGAAAGTATTCATCAGCGTTCCCCCGGACTTCATGGGAGGATCGGTCAATCTGATCAACCAACGCCGCGGGACGATCCTGGAGATGGGTCAGGACGGGGCGGATTCGACCGTATCGGCAGAGTGCCCCGTGGCTGACATGTTCGGGTTCGCTTCAGATATACGCGGATCGACACAGGGCCGTGCGCTCTGGTCCACAGAGAACGCTGGATTCAAACAGTTGCCGCCCGACCTGCAGAAGAAGGTGGTCACGGAGATCAGGACCCGCAAGGGGATCAACCCAGAGCCGTATGACGCCAACTACTACTCGGGTCTGTAAACTTTAAATATAAACACTTTATCGCAGAAAAACAGACCTATAAAGTAGGAGGTATGAAAAATGGCAGACAAAGAGCACATGAACATAGTCATCATCGGACACGTTGACCATGGGAAGTCCACCCTTACGGGAAGGATCCTCTTGGAGACGGGTGCGATCGAGCCCCACCTGGTGGAGAAATACAAGAAAGAGGCGGAGGAGAAAGGCAAAGGTTCCTTCTACTTCGCATGGGTCATGGACGGCCTGAAGGAAGAGAGGGAGAGAGGTGTGACCATCGATGTAGCGCACAAGAAGTTCTACACCGACAAATACTACTTCACAGTCATCGACGCCCCCGGCCACCGCGACTTCGTCAAGAACATGATAACGGGAACCTCGCAGGCAGACGCAGCGGTCATCACCTGCTCCGCCATCGAGGGCCCTCAGGCACAGACAAAAGAGCACGTCTTCCTCGCAACGACCCTCGGCGTCAAACAGATCATCGTCGCAATCAACAAGATGGACGCAGTGAAATATGAAGAGGCCAAATACAAAGAGACGGTCGAGGCAATGGGCAAGCTCATGCAGATGGTGGGCATCAAAGTGGACCAGGTCCCCTTCATACCCGTATCCGCAATGGGCGGAGACAACGTCAAAGCGAAATCGGCGAACACCCCCTGGTACAAAGGCCCCACCCTCGTTGAGGCCCTCGACAACCTGAAGGTCCCCGAGAAACAGACGGACAAGCCCCTCAGGATGCCTATACAGGACGTGTACACCATCACCGGTATCGGAACCGTCCCCGTAGGAAGGATCGAGACAGGCATACTGAAGCCGAACATGAAGATCATGTTCGAGCCCTCCCACGTGCCCGGTGAGGTAAAATCTATTGAGATGCACCACGAGCAGCTGCCCCAGGCAGGCCCCGGCGACAACGTCGGATTCAACGTTCGCGGTGTAGCAAAGAACGACGTCAAGAGAGGAGATGTGGCCGGCCCGGTGGACAACCCGCCGTCAGTCGCAAAACAGTTCACCGCTCAGATCGTTGTGCTGAACCACCCCTCCGTGATAACGGTAGGATACACCCCTGTGTTCCACTGCCACACGGCACAGACCGCATGCAGGTTCGTCGAGCTCGTCAAGACCATCGACCCCAAGACCGGTCAGGCCAAGGCAGAGCACCCCGACTTCCTGAAGACGGGAGACATCGCTGTCGTGAAAGTAGAGCCAACGAAACCGATGGTCCTCGAGACAGCGAAAGAATTCCCGCCTCTCGGCCGTTTCGCTATACGCGACATGGGACAGACGGTCGCTGCCGGCATGTGCATCGAGGTACAGAAGGCCAACTGAGGCCTTCTTCCTCTTAATCCAAAGTGATAACACATGGCACAGCGCGCAAGAATCTCTCTAAGCGGCACAGACCCGGCGAAGGTCGACAGCGTCTGCGCCCAGATCAAGGGCATATCCCAAAGGACCGGCGTGGACATACGCGGACCCGTTCCTCTTCCCACGAAGAAGCTCAAGGTCCCCTGTAGGAAAAGCCCCGATGGAGAGGGAAGCGAGACCTGGGACCGCTGGGAGATGCGCATCCACAAGAGGCTCATCGACCTGGACGCTGATGAGAGGGCCCTGAGGCAGCTCATGAGGATCCAGGTCCCGGACGGCGTGAACATAGAGATAGTTCTTCGCAGCACCTAAACGACTTAAACCCAACCCTTTTTCTTTTTCTGATCATTCGTTCAGCGTAAGCTGGAAAAGACCATTTTTGACAAAAAATGTTTCCAACATTGGTGTTAAATACTTAAAAAGACTATGATAAAGATCAAGGAGATGGATAACGACCCCTCACGGGGCCGGACAGCTTAGGGCTGTCAATCCTCGCGACGCCCCCGGATCACGGCCACTCAAGTATGAGGGTCAACTTTCCGATGACTATCACGATGCGGCGGCCGCCGCGGCGATTTCTGGAGACAGAAATCATTTTTCCACCTCCCACCGGGACGGTTCCGAATCTGCCGTAGGAGTAGAAATCACGACAGATTCGGACTTCCCATCTTCCGGCAATTCTTCATGCCCAGCAAAGGATTTAAGGTTAACAGGGGGGTGCCCGAATTGACCGAAAGTGAGTGCCCCATAATGTGCACTGGCTAATCAAAACAGGAAAAGATCTTTCAATGGGCTGCTCAAATGAATTAAAATACACCATATGCGATTGAAGCATCATGATCATCGCCGCCACCGACAGAAAGAGATCGATGCTCCCTTTCAGTGAGCAGATAGCCCTTATCGCACAGGCCAAGCCGGATATGCTGATCCTTTCGGAAAGGGACCTATCCCCTTCGGAATATAATGATCTGGCACAGTTCTGCAAAGGAGAGTGTGAAAAGAACGGCGTGGAGTTCTGTGCGGATAAGTTCACCGAAGCGGCGAAGGAAATAGGAGTAAGGACGATATATCTGAGCCTTCAGGAACTCAAAGCATCAAAGCCGGAAGGATTCGATGAGATATTGACCACCGTCCGCAACGAGAAGGAAGCCGCGGAGGCGGAAAGGGCGGGAGCGACGCTGCTGATATTCAGGGACGTTTTCGATCTCACATGCAAATCATGCAGAAATGCGAAAGGCCTAGCTATGCTCAGGTTCATGCTGGGCGCAGTGGACATCCCGGTGGTCGGTGCGGGAGGCATAATGCCGGATGTTTTCCTGGAGGTATTGGCATCCGATACCGCGGGTATATGCATGAGGGAGGGGTTCATGAGAACAAAGAACCCAACGGCCGTGGTCGAAGCGTACCGTGAGGCTGAGAATTATCTCAAAAGACACTGAACGGATCGCCTCGGCGCTATTGCGGGCGGAGGTAAAGGCGGCCCCGCATCCTTATTGGGATCCTTTTCATTGGTTGCAATAAACGGTCAAGAGGTCTCACACTTTTTCACCGAACGCCCGTGCAGGGCGAACGAATACGATTTTGTCGTAAATCTCGTTAAAATAGTATATATTTTTTGTATAAATTGAGTATTATTATATTGTACTATATAAAATATACAAAAAAGACTAAAATATATATAGATTGTATTGCCATTCTTTTTTTCATAAAAGCTAGGCGGTTTATGGGATGAAATGCCGACATAGATGGGAACAGGGGGACATCTACCCATATACAAAAAAGAGGATTTTTAATGAAGATCAATAAAATAATGTTAGTGATAGTATCACTAATCGTCGTAACATCTTCGGCTTTCCTGTTGAGCAACAGCGATGACTCATCAGGTGCCGAGATACAATTTGGGAATCTGTCAACCGAATTCACGTTCGTTTATGATGATTCCGACTCCCTGCATCTGGTAGGGGCCCTCTATAAAGAGGTCACGCTGAAAAGCTATAACTGGAACTCGGACTCCGTCACGATCCCCGACTTCATATACGAGGAATATCCCGCGGCGTCGGGAATCATGGAAAGATTCAATGTGACGGTCATAGGTCCTAACGCTTTTAACCAAAAAGAGAACCTGAGGACCATATCAATGGGCGAGAACGTAATGGTGATCCAGGATGCGGCATTCAGGGAATGCGTGAACCTCGGCAGAGGCGGCTCCGGGCCGGTCGAAGTGGATCTGAAGAACGTCAGGGAAGTGGGTTATCAGGCTTTCATGCATTGTACATCCCTGGAGATACTGAAGGCGGAACACCTCGTTAAGATCGGGAATTATGCCTTTGCTATATTGGACGTTATCAACCTGACGCCTTACACCGGCCCCATACCGTACATGGAAGTGCTCAACCTCCCGATGGTGGAGGAAATAGGGCAGGGCGCATTCGGGGCTCAATTCAACAACTCTTTGGCAAGGGATTTCGGCACCGTCCGCATCCCTAACGTTGTGACCGTAGGCGCATACGCATTCTCGGAATCGGTCATTGACGATCAGAGCGAATTGGATCTGTCGAAGGCTACGACCATAGGAGATAATGCTTTCTTCCTCACACTCGCATCATATTCCGACGCATCCGATGATTATTCCTTGTTATTGAACTCAGTGACAAGCATAGGCAGGAACGCATTCACGGGAAGGGCGATAGCCGATATTACCTTCCCCGCATCCGCCGGGTATACCATCGGAGATTATGCATTCATGTACACTACGCTGAAAAAGGCCGAACTGGGTAACGTGACCAGCATAGGAGTGTCCGCTTTCGACGGCACCCACGAACTGGAATATTTCCTTGTGCCCATAACCAACACACACTATGCATCAATAATTTCAAAAGAGATCGGCCCCGGTGACAGGGGCGTTCACGGCGCGCTGTACAGCCTCAGCGGCGGTAATCCGAATGTACTGATCAAACTGCCGTCCGGGATAAAGCCGCTGCTTGCCGACCGCGGCAACAAGTTCGTTGTGGCGGACGGGGTAAAAGTGATCGAGAGATCGGCATTTGACAGATGCCCCTCGATATTAGTGGACCTCAATGATGTAGAAGAGATCCCGAACGCGGCATTCGCCGGTTCGGACGTACTCGCCGTTTATGCGGAAAATGTGAAAGAGATCGGAACCAGCGCGTTCACCAACTGCGCCGCTTTGAGAGATTTCAGATTCCTCACCACAGGCGACCCGCTGGTCATCGGCGATGATGCCTTCCTCGGCACATCTCTCATTACGATCACCCTTCCGGAGAAGACGACCATCGGAAAATGGTCATTCAGCAGGCTAACGAACGCTGTTGAGGAGGTCAGCGTGTGGGCGGAAGCGACCGTTGCAAGTAATGCGTTCGAATACACCAGGATACAGGCCCTGAGGATCGTTTCCGATTCAACCTGCATCGCAGAGGCCAACAATATTTACAATAACTGGAACAGCTGGAACTGGGAGTACAACGGTTCGTATCCCACGGGTCTGCTGATCATCGATAACATATCCGGCACCGTCGATATCTCCAACCTTATTCCGAAAAGTATGGGTAACATACAGATAATGAACTGGAACCACACCTCAGGCGCCCTCCAGTTTGTGGAGTATAAGCCGATATCCGACCGCCACATAATGTCTGTCAAGACAGGAATATACACATCGGAGACGCACTCGCCCGCAGTACTGATCCAGAACGGCGTGAACGATCCGACCACCGTTCCGGGACGCACCTGCGAGGCCGGCGACAACAAGACGTGGGAGCTCGTTGACGAATACTATACTATCAACTTCTATTCATTCGATACCGATGCCGACACTACCGGCGACGGAATGCCCGATGGGGAGAATGAGAATTACATCAACCCCCTGCTCGGAAGCTTAGACGTGGCGGATCGCACGCTGATCTCAAGCGAAAAATACCTTTCGGGAAATGATCTCAAGTCATTGTTGTATCAGACATATGTAAGATACAGCTTGGACGGATGGTACATCGCCGATGATCCCATCCACGGTAACGCTGTCTTGATAGACAGGAACAATGTGGTAAGGGCGAGCGATGCCTTCGGAAGGACCATCCCCGACAGTTGGATAGACCGCGACCCCGTTACAGACGTGGGCGAACTCAACCTTTATGCAATATTCTCCGGAAAAGTATACGAAGTGATATTGGAAGCAAGGCTGACAGTGGGAATGGCCCTTTCAAGCGCAGGCGACAACGTTCCGACCCCTGTCGGCGGAACGGTATATCTCGATCTGCCGACACCCATCCACGGGTCGACCGGATTCAATACGGGTACAGTTCCAACGGGCACAGGTTCCGGCAGCGATTCTTATCCGTTCGGTACGACCGCCACCCTCAGAGCCGTTCCCAACACGGGATATGCGTTTGTAGGCTGGTCGGTCTACAGAATAGATGATGACGTTAACCCGGTCGTGTTTGAAAGGAAGGACGACAGGAGCTTAATCCAAAGCCACGGCACCGCAACGTGGAACATAACGTTATCGTCCCAGCTGAAGTATGTGGCGTATTTCGCAAGGGTGAACGATGTGGTGTTCGACCCGAATGACGGTTCGTCGACAAAGACTGTGACATATGTCGTCGGAGACAGAATCCTTGAGACCGATAATGCCTACAACGGCCATGATTACGACGCTTTGCTCAACGGGGACCCGGAACCGGCACCGTTCAACGTAAAGGGAACGGCATACTACTATCCCCCGACGGGAACGGGCACACCGCTCAAGACCACCCTGACATTCGGCGGATGGTATAACGGCACGACCCCGTATGCGGAGTATGACGATACCGATTCCGTGTTCACAGGCTCGTATCTGAAGAACTTCAACTCAACGGGAATACCCACCACACCTATGCCGCTGGAACTTACCGCGAAATGGTACGCCACGATCACGTTCTACCCCAACGGCGGTAACATTACCGGCGCGACATTGACCGGGGCCGGCGTGACGGACATGGGAGGGGGCGTTTACACATACCAGCACGATGTCGGAAAGTGGGACGGTGTCAGCAACTACGACCGTAAGTTCGATTACGGAGCGGTCTATTCGCCTACGATATCCGATGTGAACTTCAACGGATGGTATATTCTGAGCGGCGGCACGACCATTACTGACATTTTGTCAATAGTTGCTCCCGACGCGAACGCCACTTCACCGTATCCCAACGTATACGACACGAAAAAGAGACTTGAGCCCAACACCGCGATCAAGGAGCACACATCACTCATGGCCCTGTATGTTGCGGAAGTTGAGTTCTACTTCAACACAGCCAACAACGCCACCGACGTTGATCCGATGATCACTACTCATCCCTACAAGATCACCGTCCCGGCGTCTGTGACCACGACATTCGGGGACACATACTTCGGTATCATCAACTCGGCGATCGCATCAGCGAACACATTCAAAAAGGACGCCCTTGGCGCCGATATGGTGTTCATGGGCTGGTACGAATCGGCCGACGGCATCACTCTGCCGGTTGCGGCCGACGGCCCGCCGAAGGCAAACTCCGATGTGATCTCGAAGAATGTGAAACTGATCGCCGGATGGGGATACACCGTGGCACTCAGCGACGGAGGTGCCGCACCGGGCGACATAATCGACAACGCTACGGGAACAACATGGGTCCCCGGACCGCCCTTCAATGTTTTGGAGGGAACAGTGTTCGATATGGCGGACATGCCCGACCTGGAAACGCCGTTCGGAAAGCCGGTAACGGCTTGGTACGATCCTAACGCCACACCGCACAAATGGTATACGACCTCCGTACTCTACACGTACAGCTTAACTCTGGTACCGGAGTTCAGGGACCTCTTCGAATTCAATATGATGGGAGGGGATCAGGGAATAATACT
>WRJJ01000024.1 GCA_009778575.1 Methanomassiliicoccaceae archaeon
CTCTTGTCCTCCCACTCGGTCATCTTGACCTTTTCCAGGATCCTGGCGGTCTCGCTCGCTATTGATTCCGAGTTCATCCCGATTATCTGCCCCACATATTTCATGGTCTCTTTCGGAGTAAGATATGGATAGAATTCCGGTGTCTCGACGACCGTTCCGACGTTCGTCAATGCTTTTTTCGGATCCTTTGTGACATCGATGCCGTTGATGTACGCCTCCCCGGACGTGGCATTGATCAAATGCGTCAGGATCTTGAGGGTTGTGCTCTTCCCGGCGCCATTCGGCCCCAGGAAGCCTGTGAAGCTGTTCCTTTTTACGGAAAGGTTCAGATTATCGACTGCGACGAACCCCCCGTACTCTTTGCGCAGCCCCACGATCTCTATTGGATTATCGGAGGACATACGTTGTCCATACTTTATTTGAATTTAAACCTGTTGATAGTTGACAAGTCAACCTATTTAATCCCTTCTGCTTATCTTTCTTTTAGTTCCGCGCCTGATACTCATGGCCATCTGGTGCGACTGCACTTTGATCACAGCCGGAGTATAATCCAGAAAATTGTAAAAGGATGTCAGACCGGTGAGGGCCCTCCTCGGAAAGTCCTTCTCAGACCCTCTGACCGCGTTCTCTCCCTTCATGATATTGTTAAGGAAGCTTTCCGTATCATCCGCCTTTGAAATGGTCACCACCGATCCGAGGTCCTCCGCTATGTGCCCGTCGCTTCCGCCGGTTATTCCCAGACCGTGCTTTTTGAACGATCTTACCGCCTCGATGTTGTCTTCCCGAGTCATCCCGCCGCAGATCACCTCGTATGCGTCAAGCCTGCTTACCACTTCATCGGAGATGTATCCCTTCCTGTTGCATATCTCCACGCCCTTGTTCGAACCCAGATATCCCATTGGGTGCGCCCCCGATACGACACAGTTCTGATCCTCCAGAAGATCGAGCAGTTTCTCCGTAGTGCAGTCCTTAAGGGCCAGCCACGGGCAGGACTGCAGGCGCGGCCTGATGTTCTCATGCCAAAATGCCTTCAGGTCGTTCATCTCATAGAAATAGGTGAGTATGTGGGGTCCGTCGGTCGTGCTCACTTCCATTCCCGGAATTATGAATACATCCTCTTTCTCAATGTCGATCGCTTCAAGCGAGCTTATTAGATTGTGATCCGTTACCGCCATCCCTACGTTCCTTGACTCTGCTATCCTCAGCAGCCTTCTGATGCCGCTGTACGAATCGGAACAGTCCGTATGGATGTGCATGTCCGCGCAGAGATATCCCTCTTCCGCGATCATGTTCCAGTCTGGGTTCTCGAACTTTATCCTTGGTCCGATGCCCGCGCTTACCTCAGACATAACGAACGCCACATCTCCTCGGACTCGGACAGCACTTCGGCCTCGTCGATCGTGTTCATCCTGCCGTCCTCCAGAACAATGTCTCCCTGGCACATCACCGTCTTCACGTTGGAGGATGATCCGGAGTACACTATGTTCGACACCATGTTCTCCTGAAGCAGCGGCCTTAGATTCGGCGACTTTCCGTCAAGGATCACAATGTCCGCATACTTTCCTTTCTCAATGGAACCGAGAGAGTCCTGCATACCGATCGCCTTAGCCGCGTTCACAGTGGCGAAGTCCAGAAGTTCCTGGGCGTTCGCAACGGTGGGGTCCCACCTGCTGGACTTTTGAAGAAGCCCCAGTATCTTCATTTCCGCCATCATGTCAAGACTGTTGTTGGTGGTGCTTCCGTCTGTCCCGAGGGTGACGTTCACTCCGTGTTTTTGGAATTCGGGTATCGGAGCTACTCCGCCCGTTGCCAGTTTCATGTTGGATACGGGGCACGAGGATATGGACATCCCCGCCGCGCCCATCATTTTTATCTCGTTTAAAGTAAGCCACGCGGAGTGGGCGGCGACGGTGTTCCTGCCAAGCACACCTATATCGTTCAGCCATTCCGCGGGTCTTCTTCCGGTCTTTTTCCTATGCTGATTGACCTCTCCACGGGTCTCGGAAAGATGAAGCGTCAGCGGAATGTCCTTTTCATCCGAGAACTCTTTCGCCCCCTTGCATGCCTCTTCGCCGCAGACGTATACTCCCTGCAGCCCGACCCCCGGCATTATTTTCTTTTTATTCTTGAATTCATCATAGAATCTTTTGCAGTTCTGCAGGGGATTCCCTTTCTGCGTTGTCAGTTCTTCATCTAGGACGCACCAGCACAGCACCCCTCTTATCCCTGCTTCTATGGTCGCCTTAGCGATGACATCCTCCGAGTAGTAAAGGTCGACGAATGTCGTAGTGCCGCTGCGGATCATCTCCGCGCATCCGATCTTCGTGCCGATGGTGAGGTCCTTCTCCGTCCTGTCCGAATCTATCCTGAATACCTTTTCAAGGAATTTAGGGAACGGGATGTCGTCGACCACTCCCTTCATCACCGTCATAGCGACGTGAGTGTGAGTGTTGATCAGCCCCGGCATAACAATGTCGCCGGATGCCTCGATCTCTTTGTCGGCCGTACCTTTGTACCTTTCCCCGACGGAAACTATCCTCTCCCCGTCGATGACCACATCGCCTCTGACGATCCTTCTTTGGGGGTCCTGCGTAACTACCCATGCATCCCTGACGGCTGTGATCATGCTTCCGGATTTTCATCTAATGTAATAACCGTTTCGCAGACTGAAAAAAGGATATAGCGATTCTTCCATAGGGTAGCATGGTGTTCCGTATAACATTCCTTGGAACGGGCGGCGGGAGGCACACCGCCATGTATCAGACCCGCTGCACCGGAGGGATGCTTGTGGAACACGGCGACGGAAAGCATCTGCATATCGATCCCGGGCCGGGGGCCCTGACCCAGATGAAAAGGATACATTACGACCTTACCCGTACCGATTCGGTGATAGTATCGCATGCGCACCCCGACCATTACTCGGACGCCGAATCGGTGATAGAAGGCATTACCTTCGGAGGGTGGAAGAAGAGGGGACACCTCTACGGAAGCCCTACCGTGATCAACGGAGAGGGGGCGCTGGGGCCGTGCATCTCGAGATACCACTTAAAGACGATCGAAAAAGTTACCGTGCTCAAACCCGGCGATGTTCTTGACATAGACGGCCTTAGGGCCGAGACCTGCAGATCCGACCACAGCGATCCTACGAACATAGGTTTCAAATTCCACAGCAGCAACGGAGTGGTCTCCTACGTCAGCGATACCAGCTACTCGGACGAGATAGCGGAACAATACAAAGGGAGCCGCGTTCTGATACTTCCAGTGACCACCCCCGACGACCTCAGGATACCTTATCACCTCTGCACCGAGGACGCTGTGTTCTTCATAGAACGCGTCAGACCCGAACTGGCGGTCTTCATTCATTTGGGAATAGTCATGATCAAAAGAGACCCGGAGAAACAGGCGCTTGAGACCGAGAAGAGGGCCGGGGTGAGAACGATATCCGTCAGGGACCTCGATATAATGGATGTGGGAGAAAGTATTTCCTTCTCGGCGTCGGAAACGTACGATGACCTGTGGATACCAAACAGTTCCCCCTGAAGCGGGCATGTGTCAGACAATGCTTAAATCCACGACGCGTATTTTCGGCAATGAGTCTTGAGTCCGAGGTACTGGGGAAGATAAAACCTACCGCCGATGAGATCGAGAAGATAGATGCGGCCGCGAATGCGCTGAAAAAGAAAGTGGAGGACTACGTCAGAGAGAATGACATAGACGTAGAGGTCCGCTTCGTAGGATCGTACGCGAAAGGCACATACCTGTCGGACCCGGACATAGACCTCTTCCTGCTTTTTCCGGAGACCGTTTCGCTCAAAGACCTTGAGTCGGTGGGCCTGTCCATAGGGGAGGCTGTCATAAAGAATGGAGAGAGGATATACTCAGAACATCCCTACACCCGCGGAGTATACGAGGGGATGGACGTCGACCTTGTTCCCAGCTACTCCATCAAAACAACGGAAAAGCTGAGGACGGCGGTGGACCGCACGCCTTTCCACACCCGGTACATACTGGACAATCTCAAGGAAGAGCAGATGGATGAGGTAAGACTTCTCAAGAAGTTCATGAAGGGCATAGGGGTATACGGCGCGGAACCCAATACAAGGGGATTCTCCGGATACCTGTGCGAACTGCTGATCCTATACTATGGGGATTTCCTCAAAACGCTGGAGGGGGCGGTGGGATGGAAAGAGGGGACCATAATCACAATAGAGAAGAAGGGGCCTCCGATATTGGGTCCGCTCATTGTCTATGATCCGGTGGATCAGAAAAGGAATGTCGCCTCCGCCGTTCACGTGGATACCATGGCCCTTTTCATAATAGCGTCAAAAGCGTACCTTTCGTCGCCTTCGGAAAAGTTCTTCTTCCCTCAGGAAAGGAGACCGCTTTCAAGGGACGAACTGCAGATGATCTCCGAACGGGATGGGTCGAGGATAATAACGGTGGTCTTCGACAGACCTAACGTGGTGGTGGAGAACCTCTACTCCCAGCTGTGGAAGACGCGCTATGCTCTTACGAGAAAGCTCAACGATTTCGACTACAATGTGCTGAGGGCGGTCCATGAGATGTACGAGAAGAAGCTTGAGATCGCTTTTGAGCTTGAACGAGATGTGCTTTCCAAGACCTACAAGCATTCGGGTCCGCCCGTCTGGGTGAAAGCGGCGGACTCCTTCCTTTCAAAATGGAAGAACAACGTCTACGGTCCGCCCTTCATAGAGGACGGATGCTGGAACGTTATCGCTGAGAGGATGTACTTCACGGCGAAGGAGATGCTGGCGGACGAGGCGGCGGTCTCCGGCATAGGGAGGGAGATAGATCCCCGCAACATGAAGATAAAGGATCACGAATCCTCTCTCAACGAGACGGACCCGCTGCTGCTCACCGAATTGCTGGACCCAAAGAACAGTTGGGAGATCTGAGCCTTTTTCTTGCGGCGGTTCAGTATGGTTGTATCAGCACTATGCATACTCCCAGCGCAAGCATCAGGAAAAGAAGATAATTCATAAGCATGGTCTTCAGCTCAAGGAGGTCCACGCGGAATCCGATCAGCATCAGCAGTTTCTTCATTCCGAGAACGAAGAGGAACGACACTGCGGTCGCGGCGTACCATCCGCTGTCTCCGCCTACCTTGCACAACACTGCGCCGATTATCCCCATCACTACCGCCAGAGCGGTTATGACGAACAGCACCTTCGTGCCGTAGATATCCTTGAGAATGAACTCGCGCTCATCGAACTCGGGAGGAACATACTGATATTCCTCCTCTTTCTCTTCGATAATGCGCCTTTTCTTCTTTGCCATGTTCCCTCAAATCCCTACTTACAATATAAACGTTTATATGTAAAAAAGGAACCTCCGGTTTCACTTTCGGCCGATTCGGTGACCCCCTGATTCGCCCTTTATACTATGAGCGACTTGAAGAAATGGTGAGTAAAAATGACCGATGGGTTCACAGGGGGTAGCCTTCCAGAGAACAACACTGGGGGGAAAGCAGAATATGAAAAAAATGAATCGTTTTTCGAAAACGCATCTAAGAAAGACGATCAGAATGCCTTGACGCTCATAAGAGAGGACCTCGGCAGACAGTTGGGCCTTGCGTCGGACCGTCAGAACACTATGTTGCAATCTATAGGTGTAATGGTTGCGTTTGCTTCAATTCTCTTTCTGCAACTTTTAGCGATGGAGCCTGTTTTTGATGGCTACGGTGTCTTTTTCATTATTTCCCTATGTTCTGTTCTTTTTTGCTGCATTTACGGGGTATTTGCAATACTGTCCTCAAGCAATTTCGCACTGTTGACAGGAATGGGCGTCGAGGAAGCGAAAAGCTCTTACGAAAATGATGAAGTGTGTGATATCGAGGCAACGATTACAAATGGCATGGACCGGGCATATGAGGCAGTGTATCGGAATAACGCGAACCTTATCGATAGACTAACATACATGGTAGCGCTATTAATGGTAGGAGTATTTGCAGAACTTGCAGGGTGGTGTTTGGCATGATATCAGACTTCTTTAGAAAAAACAGAGATCCTTCCTTACAGTATGCAGATGGCCGCGACTATGGAAGGAACGGCACGATCACCAGAATCACAAGACGCCCCGGATACAATAAAGACGGGACACCGAAGACCAAAGAGAACAACAACAAATGAGGGGTCACCCCCTCATTTTATCTATTTTTCAGCAATCGATGATCTGTTGCGATTTTCAGCCAAACGTTGAATATTTTCCTCATCAAAGTTCACTTTCGGCCAATTCGGTGACCCCCTGATTCGGCTTATATACTCAAAGCGACTTGAAGAATTGAGTGTGTTACAATGACCGCGAAAACCCTAGAAGATATACCAGGAGTAGGACCAGCCATAGCAGAAAAACTCCGTGAAGGTGGGTACACAGATCTGATGGAGATCGCCGTAGCGTCGCCGAAAGACCTTGCAGAAACATGCGAGATCGGCGAGAAGAAGGCGATGGACATCATAGAAGGTGCGAAGCTCTGCGCCGACATCGGCGGATTTGAGACAGGAGACAACATCCTTGAACGCCGCAAGGCGGTGACCAAGCTCACTACCGGCTCGAAAGCCTTCGATGAGCTTATGAACGGAGGGTTGGAAAGCCAATCCATCGTGGAGTTCTTCGGAGAATTCGGAAGCTGCAAGACCCAGGTCTGTTTCCAGCTTGCAGTGAATGCCACGTTGCCTGAGGAGAAGGGAGGATTGGACTCCGATGTGATCATCATCGATACCGAGAACACCTTCAGGCCGGAAAGGATAATCCAAATGGCAAATTATCTGGGCGTGGACCCGGACTACACACTGAGAAGGATACACGTAGCGAGAGCGTTCAACTCGCAGCACCAGATCCTCCTTGTTGACAAAGCTCTCGAGCTGGCACAGCAGACAAAGGTCAGACTTATGATAGTCGATTCCCTGACGTCGCACTTCAGGGCGGAATATCTGGGCAGGGGCGCTCTTGCGGAAAGGCAGCAGATCCTCAACCGCCATATGCACGACCTGTTGAATTTCGCCACGCTTAACAACGCCGTCATCGCCGTCACCAATCAAGTGGCCGCTAAGCCGGATGCGTTCTTCGGCGACCCTACCAGGCCCATAGGCGGACACATCGTGGGTCACACCGCGACCTTCCGCATCTATCTGAGGAAAGGCAAGGCCGGAAAGAGGATCGCCAGGCTCATTGACTCCCCTAACCTGCCGGAGGGGGAGGCGGTGTTCATGGTGACCGAAGATGGTATTAAGGACTGAAACTTTAAAGGGGTCCGTGGACCCCGTTTTCTTTTTCGAATTGTCCGGCGAATCCAAGGATATGCCTAAAGCGGAAGCTGAAAGGTGCATAGAAGCGGAATGCGCCAGGCATAGGATCATCGGAACGGGGCCCGGTTATCTGATCGCTTCCTTCCCGGAAGATCGCCTTGACTGCCTTGCCGAACGCATAGCCCTTACCCATTCGATAGGAAGATATCTCGGTTCATACGACCCGGACGACATCGGAGGCCTGTCAAGCATAGAACTGCCGAGAGGAACATTCGCGATCAGGGCAAAAAGGTTCGAAGGAATGATGAAGGATCTGGACTCCCAGAAACTGATAAGGGATGCGGGGGATCTCCTTTCAAAGAACAACGACGTGAACCTCCGCGACCCGGAGATCATCGTAAAGATGCAGCTTTGCGACAAAGTTCACCTGTTCATTGAAGAAAGATCGATCGACAGGAACATCATGGAAAAAAGAAAGGTCAGCGAACGCCCCTTCTTCTCTCCCATTTCCCTTCACCCCAAATATGCCAGGGCCCTCATCAACCTGACAGGTGCGAAAAGAGGAGATGTGGTCCTCGACCCGTTCTGCGGTACGGGGGGCCTGGTGATCGAGGCCGCCGAGATGGGGATGAGGGCGGTCGCATCCGATTTCGACGAGGATATGGTGCTGGGATGCAGAGAGAACATGGACTTCTACGGACTCGAACTTCATGATCATGATGTCATCGACATCAGGGATATCCCCGACAGGTTTTCGGATATAGATGTGGTGGTCACCGACCCTCCTTACGGCAGGTCCACAAAGACCGGGGGCGATGATGCGCTTGGCATCCAAAAAAGCGCAATGTCGTCAATTCCGAAAGTACTTAGGCCGGGCGGGAAGGCGGGGATCATACTGCCGTATGAAGCAGATGCCTCCACTATGGAACTGGATGCGGTGTTCAGACAGCATGTCCATGGGTCGCTTTCCAGACATTATCACGTGTTCAGGAATTCCGGGCATTAACTATTTTAACGCTTACCATATCCAAGAACCGTGAACAGATTCCTCCGCCTATTCAGGTTCGGAAACGGCATCATGGGCATCCTGGGGGTCGTCATCGGTGCCTTCATCGCGGTCGGTTTCGGTATAGGAGACCATGTTCAAAATCTTCTGATCTCCGGCGCGGTGGTGCTCGTCTTCATGGCGGGAGGCAATTCTCTAAACGATTACATTGACCGCGACATCGATAAGACCGCCCACCCGGACAGGCCTCTTCCGACGGGGGAGATAGCCCCCCGCACTGCGCTTATAATAGGCGTGTCGGGACTTGCCGCCGCCTCACTCCTGTCATTGGCAATGATGTCCTTCACTGTGACACTGATGGTCATAATTGCCGCGGCATTGATGGTGTCCTATGAACTCTACCTTAAACAAAGAGGATTTGTTGGAAATGTGGCCATTGCCGTTTTGACGGGAACGATCTTCCTCTTCGGCGGAGCCGTCGTCGGCAATGTCGAGGGGAATCTCATCATCGCCGCCATGGCCGCGCTGGTGAGCATAGGGAGGGAGATCGCAAAGGACATACAGGACATGGGTTCCGATGAGGGCAGGAGGACGCTCCCCATGGTGATCGGGAAAAAGAAAGCGGCCGCCGCAGGTGCCGTATTCTTTGTGCTCGGACCCGCGTTGAGCGTGTGGCCGCTGATCGACCAGACGTTCGGATGGCTGTACTGCATCGTTTTCATAGCAGATGCAATCTTTATTTATAGTGCGTTCATTATTTTCCGCAAGGCAGACGTTTCGCAAAAGATGGCGAAATACGCAATGCTCATAGCGCTGGTCGCGTTCGTGTTGGGTGTTATCTGATGAATGTGAAAGAATACCTTGTCAACAAAATGAAAGAGGGCACCATCCACATGGCCCTTCTGGACCCGGACAAGCAGGACTGCCTGGATGCCGGCGCTATTGCGAAAAAGATGAAAGAGGCCGGCACGGACGCGATAATGATCGGCGGTTCCACCGGCGTTACGTCAGAGAACCTGGGCGACACCGCGAAGGCTATCAAAGAGGCGTCCGGCCTGCCGACCATACATTTCCCGGGAAGCCCGCAAGCCCTTTCGAAAGATGTTGATGCGATCTTTTTCATGAGCATGGTGAACAGTGTCGATCCTTTCTGGATCATAAATGCCCAGGCAGGTGCATCCGTTTACATCAAAAAACTCGGGATCGAAAGCATATCATTGGGGTATATCATCGTTGAGCCGGGCATGAAGGTCGGAGAAGTGGGCAAAGCCGCCGCGATCGGGCACAACGATATCGGCCGCGCAGTAGGATATGCACTGGCATGCGAGATGTTCGGAATGGATCTTGTTTACTTAGAGGCGGGAAGCGGCGCGGACAGGCCCGTACCTCCGGCGATGATATCGGCGGTAAAGAAAGAGATATCCATCCCCCTTATTGTGGGGGGAGGCATCAGGACCCCTGAGGCAGCGGAAGCTGCCAGGCTTGCCGGCGCAAACGCGGTCGTCACCGGTACATTCATCGAAAGATGCTCCGATGACGAGATGCTCAGGTCGGTAGTAAGCGCATCGAAGGGGAAGTGAGATAATGTCAGAGCCTCCGGCGTATCGTGTTCCGGTTTCCCCGAAGGCCCCAATGTGGATCACGCCGGAGGAGAGGTCCGCCAATATCACCAAAGAATTGAAAATAGCGGCCAGAAGATTCCTCTGCCCCAACTGCGGCACCGAATTCAGTCTTTTCCAGTCAAGAGCGATCGCATGCAAGTACTGCTCCAAAGCAAATCAGAACTGTCCTTTTGTCCGCTGCCCCCGCTGCGACATGGAGTATCCGATAGAAGGGTTCATCGTCCCGGACAAGGAAGACCGGGTGCACATGAACAAATATACGGATACGGTCTTCAACAACTTTGACGACACATACAATAGAAGATGATCACAGTTCCAGGATCTTAAATCCCGCTTCAGTGTCCTCTTTCCTTACGGCGCCTTCGCCGATCAATTCCACAAGCACCACTTCCAAAACAAGCCATGCGACCACACCTGCCCTCAGGCATCCCGTGACTGCCCGGCCCTCTCTTCCGGCCGACCCGTGGATATGCACCATTGGATCCCCTTTCTCGTCCGGGAAGATCGTGCCTGATGCCGTAAGTTCGTGCGGCGCATCCAATGTGATGATTATAGGCACTATGCCTTCGTCGTAAGGGATCTCGGGACCCACCGTCAAACGCGAGCCTTCGCCTATTCCCCCAACAACAGTCACCATGGCATTCTTTATCCCATTCTCGCGGGAGAATCTCTCCAGAACTTCGTGGAGGACCTCTCCCGTTTCCAGCCTGAGGACGAATGTCCTGCCCCTTTCCATCTTAAGGGACCTCATGCCCTGTCACCGGTACTTGCTGTATTTGTCCATCAGCCTGGTGACCTTGTCGAACTCTTCCTTCGTAAGGTCGCCGGACTCCAAAAATGTCTTTGCGTATTCCTTCGCTTCTCTGGTGGACAATCTTGACGCTTTCGCTATTACCGATGCGAGAAAAGCTGATGCTTTGGCAGGGTCCATCGCAGACGCGGAAAGCACCTCGTTCATGTCGTACTTGAAAGGTGCCAGCTTCTGGGTGTTCAGCATGGCCTGCCTTTTGTTGGTGACTTTTGGTTTGGGCTTCGGTTTTCTGCTGTTGTTCGGCTTATCCGAAGTCGGTTTGTGAGGTACGGTGGCTTTCTTGGCCGTGCTTTCCTTGTTTTCTACCAATGCGATTGCTCCGGCACATGCTACCCCTTTATATTATTTAATAGTCACTGGTAAAGTCATCCTTTGTACAGATTAATGGCCGCCTGGGGATTAGAAATATATATTGTCCCTTCCATGAGATTATCATGTCTGAGGGGGAAGCGACTCCGGCCGACAGAAGAGAGGATTCGATAGGGAGGTACATAAGCAGGCCCCTCTATGAAGCCTATGCGCTCGTGCTGCTGCTCTCGGTCGTGATCCTTATCGCAGGCGTATATCTCGGGAGGCTCCCCGAGGTGTTCATCACCTTACCGGTGATCGTCATTCTCATCGACGCGCTGTTGACCGATAGGGAGATAGTTCACATCCCTCCCTTCATGATCTTCCTTATGGTGGGTCTGATGGGCCTGATCATCGTTGGAAGGTTCTTTGGCGAAAGCTATTTTGCAGTGGCACTTGTGAACTTCCTTTTCGGGGTGGTGATGGGACTGGGAGGGATGATCATAACATATTCTTTCATGACGGCGCTGCCGGAGCTCAACCGGCAAAGGCCCGTGACCATGATCTTTGTCTCGATCTCCGTCGCGCTTTCTTTGTTCATCGTGCTGACATTGGTCCATTACTACCTGTATCTGGCCTTGGAGGGGCACATCGGCTCCTTTGAGTCGATATTCGGCCCCATAAGGACGATCACCTCAGGCTATGATGACCCGGCGCAGACCATCGGGGCAGTGATGGAACAGCTCCTGTTCGTGTTGATAGGCGCTTTTGTTGTTTCGGTCGCATTCTATTTCGGCAGGAATTCCGGATTCGTGAGGCGCCTGGCGAGAAAACACCTTGATTACCGCGTCGCCACGATAGGCGTGGAAGAGTACGAAAGGATGGAAATTAAGAAGGCCCTCGACAGCGGCGAGAGCGAGAGGGTGGAGTATAAATCGACCCTGAGGACGAATCTCGGCAACGGAGAGAAGGACGACAAGATCGAAAAGATGGTCCTCAAAACGCTCGTAGCATTCTTGAACAGCAGAGGCGGCACTCTGCTGATAGGCGTCTCGGACGACGGCACGGTCTCCGGTATAGACGAGTACAGTTTCGAGAACAGAGATAAGCTGAACCTGCACCTTACCAACCTCATTGCCAGCAAGATAGGGAACGAGTTCCTCCCTTTCATTACTTTCAGGCTGTCCGAATATCAGGGAAAGGGAGTTATGAGGGTCGTCTGCAGGAAGAGCGAAACACCCGTGTTCCTCTGGGACGGAAAGCGGGAAGCATTCTATGTCAGGTCCGGGCCGTCAAGCGTCGAGCTCCAAGGGCAGGACACTCTGAACTATGTGAACAACCATTTCAAGAAAAAGAAAGGATAAATTGTTTGAGAGTGGTCGCTCACTCTTCTTTTTCGGCTTTTACTTTATCGGCGAGCTTCTTGGCGCTTCTCGATATCATAATGACCATTATCACAGCCAGTATGGTTACCAGGATCGCATAGATCAGCTGACCCCATATCTCGCTGTCGTTCTCAAAGAACATTCCTACCGCGGTCTTTATCGCATCGTTCCAAGCCAATGCCGCTACAAGGCCGAAAGCGGCCGTTATAAGGGCAGAGAATGTTGTAACGAATTGAAGTTTCGTATCATTATCCATATTTTGCATCCTCCTTTGTCAAATATTGTGCTCTCTATATTAATAACAACATACTTAACAGATAACCCCGCCGGGGATTCTTATTATTGATGAAAGGCATTAAGGATCACAATGAAAAGGGTAGGGATAATTGGGGGCGTCGGCCCGGCATCAACGCTTGACTACTATACTGGCATCATCGATGGGTACAGAGCAAAGAACGGTGGTGACAGTTATCCTGAGATCGTCATCAACAGCATCAGGATGGATGAAGTGAGTTCCCTTGTTCAGAACAAGGATTGGGACGCCCTTACCGACAAACTGGTCAGTGCAGTGAACGATCTGGCTAATGCGGGGGCGGACTTTGCCGCCATAACTGCTAACACCCTGCATATCGTGTTCAACGAAGTGGAAAAACGGTCCCCGATACCGCTGATAAGCATAGTCGACGAAACCTGCAAACGCGCCGGGTCCGAAGGATGCAGGAAGGTCCTTGTGATAGGCACGCTTTTCACGATGCAGAACGATCTTTACCAAAAAGCATTCGGAAAGTACGGGATCAAAGCCGTCGTCCCGCCGAAAAAGGAACAGGAAGAGATACACGGACTTTTCTTCCCTAACCTCGAGAACGGCATCGTTGTTCCAGATGATAAACGGAAAGTGCTTGAGATCGTTGAAAAGCTGATCAAAGAGCAGAATGCGGATGCGTTGGTCCTCGGCTGCACGGAACTGCCGCTGATGATCAAGGAAGGAGATGTGGACGTCCTGATACTTAACACGACGGAGATACACATCGGGTCGATCGTTGACTCGATCTGACCCAACGCAAAGGAAGACCAATGACGGAAAGACCCGAACTTGACAGACGGCTTGACAGCGAGACGTTCCGAAACTACTATTACCTGAAGGAAGAGCTGGTGCGTTTCTGCAGACAGGAGGGTCTGCAGGCCGCGGGCGGAAAGGATGTCCTTACGGAGAGAATATCCCGCTATCTTGACACCGGCGAAAGACTCACATCGAAAACGAGAGGAAGGCCGTCTGCAGAAATGGGAGATATCTCCGCAGATTCCTTTATCGGAGAAAACTTTGTCTGCTCCGAGAAATGCCGCGCTTTCTTTGAGCAAGCAATCGGCAAAAGATTCTCTTTCAACGTTGTTTTCATGAAATGGCTGAGGTCCAATGCAGGAAAGACCTACGGCGATGCAATTCGAGAGTACCATATCATCTTAGAAGAAAAGAAAAAGGGAAAGACCGCGATAGACAAGCAGTTCAAGTACAACACTTACGTCCGCGACTTCTTTGCCGATAACGAAGGAAGGACCCTTAAGGATGCCATCAAGTGCTGGAACTACAAAAAAGGGCTGCGGGGCCATCAGCGGTATGAAAGAGAGGATCTGATCGCGCTGAACCGACAGGAGTAAAAAAACATAGTTTTTTCTGTTTGTACAAAAACGGAAACCGGTAAAGATCAGTAAAAAAAGAGTATGCGGTCCGGCCGCAGTTTGGGCCGGAGCCGCTGTTTTAAAGACAAATGATCTATCGAAAGGAGCCTCACAACCCGCTGTGCCCTGTCAACTCCAGAGTGCCGCTGATCTTTATTGAATCCTCAGCCGGCGAGTTCGAGAAATTCCCCTTCATGTCGATCTCAAAGAGTACCTTGTACAGAATATCCTTTCCGAACCATAGTGTCAGCGTGGTGTCGAACTTGCTGATCGGGATCGAGTCGAGGTTGTATTCCGTGTCAGGAATGAGTGACTTGAAGTCATTCCAGTCATACGAGTATGTGCGCTTCTCGACATCGATGTTACCGTCAAATGTCGATAGCTTCTCCATCTTTGTCTGGTATTTGTCAATGAGGGCCTGGATCGCTCGGATATCTGCATCGGTGTATCCAAGTTCTTTCAGACTGGAGGCGTCTACCGTGCCTGTGCCGAATTCCGTCATGTCAAGGCTGCTGATCGTGGTTGAAAAGGTCTCGTTGATGCTGTCGGTCTCTCCCATTATGTCGTATGCGACATTCATTGTGACCGACATTGTGAGACCGCCGGTACTTTCCTGTGTGTACCCTATGACGAACGTTCCCGTCACTGCATCGTCAATGGTGACCGTTGGTCCTGTCGATTTCACGGCAATATCTCCGCTGAGTGTATAGGTCAGTCTCTCGCCTGCTTTGAGCCCGGGTCCGCCCAGCGCGGGTATGCTGCCCGGGTCGTCGTTTCCTGGATCGTCACTGTTGCTTAGTGCAACATAGGCCACAACCCCAGCGCCGGCTATGACCAGAATAACTACAATCGCTATGACCAGCGTAGCTATTCCGCAGGTGTCTTTCTTAAGCTTGTTCATTATCATTTTTATTTCCTCATCGTGCGGTGTGGCCGTACGCAGAGAGATTATATAGGTGGCTAAATTTAAAACCTATTCATACCGCTGGAGTGGGGACAAATTTTTCAAGATGTGTGATGCGAGGGAATGCGAACGACAATTGGTCTTTCACATTTTCATCCGCATAATTCAATTTGCGGTAAAATTGAACAGGCCGGTGGCGGACGTATTTGAGTGCCCGTTCGAACTCAGCTTCTTATGTGAAACGTTCGCTGTTCTGATGATGCTAGAGAATCCATTACGTTATTCCATGACTGTCGAAAAAAGATAATTGTTGCGCTAAATACAAATTATTTATATATAAAATGTAATTATCGGGTATGTTTTCTATCGGAGAAATGGAGGTCCTGCAGTGTGTGAGCAAAGGCATACGTACAATGCAGATGATATCTGAAGAAACAGGGAAAGACATCTCACAGACGTACAGGGTTGTCCAGTCACTGCGTTCCAAAGACACACTGACCCTGTCCGACGGCAGGGTATCTCCATCCAGGAAGACGCATGTTGTTCTTTTGCTTGATATCCTGAGGGATTCCGAATATTCTGCCACAGCGCTGGGAGGCATAGGGATCAGACTGTTGATCGAATTCCGCGTCCCGCAAAGCGTGAAGAATGTGTGCCAAAAGATCGGGAGATCGAAATCTGCCGTTTCCAGAAAGATGAGTCAGATGCTCAATGTAGGCATGCTCTGGAAAAAGGGCACGGAATACACTATCAACGATCTGCTGTGGCCTAAACTCAGGCCTCTCGCGGACGAGTGCGCAGCATATACCGGCACCAACGACCTCCGGGCTCCGCCGGGTTCCTCGATATATCATTCGACAGAGGAATACGTCCTGTTCTCATGCTATAACAAAGAGGGCGGGTGTGCGACCGCTTTCTCCAAGTATGGGGATTACGGGCTGGATTTCGCTGCCGGGACAGAATATTGCATAAGCCCCCGGAAAAGTGTTACACTGAAAGAGGTCTTCTTACATTCGCTTTACATCCTCGAGAAGAATGACTCATGGAGACTGAGGATGATGGCACTTATTTTCTACGTGAAACACAAGGATCCGATCAACTGTGCCGATGTAGAAAAAACCACATCCAAACTCACCATAGAAAACAGCATCAGGAAGGAGATGGATGCCGTACTAAGAGGTGAACGCATCAAAGGTTGGATGCCTTTGGAAGAGATGCAGGAACGTGCCGACATGTTTGGAGTGGTGCTCGGATGATAAAGGAATACAGGGAGATATTGGAACTTTTCAAAGAACTGAGCGATAATACGGACAAAAATATGGATATTTATCTTATCGGAGGGGGCGCTCTTATGAAACACGGCCTCAAAGAGTACACAAAGGACGTGGACATCGTGGTAGGTGATGAAGAAACATTCAATGGCTTGACACAGCTGCTGTTGGATGTGGGTTTTATATCGAAGATGCCGGAGGAGGCACATCTGAAGATGTCTTTATCACAGATACTTGTGAGGGGAGAGGCCAGAGTGGACCTGTTCAACAGAACTGTGTGCAGAACCCTCTTTTTATCAGAAGGTATGAAAGGCAGATCGCGTCCCGAGGAAACGGGCGGCGTAAGACTGCATGTGTGCGCACCTGAAGATCTCCTGATATTCAAATCCGTTTCTGAAAGAGAGGGAGACCGAGAAGACAGCGCACAGATCGTCCGTTCTGGAAAGATGGATTGGAACACTGTCATGTCAGAGATAAAACATCAGATGGAGAACGGAGAAGATGTGCGGATAACGTGGATAACGGCATTTTTCAACGAGCTTGCGGAAGAAAAAAAGATAATAACGCCGATGCAAAAAGAACTCAATGCCCTTTCTGATGCGTTTTTTGAGAAATATGAAGGAGAGCATGCAAATCACATCAAGGAGCGGAATTGTTGATTAAACCCCTAACTTACCTGGTTGGGATGAAAATCAAAAAAGGATATAACAGTGTCGTTTTGTATGATACATCATATGTAATAATTATCTGTAATTGATTTTGTCCTACACATCATACTAATCTGATGCCAGAGACATGATTGTAGTCCCATTTAGAAAAATGAAGAAGCTCCGGATTGTTTCTTATCAAAGACGATACGATACATCCATGCATTGAACTTAGAAAAGACATGTTTGGATGGTAAAGATAGTGCGAGGGAGGGCAGACCGCCACTAACATGTCCACATTCTGATTCATGTAATCCAATTAGTGGCAAATTGACTCCAGATATGATGGGGCAACAGCGGCACTTGTTCTCAAAAGTCGCTGTTACGGTTGCCAGTGTTCCATGTACAAGATCATCAATAACCAATGGGGCAAGTTTGGTTCAAAATTCGGGTATAGAGTTGAAAATGTCACCAAGCCTCTCTCACATTGACACAGGAGTGGTCTGCATATGAAATGTGCAACCGTTTATAAACGAGAGGTGGTGCAGTTCGTTCTTGGTTCGAACTACTGGGTGAACTACTTTATACAGCAGTTCGGTCGAGCGAACCACATCGTACCGAACCGGCACCCATAAGAGGGATCAAATGAAGAACATTGACTTCTCAACAACTTCATTGCAAAAGAAAATCTACGTCCTTCTTATCAACTGCAATAACCCAAAATTCCCTCGTACACAGAAACAAGTTTGTGAGTTGCTGGCCATTCAGAAATCAACGTGCTCTGATGCAGCAAAACGTCTTGTAGAACTTGGTTTTATAGCTCCATTCACGGGCATGAAA
>WRJJ01000025.1 GCA_009778575.1 Methanomassiliicoccaceae archaeon
TGCATAATAGTTTAGTTTTTTTTTTCTTCTTTTTTTTTCCAAAAAAATCCAAAGCCGAAAAAAAACCCTAAAAACCCCCCCCCCCCCAAAAAAAAAAAGCCGTTTTTGCTTAACCCTGCAGTGCTTCATACACACTAACAGACAGATTTATACAATCTGTGGATAATGCATATACCGATCCCATGAACCCCGCGAACGAAATGAAGTTCTCCATCGATGAGTTGAAGGACATAGTAAGGCCGATCGCAAAAAAATACGGCGTGAAAAAGATCTACCTTTTTGGTTCAGTAGCTCGCGGCGATTACGACGAAGAAAGCGACTATGACCTTTGCGTGGAGCGGGGAAACATCGACTGTTTGCTTACGTACTCTTCGTTCTGTTATGACTTGCGAAATGCCATCGGAACAGATGTGGACATAGTAACGACAAAGGGAGCTGAAAGGAAACCGGAGTTCTTAAAAGCGATAATGGCCGAAGGAGTAGTTCTCTATGGGTAAAGATGCCAAACTGGTCAGCGGTATTTTATCATATTGCAATTCATTGACGAAATCTTGGATGAGTTCGACAGGAACGAAGAAGAATTTTTCAAACGTGCATCGTTCCAGCTTTCGTGTTCATTCTGCATCGAACAGATAGGTCATAGCGCCGAAAAGCTTGACCCAAGTATAAGAGATAAGTTCTCAGAAATAAATTGGGACAGCATGATAAGAATAAGGAACGGCATTGCGCACTTCTACGATGTCCAGGACCTTGACATAATATGGGATTTCGTAACAAAGAAGGTGCCGAAATTAAGAAAGGTGTGCGAAAGAATCCTTTACGAAATGACCAAACGCTAATCTTACCTCTTAAGCACCTTTGGTAAATCATTTCTACTCGCGAGACATCCGTGCAAAATATGAGGAGGTATGGTTTTTACATCTTCGACCTGGACAACACTCTGGTGGATTCCAGAAAGGGATATGAAGAAGCATTCGTGACCGCATTCGAAGAGTACGGCATACCTTACGATCCTAAACTATACAACGAGTACATACGCACCCCCTTGGACATGACCTTCTCCAAATACTATCCCAACTCCCCCTGCAGATACCGAGATTTCGTTTCAAGGGTGATAGGCGTCTACGAGAAGACCTGCGTCAACGGCGTCGGGCTGTTCCCCGATGCGGAAAGATGCCTCGGCCGCCTCTCCGATGAAGGGTGCGTGCTTGGGATCGTTTCCAACTCATATATGGCGCAGATCCGGGAGGTGCTCGAACGGCTCGATATAAGCGGCATGTTCGCGTCCGTGGTGGGACAGGACAGGGTGGCGTTCCCCAAACCAGACCCCGAGCCCGTGCTGCTTTGCATGTCGGAGATGGGTGCGCGGGCGGATGATTCGATGATGATCGGCGACGGCGTCAACGATATTTTGGCCGGCAAAGGAGCAGGCCTGTTCTCGGTACTGATCAACAGGCATGGGGAGGACATCCCCTGCGGCGGATGCGATGCGCGTATCGCTAGCATGGACGAACTGTGACCTCCGCGCTCTGGCATATCGGAAATACAGATGGCGGCGGGCGTTGCCCAGACCTCCCTCTGAGCCTCTACGATTTTCGTATTCTCTGATTTGGGGTTTAAAAAATTAATCCTTCTGCTTAATTCAAGTTTCGAAATTCGTAGCGCCAAATCAAACCTATTTTATATCCTTTTGTATATATCTTTTATTGATGGGATATGAAGGTAGGTATAGACCTTGGAACAACGTACTCTACAGTTGCAAAATATGACAAACAAACGTCCAGGCCAGAAATAATCAATAACAAGTTCGAAAAGGAACTGACCCCCTCGGTCATATGCTTTTTGGATAACGGGGAGATACTGATAGGCGAGGATGCAAAGGACATGCAGGCCGGAGGCGCGGGCACGATAGCCGCGGCCTTCAAGAGAGGCATGGGCGACAATAGTTATACCGTAGAGGCAGGCGGAAGAGTGTACACGGCGGAAGACCTTTCCGCAATGCTCCTTAAGAAACTGATAACAGATGCTGAAGAAAAGACAGGGGAGAAAGTGGATTCGGTTGTGATCACCGTCCCCGCATACTTCAACGATTTCCAAAGGACGGCCACCATACGCGCCGGGGAGGCCTGCGGCGTAAAGGTGATGAAGATCATCAACGAGCCTACGGCGGCCGCGATATCATACGGATACAACAGGGAAGCCAACAAGACCGTCATGGTATACGACCTCGGCGGCGGGACGTTCGATGTCACGCTCGTAAAGATCAACAAAGGCAACATACAGGTGCTCGGTACGGACGGCAACCACATACTCGGCGGAAAGGACTGGGATGCGGCGATCGTCAAATACGTGTGCGAGAACTTTGCCGAGGATTACGGTGTGGACCCCAGGGATGACGAGCCTACCAAGAACGAGCTGATAGTCGCGGCGGAGAACTACAAGAAAGTTCTCACAAAGACAGACAGCGTTACTATACAAATAAAATATGAAGGGTACTCCGGAAAGTACACCCTTACCAGAGAACAGTTCGACATGAGGACGCAGTTCCTTCTCAACGCGACCAAGGATGTCTGCATGAAGTTGTTCAGCGATCTTGGGGTGACCTGGGCGGATGTGGACGAGATACTCCTTGTGGGAGGGTCCACGAGAATGCCTCAGATAACCAGATTCCTGGAGAGTGTTTCCGGGAAACCCGTGATCGACCATGCGGACACCGATCTTGCGGTCGCAAAGGGCGCCGCCATAACATCGGAGTTCTACTGCAGCACCAGCACGGGAGTGAGGGAGGTCAAGATATCCGATGTCACCGCCCACAGCCTCGGCGCTTTGGCCGAAAGCCCCGGAGGGGACAGGTACGTCAATGAGGTAATGATCAAAAGGAACTCCAAGATCCCATCCTCGGTAAGGAAACCTTTCAGGATCAACCCCGGGAACATGACGGACTCTATCGACGTCTACACGCTGCAAGGTGAGAGCAGGATACCTTTGGACTGTTATGTGCTTGCCAAGGTCGCCATATCCGGGTTCTATAACTACGGGGACGGTGCGATCATCGATGTGGAGTACAACTATGACGATAACGGAGTGGTAAAAGTCTCCGCCTTCCAAGAGGGAGAGCCCCTCATAGTGGATTCGGAACCCGTTCCGGGTGATATCTCATGGATGGGAGGTTCGCCGAAGGATACCGTTTCCACCGGGCCCGTTTCAAAGAACGTCGTCATTTGCATAGACCTTTCAAGAAGCATGAGGAACTCACTGGAAGAGGTAAAGAGCGCGGTGAGGGATTTCATGACCGTGGCCGGAACGGACGAGAACATGAAAGTGGGGCTCGTCGGGTTCGGAGACAAAGTGGGGGTGATCAGAGATATGACCCCCGACTCCAACACCATCGTCACTGCCCTTGAAGGGCTGAAAGTGAACGTTTACGGGAGAGGGACTGACGGAAGCCCCTTCAGTACGGCGGCGATGATGATGTCCAACCGCCCCGGCGGAAAAATGGTGATCGTCCTTACCGACGGAATATGGGGGAAGAGAGACTTCGCCGTGAGCGAAGCGCTCAACTGCAAGAACTCGAATATTGCCATCATCGGCGTGGGTATAGGCGATGCGGACCTTGGCTTCCTTAAGCAGATAGCTACAGTTGAAGAAGGTGCTATATTCACCGCGTTGGATCGGCTTGGAGAGACTTTCAGCAGGATCGCCGCAGCCATCGGCACCGGTTCGATGGGCATGCGCGAGAGTGCAGAAGGCGCTGCAAGGCTTAGAAGCGCAGAAATAAGAGGAAGACTCCGCTGAACGAGGGATGGGATCAATGATAAGTGACAGAGAGAACTACTGTCGCCTCATAGGACTCAACCCTCTGAAAGAGAGCACGTTCACCTATGATGCGATCGAAAAGAAGATCGCTGCCAGAGAGACCAAGTGGAACAAAGAGAGCAAAGATAAGCAGAATGACCTGGACCGCCGATTTCAAATAAGCAAATGGCTCGACATGGTGCCCGATATGCGCCGTGTCATGAAGGACCCCATGCTGAGGTCCAAAGAGTTCGACGAAGGCAGAAAGATACTCAAAGCAAAGGCCTCCAGGCTGAACAGGGATTCGATCGTGCTGCACGACGGCAGCCGCGTGCTGCTTCCCGGAACCGCGGAGAACCTTGTCAAGAAACTGCAATGGGACGGTGTGGGCAAAGATGACCTGGTCAATTTGGCCGGGATAAAGAAGACCTCGGTCCCGCCTGTCGTAAGCGAAAAGGTAGTGTCTGCGTACAAAGGACTTCAGGAGGTGCACGCCTTCACTCCGATGGATGTCCTGAACGCCTTGATAAAGAATCCGGATCTTGAGATAAACATCAATCCGCTTGACGAAGGAAGTTCGCTTACTCAGATCAGATCGTCATTTGATTCCTGCGAGAAGAGGGTGAACAGCGTAAGACAAGAGGTGCTCCCCAACCAGGACTCGTACATCCAAACGCTGAGGGCTCTGAAACTCATCCTCGGTTCCGATCACGAACTCTCGAACCTCGTGAAATACGGCAAATGCATGAGGATCCTCGGTCCCGCGAAACAAATGATGGATGAGGACTACGGGCAGCCCTTTACCAGAGAGTATGTCGATGATATCATCAACAAATACGTACGTAACACCAACGCCGACCCGTCGATGGCGGTATCCATTCTCGAGGAGTACTGCGTTAAAAAGAAGTACCTCTCCAATTTCTCATCCAAGGAAAGCAAGCTCACCACCTGTTCCCGCTGCGGTGCGCTGGTGGAGTCGGGCGACGGCGTCATGCACTGCTCCGTTTGCGGGAGCAGCATAAAGACCAAATGCCCGCAGTGCGGGACCAGCCAGGTATCGGGGAACAAGGCCTGCGTCAAATGCGGCTTCGATTTCCAGGACGGACTGGATAAAGCAAAAGAACTTGAGAAGAAATTCAGGATCGCTCTTTCCTACGGCATGATAGATGAGGCCACGAACTGCATATCGAAGATAGAGCGGGTGTATTCCACGTACCCCGCAATACCGGGAATGAAGACGGAGCTCAGGCCTCTGTCCGCAAAGTACACTGAACTCACCAATACCGTTGAACTTTTGTACAAACAAAGGAAATATTACGCACTCAGGGGAGCCGTTGACGATGCTAAACTCGATTTTACCAAGATACTCAACAATCCCGATATCGAAAGGAAATACGAAGAGTCCACGCAAAAGATAATCGAAGCCGACCGCATATGCGATCGCGCATCCTCATCGAAGGACCACAGCAATGCCATGATGATGTACGTCACAGCGATCGAGATGTGCCCCGACCATCCCATCGCAAGGGCAAAGATGAAGGAGCATCCTCCAGAGTCCCCTGCGGACGCGACCGCTCAGATAAGGGAGGGGAAGGTGCTGCTGAAATTCGCCGTTCCGGAGGACAGGGCGGGAATGACCTTCTGCATATTCAGAGGAAAGGATTCTCTCCCCATCGTCACCGACGACTCCGTCCCTGTGACGGAGATACCGGGCAGCATATTCTTGGATAAAACAGTGGATCCGGGAGTTGATAACTATTACTCGATCCATTCGAAGAGGTGGGGGATACTTTCCAGAGAAGCGGCCACCTGCGGCCCGATAATGATCTTCAAAGAAGTTGATAACGTTAACATCGAGCCCATCGACGGCGGCCTGAGGCTGATATACGAGAAACCGAAAGGCTGCTCGAGGGTGCGCATATGGAGGAAAGAAGGCACATCCGCCGCCGGCTCCGGCGAGGAAGTAGAGATACAGCATGACGGCGGGACCGTCATTGACGATTACGGGCTGAAAGGCGGCGTAAAGTACCATTACCTCTTTGTTGCCGAATACAAGAGCAAAGGGCGCATCGAGAGATCGATGGGCAATGCGTTCTCCTTTACCACCACCAAGTTCCCGGAACCGATAAGGGATATGGAGATCAGATGGAACAAAGCGGACGGGTCATTCACGGCCAAGTGGAAGAGCAAAGAGAAGGTCACCATCTATTCATCGCCGAGGAAGGTGGAGATGTTCGGAAGGATGGTCAAGCTTGACGATCTGAACGCATGGATGAAGGAGATACAGCCCACTGAGATGTACGAGAACGGAATGAGATTCTTCCTTCCGGACGGTGCCGTCCAATATCTATATCCGATGATACCCGCCGGAAAGGTGGCCGTCAGGGGCAAAGACATACTTGTGGCAAATCTGAAACCGTTCAGGGACGTTGAGAAGAAGATAAGCGGCAACGACTGCGATGTGACGATGACCTGGCCGAACGGTGCGGAATCCGCGATCTTCGTGGTCAAGGACTCATCCGCCGCATCCGGACCGGACGATCTCGATGCGGAAAGGATCACCATCACCAGAGACGCTTACAACAAGGACAAGATGGTAAGGATACCGATGGGCAACTCGAAAAAGAGGATCGTTACCATTTATGCGGTGTATGACGTGTCCGGCGAGAGAATGACATCCCGCGGGATGAACATCGACATTTACTCAGGGGCCTGCAGCAAGGTCAGATATTCAATGACAGTCGAAGGGACATCCAGGGCCGAGGCGAAGATAGTGATAGGGATCGATACCGACCGTAGCGTTAAGGAACTCCCCCCCATGACCGCGATAGCCGTCAAGGAAGGGATACCTCTTAAGATCAACGACGGAGAGTCCATATGGTCGTCCATCCGGCCCGTTCCGGCAATTTCCGGAAAAGCCGTCGTCGTGTTCACCGCAAAAGACAGGGTCGACCTCAGCAAAGTGAGATTGTTCTTCGTTAACGAGGACGACTACAACGTGTTCAGATTCATACACCCGCTGTACAAGGAGAAGTGATAATATGGCAAAAAGACAAGAACCGCAGACACAAACGACGACCGCCATATACACTTGCCCCTTCTGCTTCAGCTCAGTGGATCTGAAAGACATCCATTACCAGTGCACAAACCCTGCCTGCACCAAGATGTTCCTGAGGGAACTCGACGAGAAGGGAGGGCGCAAATACAAGTCCAAGAACATTGAAGAGGAGATTGATATAGAGAATTCCATCTTCTTGGGCAAAGACCCTGCCGGCCCTTCTCCCGTCACGACCAAGTACCACATCATGAGGCATTCCTCCGGTACCTGCGACATTTGCAAGAAGCCTGTGTACAAGAGACTATGTCCCAGCTGCCACAATCCCATCCCTCAGGGGGCAGAAGAGGAGGGGAGCAACGTGTTCGTGCTGCTCGGACCAAAGGGGGTCGGCAAGAGCCACTACATAGCGGTTCTCATCAACCAGCTGAGGAATTCTTTCTCTCCTGAGTTCGGGGCAACGATGAGCCCCGCCACCGACCGCACCACCCTGAAATACAGGGACATGTACTACAAAAGACTGTACGAAGAGGGAAGGAAACTGGCTCCCACGCAATCGTTCGAAGAGAGCAGGGAATCGAGGGAGCCCATGATATACTATCTCAGGTTCCTTGAGGGCGACTCGCCCCGCGTTTATACTTTAGCGTTCTTCGACACCGCAGGAGAGGACCTGGACTCCACCGGGAAGATGATGGGGCTGAATCTTAACTCATTCATTTCCAGGGCCTCAGGCATCGTTTTCCTGGTGGACCCGCTTCAGATACCCTACATCAACACAAGGATACGCATGGACAACAAGCCCCCTGCGGGAGGCAACGTAGCTAACATGTTGTCGGATATTACAAATATCATAAGGACGAACAACGCCCTCAAGATGAAGGACCAGATACAGATCCCCTTGGCGGTGGTGCTTACAAAGGCCGACGTTCTGATGAAAGCACCGGAGAACGATGAGGAGAGCAGCATCTTGTTCGGTATGAACTCCTCACTCTATATCGAAAGAGAGAAAGGGAAGTATGACAGGACCAACTTTGAACAGATAAGCGCGGAGATCGAAGAATATATGCGCAGGGCGGTATCGAAAGGGTTCGTGCAGACCGTCAAGGAATTCAAAGAACATTCTTATTTTGCAGTTTCCGCACTTGGCAGCAACCCTACCGGAAGTGTGCTTTCGAGGGGCATTTCGCCTATGCGGGTGGAGGACCCGTTCATATGGCTTCTCAACTGCGAGAGCCTGGAGGAGAGGAGAAGATGACCGATAAGAAAAGACCCAGCAAGACCAGTAAGTTCAGGAACTTCCTGGTGACAGGTTCCATTGATGAAGAAGAAGAGGAAGAAGAGATGTACGATACAGAAGAGGAAGAGTCGCCCGAACCGGGCCTTGTAGGGACTGAGTGGATCCCTCCCGAAGAGATCCCCGAAGAAGAGGCGGTCATAGAGGATATCGTTGAGGAAGAGATACTGGTCGAGCCCTGCCCCGAGGCCGAGCCCTACTTTGAGCCGGTATCTGTTGCTGACACAACAGCCCTTGAGGAAGAGATCGCCGCATTAAAAGGAATGGTCGCCGCCCTGGCGGCCGAGCTTGGAAAGTACACCACCTCAAAAGAGCAGTTGAAGGAATACTCACTTGTAGTGAACAAAAGGGATGCGGAGCTGGCGAACAGGAAGTTCATGGGGATGCTGGAACAGCTGTCTGCGATGAGGGAGGACTTCTTCAAGCTCTGCAAAGGAATGAACGCTAAACTGGACAGTTTCTCGCCGAAGGATATCGTGAGTTCGTTCGAAGCGTACGGGGTCGACATGGAGAATATCCTGGTCGACTGCGGCGTGCAGATCGGCCCGAGCAAGTTCGAGAGGCTGAACACAATAAACCAAAGAATCGTCGATGTCATACCCACCGACGATGAAGCTATGAACGGTATGATAGCAGAAAGGGTATCCGACGGGTACGTCTATCAAGGACGCGTCCTTGTAAAGGAGAAGGTAAAAATATATAGGTTTTCTGAAAACGAAAAAACAGAAGGAGATGAGGAAAAATGAGCAACGAATATGTGATAGGAATTGACCTGGGTACGACCTACTCGTGCCTGGCGTACATAGACGAAGAGGGCGACCCCATCGTTGAGAAGAACTTTGAGCAGGAGGACACAACGCCTTCGGTCATACTTTTCAACGAGAACGGGGAGATAATAGTCGGCTCCCCCGCCAAGGACATGGCGATAATGTACCCTATGGAAAGGGTCGTTACCGCCATCAAAAGGCAGATCGGGACCGATTACGAGGTGGACATCGACGGGGACAAATACACCCCCATAACTTTGTCGGCGGCCATCCTGAGAAAGATGATCAACGACTTCAACGACAACCATGGGGTTGAGGTGAAGAGGGCCGTTATCACCTGTCCCGCCTACTTCGGGCAGACTGAAAGAGATGCCACAAAGACCGCCGGAAAGGTCGCAGGCCTTGAAGATGTGACCATAATCAACGAACCGACCGCTGCGGCGATATCCTTCGGATTCGGAGCCGGAGCGGGAGAGAAGAAAAGGGTCATGGTCTACGACCTCGGCGGAGGAACCTTCGACGTGACCGTTCTGGACATAGACGGCAGTGCGTTCACCGCCGTAGCGACGGACGGCGAGAGACTCCTGGGAGGCAAAGACTGGGACCAGGTGCTGATCAAGATCATCAAGCAGAAAGTGTGCGAGGAGAATGATATCGAAGAGAGCGAGCTTGAGGACGACGATGACGTCAAGCAGTCCCTGATCCTCGACTCTGAGACGATAAAGAAGAGACTTTCCTCTGCAGAGTCAACAAAGGGAACGCTTACGGTCGGAGGATAGAAGGCCGTATACACCATCACAAGGGCAGAATTCGAGGCTGCGACCGCACCTCTCATGCAGACCACCCTCGACATAATCGAGAGGACCCTTGCATCGAAGAGCTTCTCTATCTCAGACATCGATGATGTTATTCTTGTCGGCGGATCCTCCAGGATGCCGCAGGTCAAGAACGGGATATCCGAGAAATACCCTGATGCCAACATCAGAGTGTTCGATCCCGACCAGTCCATAGCCAAAGGCGCATCGATATTCGCAAGCGCTCACAACTGGGCAAGCGCGGAGGAGTTCGCGGCGGCAGCGGCGGCCGGAGAGACCTATGTGCCCAAAGAAGGAGAGATAACCGTCCACAACGTTCTGAGCAAGTCCTTCGGGATAAAGGCGAACTACGAAGAAGGAAAGGAGATGATCTCCAACATCATCTTCAGGAACGAGGTCCTTCCCATAGTCTCCACCAAGACGTACTTCCCGATGGAAGATGGTCAGACCTCCATCAAGGTGGAGATATACGAGAACTCGGCCTCCAACAATGAGGATGGAAAGAGGGTAGAACTCATCGACGGATACAGTGTCGGAGAGTTCGAGATGGACCTCCCCGAGGGAGTGACCAGAAGCACCCCCATAACCGTCAAGTTCGTCGCAACCGACGAGGGAATACTCGTGTCATACGTGGACTGCATGTCCCAGCACACAGAGTACCAGCTGCAGAACAAACTCCAGATGTCCGATTCCGAGATCAAAGAGTCTCAGGGACTGATGGAAAAGGTCTCAAACGCGAACTGATGAAACTCGGGGCTTCGGCCCCTTTCTTTCAAACTTTATTTCAATCCAAGCTGTCTGTACAGCTCTTCCCTTTCCCTTTTCGTTATATCTCTGTAGCGGCCTTCTTTGAGGCCTTCCAAGGTGATGTTGACGACTCTCGTGCGCTTCAGGCCCTTTACGCCATATCCCAGCTGACCGCACATCCTTCTTATCTGCCTGTTGAGTCCCTGCCTCAGGATGATCCTGAACTCTCGGGGGCCTGTTGACTCCACAAAACACTTTTTGGTCACTCTTCCGTCATCCAGGAGCACTCCTTTGGACATTTTGATGATGAAATCGTCAGTTATATTCCGGTCCACCCTTACGACGTATTCTTTCTCATGCTCGTTCTTCGAGCGCATTATCTTATCGGCAAGTTCGCCGTTGTTCGTCATCAGCAGAAGTCCTTCTGAATCTTTGTCCAGTCTCCCTATGGAAAATATCCTTTTCGGATACCCGATGAAATCTATGACGTTGTCCTCATCTTCTGGGTCGGAGGTAGAGGTTATCCCCGCAGGTTTGTAGAATGCCAGGATTATGTCCTCTTCCGTTCTCTTCACTTCTTTGCCGTCGACACAAACTCTGTTTTCAGAGTATATTTTGTCGCCAAGGACAGCGATACGTCCGTCAATGGTCACCCTCCCCTCTTCAATGACCCGATCGGATCCCCTTCTTGACGAGACCCCCGCCTCAGCGAGGAACCTGTTGAGCCGTATGCCTTCCTGCTCTTCTCTGTCTCCGGCCATGTTCAACCGTAACAGGGCCGATATTTTTAACCTGTTGTTCGCTTAACGTATCCTCCATGTTCGGAAAGAAGAGGATGGGCCCCGTCGTAAAGGTGCAGCACCTGCAGCTCCATTGGGATACGGAGGACCCGTTCGTATTCGTCTCGCATCATACGGATGATTATCCTAAAGGGAACGCGCAGCAGGCCCCTCCTCTGCAAGAGATAGGCGGGAGGAACCTCGGAAGGGATTACAAAAAGGTCTTTGGTTTCCGTATGTATCACGGGAAGGTTGTTCCGGGCTTCCCGATGCATGCGCATTGGGGGTATGAGACAGTGACCGTGCCAGAATTGGGGTTCATAGACCATTTCGATTCTTTGGGCAACCAAGGAAGATATGGTTACGGAGATGTTCATTGGGTGTCCGCAGGCGACCTGTACCTGCATGACGAGATGTACCCTCTGGCATATGACGACCGCCGCAATCCCAATGACATAACGCAGATAATGATCAACCTTCCCCTTAAGGACAAAGGTTCCGCTCCGGAGGTCAGGATGATGTGGTCCGAAAACATACCGGTGGTCGAAGAAAAGGACGGCGACGGGAGGGGTTATTCAGTAAAAGTGATCGCGGGGAATTTCAGCGGAAGGGAGGCGCTTCCCCCCAACCCTGTTTCATGGGCGGCGGATGCTAAGCATCGCGTTAGGATACTTTTGATAAAGATGTCTCCTTCATCAAAAATAACTTTGCCTGCCGTCTCCCCTACTATCAACAGGAACCTATATTTCATCGAGGGCGGCACGGTAATGCTTGGAGAAGAAGAATACGAGTCATCAAAGAGATTCAAACTCAAAGGTGATGAAGAAGTGACTGTGGTCAATGGGGACTCTGAGGGAACATATTGGTTGCTTGAGGGAGAACCGATAGGGGAAAAGATGTCCTCCTTCGGACCGGTCATCCTTGACAGCGACAAGAGCGTCAGGGATGCCATGAATTTCATAAGGAAAGAAGAGTTCAACAAGTGGCCATGGGATCTCATCGACAAATTCCACCCTAAAGGTACTGATAGATTCATCAGGTTCTCCGATGGTAGGGAGGAGAGACCTCCCCTTTGAACATCAGAACATCTTCTTTTTCAGATCCTGATCGTTCTCGGCAAGTATCCATGCGAATGGATCAATTGCGTTATTGTTTTCTCCGAGGGACGAGACCTTGAAGAATCTCACGCTTTTGAAAGCGGATCTGGATATGTCCACTATCATCTTATGGCTGTACTTGTTGAGAAAATCTATCGGCGAAACGCCGGCACCGACCGTAGATATCACTCTGGGGTCATCCATCTTTGTCAGCACGACCGCGAACGGGACCGTGGATTGTATCGCCGGACCGTACCCGTTGACCTCCGTGAACATATGGTAGAAGGACTCCAGCGTTGCGATCGGAGTGTTCTTGGACCCTTTTGTCGGAGATTGAGAGTGGTGCAGCGCCATGACCTCAAGCGGGTCGATGGTGAATATTATCCCATCGTTGTACCTGAAATATTCTTCAAAGAGCATTTTGTCCTTATCGGGCTGGAATTCTATCCCCGAAATATCGTTAATGACCACCTGCTTCTCGTGAAGTTCTCTCGACCTCAAGAAGAAATATTCCGAATCAAGCTCCCCTGTCTGTGTGGGCACGACGTGGGCCTTTCCGCGCTGGGCGTTGAGCGATATCCCGTCCGTTATTATTTCTGATACTATGCCCTTCTCTTTTGCCAGAAGGGTCATTGACTCGACTGCCGATATCATCATCGTCGTCTTCCCCGATCCGACCGAGCCTATCATCGATACCACAAGAGGCTTTGCCTCGTGCGTAAGCATCTCGCCTTTGCAGTGGGGGCATACGGCCCGCATCTTGGCCCTTGCGCCGTCCGCGTTTGTGCTGGGTATCTTGTGGCCCTTATTGCAGAAGTGATACTTCACGCCGTACTTATTGGGTACCGGATAAGATATCACAAGCCCGCATTTGCATTTGACATAGGGCTGATAGAAGTTCATTTTGCATTTGGGGCATATCGCATACTGGGTCTCTTTCTCATACTCTGCATTATCCTTCGATGCCGCCTGAGCTATTCTGACTGACATCACTGCCCACGTAACGGCAAAGAGCACGATCAAGATGGCATCCATTATCAGTGCGAACGGAAGCATGAACGGTATGAATATCAGCGGAAGTATGACCGGCACCTTCTTCAGACCCCAGGCCATGGTAAAAATGTTCCATGGTATCATCAGACACCAGAGAAGCGCTTTCGGCCTGTGGGTGAAGAGGTATTCCTGAGGGTCGTCATCGCCCCCTTTCAGGTTCCATGTCGGCTTGGATGCGCATCCCGCCACCACCAGCGCGAACCCTATTGCGAACAGAGCGATAATGACTGTTCTGCTCTCCACCGGGTCGGAATAGACCCCTATCAGATTCCAATACGCCTCGCTTATGCCGGATGCCGTTATACCGTCGTAGAAGGGTATTATTTCAATCCCGGGCGCCCCATCGTTTATGTTCAGTATCGTAAAGACGAATGAAAGAACGGCGTAAACTAAGGCAATCCCAATAAGGGTTCCCATCAATGCCTGGTTGGTCCTGTTCATCCTTTGCCGTAAGGGACTAAAGAAATATAACCGTTTTCAAATAATCCAGAACAAATAACATATAAATGGAAAATGCGCTACATCATTCATGGTAAAACAGGTTAACGCGGCGCATATCCTTGTCAAAACAGAAAAAGAGGCCAAAGACCTCAAAGAAGAGATATTGAAAGGAAAGAGCTTTGCAGATGTTGCAAAAAAACATTCCAGTTGCCCATCAGGGAAAAAGGGGGGAGACCTTGGTTGGTTCGGGAAAGGGCAGATGGTGGCTTCTTTTGAGAATGCCGCCTTCAATGCGAATAAGGGCGATCTTGTGGGGCCTGTGAAGACCGAATTCGGTTGGCATCTGATACTCGTCAAAGACCAAAAGTGAGCCTGGAGGATGTTTGTATGAGTTTTTTTGAGAGATTCAAGAAAAAAGAGGAAACCCCTAAAAAAGAAGAAGAACCAAAAAAAGATGTGAAATCGGAAACCAAAAAGAAGGATAATGCCTGGGCAACATCCAGGGAGAAACCTGTTGAAGAAACTAAGGAGGAACCTAAAATGGCTGAAAAGAAAAGTGCGGCAAAGCCCGCTGCGAAGAAGTCTGAAAACAAAGTATGGCACATCACCAAAAGGGATGAGGACGGCATGTGGCAGGTCAAGGCGGAAGGTGCTGAAAGAGCCACAAAGCTCTTCAGGACAAAAGCCGAGGCCGAAGAATATGTGAAAACACTTGTGTCCAACAACGAAGGCTCAAGAGTGGTGAAGCATAAAAAGACCGGAGAATTCCAGAAAAAGTAAATGTGGGAGCCCCCCACCCTTTTATTTTTTGTACCCTTTTGTTGAAGAATGAATGCGGGTCGGAAGACCGGCAGAAAAACAATATAATCATTATTATAAGGAATAATTGTATTTCTCTATATAGAGCCCCCGACGCAACTAGTTTGATCTGGCCCTAAGAAGAGTGAATCAGATGATGGTCAAAAAAGGCATATTCGTCTTGTTAGCGATTGTGATCGTACTGATCTCCGTATCGGCAGTTACTGCTTCCGCGGCCGGGGAAAACAGCAGCCTTCTTAAGGAGAACTTCGGCGGGGCCGGAAACGACTACTTCGTTTCCATCGCAGCGGCATCCGACGGGTTTGTTGCTGTGGGATACTCGGACTCTTTCGGCGACGGAGATTGGACCGGCGTTGAAGGCAAAGGCGACATCGACGCGACGATCGTGAAATACAACAACGACGGCCAGATCGAATGGAGGAAGAACTTCGGAGGAGAAGATATAGACCACTTTTGTTCCGTAACGGCCGTATCGGACGGATTCGTTGTAGCGGGGTATTCATACCCCGCATCTTTCGGCAACGGTGATTGGACCGGCGTCAAAGGCAAAGGCAGCGTGGATGCGATCCTTGTTAAATACGACGACGACGGCAATGTTGTATGGAAGAAGAACTTCGGCGGGGCCGGCGAAGACTATTTTTCGTCGGTAACGGCGGTACAGGACGGGTTTGTCACCGCAGGGTATTCGTCGGCGTCATCCTTCGGCAACGGCGATTGGGGCGGCATTAAAGGAAGCGGCGGTTTCAGTGCTACGCTTGTCAAATACGATAATGACGGCAATATTGTATGGAAGAAGAGTTTCGGCGGATCTGACTATGATTATTTCATGTCGGTGGCGGCAGTTCCGGATGGAGTGGTCGCCGTAGGGTATTCGCACATAGGTTCCAACGATGACTATTTGACAGGCATTGCCAGATTTTCAAGGGCCCTCGCATTAGGCAACGATTGGACCGGCGTCAAAGGAAAAGGCGGCATAGACGCAACGATCGTGAAGTACGACGACGACGGCAATGTTGTATGGAAGAAGTGTTTCGGCGGGTCTGACGGAGATTATTTTGATTCTGTTGCAGCAGTATCGGACGGCATCGTCGCCGTTGGGTATTCACTGCCCGGTTCTTTCGGCAACGGCGATTGGGCCGGTGTCAAAGGAAAAGGCGGCGTAGATGCGATAGCGGTGAAATACAACAGCAGCGGCGGTGTTGTGTGGAAGAAGAACTTCGGCGGGTCCGGGAACGACCAGTACCACTCTGTAACGGCAGTATCCGACGGATTTATTGCGGTGGGACATTCCTCAACCTCTTCGTTCGGCAACGGCGACTGGGGAGGTACAGGAGGAAGAGGGAGCGATGATGCGATCGTTGTGAAATACGACAACGATGGCAAAGTAGTATGGAAGAAGAACTTCGGCGGGAACGGATCTGACCGCTACTATTCAGTGGCACAGACGACCAAAGGGAACATTGCGGTCGGAGATTCATTTTCAACATCCTTTGGGAATGGCGACTGGAGAGATACAGAGTCGAAAGGCAGCGTCAACGCGATAGCCACAAGCGTCTCTCCCGATATGGGTTATCCCGAGTATGATGATGATACCGGCGGGAACGGGATCACAATAGAGGCCTGGATGTGGGCCTGCATATTGGTCGTGATCGCTGCCATCGGCACCGTAAGAATAGTCACACTCGCAAGAAAAAGGAATGCATAATTTCGTATGTACGCAATGGCGGAATATGTACTCATGCTATCTTTCAAAACACTCAAAAAAAACCTTGCCAGTTGGCGATAGTGGGCCCAAAGAGATTTGAACTCTCGACCTTCCGGTTATCAGCCGGACGCTCCAGCCAGTCTAAGCTATGGGCCCGTACTCACTCGAATAGGAACTTACCATATAAACCTTGCCAATATCAGTATTTTGTCTGGGTTCTGCGTATTCGAGCCCCGTATCCCTCTGATTCACAAATTAGATTCATGCAGACCAACGATACCTTTCTTATCGCAGATGCTCATTCATGCCTGTGAACGAGGCGGCCGATACCTTCGAAGAAGTGCAGGACATTCTGCCAAAGAACGCATTCGTTATTTTGACGGCCGCTCTTTTGGCAACAGTCGTTTTCATGTTGATGTGTACCTTTATAGAATCCATCGGTACGCCGATGTGGATGTTCGTTTCCACATCCGTGATATTCGCCGGAGTGATCCTCTTTTGCTTTTTTGTCAAGCTCAGAGTATCCATTGTGAACACGACCGTGCACGTTCGATTCCTTAAAAAATATGACATACCTTTCGATGAAATAATCGATCATAAAGTGGGAGACATAAGCATCATCCGCAACTACAGCGGCTGGGGTATAAAGAAAGTGACCTTCAAGAACCTCATCAGCGTAGGATATGACAGAGGGGTCTCTCTGAAGCTGACGGGGAGAAAGGTAGTGACCATCTCCCTATCAGACCCCGATAGGTTCGTTTCCATGCTTCCTTCTCCGCAAAGCTGATT
>WRJJ01000026.1 GCA_009778575.1 Methanomassiliicoccaceae archaeon
AGAGCCGATATAACCCAGAACAACAAATGGTATTTTGCCCGAACCGATCCTCCAAAGCTCGATAAGAACAGGTGTCTGGACGAGATAGTCCTCAGACACCTGGAATGCTTCGCACCATCGACCGTCCCGGAAGTGGCGTTCTCCCTGTCCATCACGGAAAGGGAGGCCCAGACGGCGCTGGATTCGCTGGTCAACAGCGAGGAGGCGGCGAAGGGGCAGTTCCTGATATCCCAGAGCCCGCAGTACATGAAGGTGCTGGACCGCATGAGGCTCAGGGCGGGAAAGGAGAACGTATACGATTTCGATACCGTGGAGGAGTACAGAAGGACGAAGGGGGAACGGTTCAATTCCATCGAGGAATACTTCAGGTTCTACGGCTCCGCGGGAAGCGAGATAGACGTTTACAACAGGGTCAAGGACTTCAGTCTTGAAGAATGGTACAGAATGAGGGAGTCCGAGAGGCTTCTTCTGGGGAGATTCGTCAGAGGAAGGGTAAGGTACGTGCTCTCCGAGGACGGCGACAGGCTCGCAAGCCTGAGGCCGTCCGAGGTGACGACGTTCGATGAGGAACTGCTCTCGATCATAGAAGGGATGGGGCAGGCCACCATGAGGCAGCTGGTCGCCGTCACGGGCAGAGAAAAGAATGAGGTCAAGGAATCCATCCAAAGGCTCGACCGCTCTTTGAGGATCATACGCGCATTCAGTGAAAAAGAGGACTGGGGCACTGAGAACACCTATAAGCCGTACCACCCGAAACGGCCGGAGAGGGACCCGACCGAGGACCTTGTCCGAGAGTCGGTGATATCGTACGGCCCGATCCCCTCGCAGGCCCTGCGTTTCCTTATCGGGGTGACAGCCGAAGAGGCGGAGAAATATGCGGTATCGGCCGGCGCGGCAACGATCTTCGTCGGCAGCGGCCAGAGCCAGATGTACGTGATGCCGGCAGAGGTGCCTCTGATCTCAAAGGTCAGGAACAGAAAGGAAAAGGTGACCATACGGTCTCTGTTCGACCCTGCCCTGGGGTCGAAATGGGCGGAGCTCTCCGCAAGATACGGCGACAGATGGATATACCCCGCAACAAAAGGGAACAAGGTCGTCGGAGCGCTGGAGATATGGGAGATGTCGGGGTGCATCGAGGTGCGGAGCGTGGACATGGACTCCCCGGACCTTCTGCAGGACATACTCACGGCATTGGATCATCTTATGGGTTTCTTCAACATGAAAGGGGTGGACATAGTAAGGGTCAGGGAGATCCTCGGGAAGGACGCATCCGAACTGGATGAGGATGCGGTCAAATGCCTGAAGGAGAACGGATACAGGTTCGTCAACGGATTCTATGCGAAAGGGAAATTCGTAGACAGGATCATGTCGGATGAGGAGTACATAAGCTACGTTTTCCAAAAGCAGAGGGTATCCAGATCCGCCAAGTTCCTTACGGTCAGCGATGCGGTGAAGGCCAGAGGCTACATAAGGAACGACCAAGAGACGGTGACAAGGGTATCTCAGAAGGTGATGTTCAAGAAACTGCTCAGCAAAGGCGGTCTCCTCCGAATGTCGCTGCTGCCCGCATTCGTAGGGTACACCACGGAGGATTTCGCTCCCATCTACCGCGCCGCAAAGGCCGGAAATCCGGAAAAGGATGCCGCTTCGATAATGAAAATGATCGGCGACAGGGAGCCGATATCCAGGAAGGAGATCATATCCGACTCCCCGTTCTCGGAGGAAAGGACGCTGGAACTTGTATCCGAGCTTTTCAAAGCATCGGCCCTCTACCAAGACGAGGATTCGTTCTACTATGTGGTGCCGCAGTTCAACATCAGCAGGGAAAAGGCGATGAGGGCCATCGTGAAAAGGCATTTCAGCGATTTCGGAACGTTCTCCGCGGAGGAACTGGCTCAGTTCCTTTCGTCCAGGATGCCGATCGTAAGAAGGACGCTGGCGGACCTGGAGAAGGAGGGATACCTCGTAAAAGGGTTCCTTGTAAAGGACGACCCCACTCTGAGATGGATCCTGAAAGAGGATGCGGAGGAGAGACCGGAGCCGTTCAGAGAGATGTTCCTGCTGAACACGCAGGACAATCTGCACGTATATCTGCGGGAGATGATCAAGAGGGAGTGCGGCGCCACGGAGTGCGCGGTCTTCGACGGAACGAAGATAATAGGCAGTTTCCGCGGGAAGATATCGTCCTCCGGCGCAAAGGTGGAAGGCTTCAAAGGCAGCGACAAAGCCTACAAGTACATGAAAGAGGTCGCCAAGTCCCAGGGGGTCAAAATAGAGGAAACGAAGCCGTCGGAAGAGGATGACTGGGACGTTTCGGAATTCTATCTGAAGACCAACCCCGGCGCGATCTGAGGAACGTCAGCGGCCGGTTATGGAAGCGCTGTGGTAAAGGAACTCCTGCGCGTAACCCGCGTACCGTCCGAACTTCTTCCTTCCGAATTCCGCCATCACTTTGTAACTGCCGCTCACCCCGTACATATCGTTGAGGCATTTCGATATCCTTGCGTCAACCGGGAACGCTTCCAGGTGCCCGTACCCGAAAAGCGCCACGCAATCGGCCACTTTAGGGCCAACACCGTTAATGGTCATCAGCGTGCTGACGCATTCGGCATAATCCATCTCCCCTATCGCTTCCGGGTCTATGGTCCCGTTCTCAACGCTCTCCGCAAGTTCGATGAATCTTTCCTCCCGGAACCCGAGCCTGCAGATGCATATCTCGTCCCGCTTATCAAGTATCTGCTTCGGGGACGGGAACGCCCTCCTCTCTCCCAGGTCCCTGCCGAACGTGTCGCATACGGACTCCACCATCTTGGCGATCCTCTTGACGTTCACGTTGGTTGCGAGCACATATGTGGCGAGGCACTCCCACGGTTCCTGTTTGAGTATCCTCATCCCCGGACATGACGAGGAGAGGGATGCTACGTAAGGGTCCGCATCCGATATCTCTCCGATTATCTGAGGGAGGTCATCCGTGCTTCTGAAATAGTTGAGCAGTTCCTCCCTGCCGGAACACCCCTTTGCCTCGAAGCCGCCGGCGTTCTCGGTAAGGTCGACGATGCAGTTCCCGATGACGCCGTTCCAAGAGCCGCCGGCCTTCCTCCATCTGTGGGCCTGTCCGCATCCCAAGGTAGGGTCAAGCGAGACATCGAGTTCTATCTGCATACGGACGATTATGCTCAGGCAGGCTAAAGGATTTGTCATTCGGAGATATGCGTTCTTCCTAAAAATATCCGAGAAATCTGAAATATGCGTAAGGCATTCACGGAGTATGCGTTTTGGTCCGGCAGGATATCCGAGCGAGGGGAAGACCCCGGAAGGCTCGCTGCGATACACAAAAGACCTGGGTCTGGATGCCCTTGAGGTCGAGTTCGTAAGAGGCGCGAGGATAAGTCAAGAAAGGGCAAAAGAGGTAGGGGAGATCGCGAAAGGTCTCGACATAAGGCTCAGCTGCCACGCGCCTTATTTCATCAGTTTCAATTCGGACGATCTGGAGACGAGAGAGAAGAGCATCGGCTGGGTCATGGACACGGTCCGCGCGGCCCATGCGCTGGGAGCTTATATCATCGTGATCCACGCGGCATCCTACGGAAAGTCTCCGGACACCGCTTTGGGATCGGTGATCGACGGACTTCTGAAATGCAGGGACAAGATGGACGCCGAAGGGATAAGCGACGTGATCCTGGGCGTGGAGACCATGGGCAAAAAGGGTCAGTTCGGCACGCTGAAGGAGATCTCAAAGGTAATGGACAGCGTCGACGGCGTAAGGCCGGTGTTAGATGTCGCGCACGTTCACGCGCGCGACGTAGGGTGCCTCAAAACAGGAGAGGACATGGAAAGGTTGGTCGGTGAGTTCTTCCCACTGTGCGGGGATATAGCGCACTTCCACATAAGCTGCATAAAGTACGGCGACAGGGGAGAGATATCCCATCTGCCTCTGAGCACAAAAGAACCAGATATGCAATTATTGGCAGACGTGCTTGAAGATTCGAAACAAGATTGCACGTTCATATGCGAGTCTCCGCTGATCTCCAAGGATGCGGTGGTGTTCAGGGACATGTTCCCGAAATACAGAGTAGCATGATCATGCATCCTCTCAGAGCCCCAGGCAGCCTGCCGGCACCACAAGAACGCCGTCGTCGCGCTTGTATGCGTACTCAGTTCCCGTAAGCACCATGAGGAATGGCGGCCCTATTGTTAAATTCCCTAAAACAGGAACCTTACTTCCGATAATATAGGAATCCAACTTCCGATATTGTAGAAATACAGTAAAGCGAAAGTCCGTCAAACCTTAAAGTAAAACCCCACCAAACCTTAAAGTAAATGGCGAATCCAGATATGTTGATATATCATTAAAAGAATCTATCCAATATGAAAAGGGAATATTTGGCCAGGGTCATAGACGAGGAATTGGACCTTGCCCTCAAATCTTCCGGCGCAGTGCTGATAGAGGGCCCGAAATGGTGCGGTAAGACCAGGACAGCGGAAGAGCGGGCCGCCAGCGTCCTGTACCTTCAGGATACCGGGAAAAGGAAATATTATCTCCACATGCTGGACTCGGACCCCAACGCTTTGCTTGAGGGTGAGAAGCCACGGCTTATAGACGAATGGCAAGACGCCCCCATCCTATGGGATGGCATACGGTTCACCATAGATCAGGGGAGAGAATGGGGGCAATTCATACTGACCGGTTCCGCGGTACCTAACGATAAGGATCGTCCGCTGCATTCGGGAACAGGGCGCATATCAAGGATATTCATGCGCCCCATGTCGTTATTCGAATCGCGGGAATCCAACGGCAGTGTTTCATTGACATCCCTTTTCAGCGGAGAGGATATTAAGGGGATGTCACAGCTCAAAATAGATGATCTCGCATTCGCATTGGCCAGAGGCGGATGGCCCGCTTCCGTCGGAGAGGAAGGACCCATTGCTTTGCGGCATTCGCGGAATTATCTAAAGGGCATCATAGATTCAGATCTTTCGCGCGTCGACAGTGTGAAACGGGATCCGGCACGCGTTCGCAAACTGTTACATTCATTGGCGAGGAACGTGTCGACAGAGGCCAAAATGACGACGCTGCAAAAGGATGTCAGCGGAGATGCGGAGGATATCGCATCCATGCCCACCCTCATGGCATACATGAATGCATTGGAGCGCACATTCGTCATAGAGGATCTCCCGGCATGGAGTCCGTCAATGCGTTCAAAGACCGTTCTGAGAAGTTCACCAAAACGGCATCTGGTCGATCCCAGCATTGCGGCCGCCGCCATTCGCGCAACGCCGGAACGATTGATAGAGGATTTCGAGACGTTCGGTCTGCTGTTCGAATCATTGTGCATTCGCGATCTGCGCGTATATGCGCAGGCGCTTGACGGCAGAGTATTCCATTACAGAGATTCCGGCGGTCTGGAAGTGGATGCGATAATAGAACTCGCAGACGGTCGATGGGGCGCCGCGGAGATAAAGATGGGTTCCGACGAGATCGAAAAAGGTGTCAAGAATCTTATAAAATTCAAAGATAAGGTTGACACAGATAAAATGGGAAAACCATCATTCATGATGATCCTCACGGCTACTGAGCAAGCATATCGGCGCAAGGACGGCATATACAACGTACCGATAGGTTGTCTGAGGAACTGACACGCGGGGTATGATATGGGATTATAATTTTTACGTCCGTATTATTTCGAAAAAAACAAAATTTACGTCCGTATTTTTTTGAATTTCCCATCAACCATTAAAAACAAAGAGAAGGCCGGCAGCACAAAGAGGAGCATGATGACGGGATCGCCTCTTAAACCGCTATCATGGCATGTGACAGAAAAAATTTGAGCTCTGTCGCACGCAACCTGACCGAAATGAGCCAGCAATGAAACGACCCATGTCCATACTGCAGAAATATCTATTTCTTATCGCAGACATACTGCAAAAATATCTATGTCTGTTGTGCGCTACTTTGTCGAGTACAATTCAAACGCTCCCGGAGACAGTCTATGCTGAAAAGAAAAGTAATGGATGCCCATGGAATGGAAGAAAAAGAAGAAGAACGAATGTCTTCTGCTTAAAGGTGCGAGACAGGTCGGAAAGACATTCAGTGCGAGGACCGCCCTTAAACCGATAGCGGAAAACGGCCGGAACGATCCCGAGACGGCGCTGCACGAAATGACCTCTCCGAGTTCTGCGAAAGTAAAACTTTTTATCTTATGGCTCAATCAACAGTCCAGACGCCACTGTGGCTCAGCGGCAGAGCGGCAGTTTCGTAAACTGTAGGTCGGGGGTTCGATCCCCTCCAGTGGCTCCATCCTTACTTCAGCAGTCCTCGTTCGGGCCGTTCTTGATGAGATACCTGTTGACGATCTTCACCGCGCACACATCGCCGCACATGGAGCAGCCGTCCTCTTCCTTGGTGCACCCTCTCGCTCTGTATCTCCTCGCTTTTTCGGGATCTATGCATACTTCGAACATGGTGTTCCAATCAAGCGCCTTCCGGGCCTTTGCCATCTTCGTATCCATCTCTCTTCCTCTGCCCCTGCAGATGTCTCCGACGTGCGCGGCTATCTTTGATGCGATCAGCCCTTCCTTCACGTCCTCTTCGTCCGGGAGGGACAGGTGTTCCGCCGGCGTAAGGTAGCAAAGGAAATCCGCGCCGTGCTGTGCCGCCACGGCGCCTCCGATCGCGCCCACGATGTGGTCATACCCCGGGGCGATGTCGGTCACGAGAGGCCCGAGAACGTAGAAAGGAGCATCGTGGCAGAGCCTCTTTTCCAACTGCATATTCATTGGGACTTGGTCCAAAGGAACGTGCCCGGGACCCTCCACCATGCTCTGCACACCCGCCTCTCTGCACCTCTTTACCAATTGTCCCAGCGTCATCAGTTCCGACAGCTGGGCCTGATCCGACGCATCGTCTATGCACCCCGGTCTGAAGCCGTCTCCCAGAGAAAGGGAGAACTCATACCTCCGGGCCATCTCGAGAAGATAGTCGAAGTTCCTGTACAGGGGGTTCTCTTCCTCGTTATGAAGTATCCAGGCGGTAAGGAAGGACCCTCCTCTCGAAACAACATCGGTTATCCGGTCGTTCCTTTTCAGCCACGCGACGGTCTCTTTCGTGATGCCGCAGTGGACGGTCATGAAATCAACCCCGTCCTTGGCATGTTTCTCTATTCCGCCGAAGATGTCATCCTCCGTCATGTCCACGACGGCATCCTTCCTTGCGGCGGTCAGTCCCGTTTGGTAAATGGGCACCGTGCCCATCATCATCGGGGCTTTCTCGATAAGCATCTTCCGGATCTGATCTATGTCTCCCCCCGTGCTGAGGTCCATTACCGCATCCGCGCCGTATTTTATTGCAATATCCAGTTTCCTGAGCTCGCTTTCTGGATCGTTCAGGTCTCTGGATGTTCCAAGGTTCACGTTGACCTTTATCCCCATCCCTTCTCCGATAGCGGACGGCTCCGGATCGTGTATGGGGTTGCAGGGCACCACGATACGCCCGGAGGCTATCCCGTTCCTTACGAACTCTTCGCTGACCCCCTCTTTCTCGGCGATCCTCTTTATCAGTGGACTGATGCCTCGGCGGGCCTCTTCCATTATGGTGCTCATGCAATCACGCATCGTGTGTCAATATTTCAGATTTGCCAATGGCCGGTCATCCTTTGATTCTTGTCGGTGCGGGCGCAGCCCGCACCTGTTCCAACCCAAATAGCCTATAAAAATCAACAGATATTTCATCTTATAACATAACAATCTATTAATATTCGCAGATAGTTCATCTTATAACGTGAAAATATGATAATGCCGCGCGACGATTATCTCAATGAACTCAAGTCATTAAGGGACGTGCCTGTGATAAAGGTCATAACGGGGATCAGAAGATGCGGCAAATCCACTCTGCTGGAATTGTTCAAAGAATACCTTATCGGTTCAGGCGTTCCGGAGGATCGCATCATAACCATGACGCTCACGCACGGGTCGGAAGAAGAGATAACGGCCGCAGATATATTGAACGAGGTGCGGGGGAAGAGAGCGGACGGGGAAATGAACTACGTATTTTTGGACGAGATCCAAATGGCAAGATCGTGGGAAAAGGCGGTATTGACAATATTCGAGGAAGGCGGTTCTGATGTTTATATCACGGGTTCGAATTCGGAGATGTTCTCTTCCAAGCTGTCATCGCTTCTTTCCGGACGTGCGGCAGTGGTGGAGATGTTCCCATTCTCATACAAGGAATTCCTGCTCTTTACGGAGCAGAAGGATTCCTCTGATTCTTTGTCGGAATATATGAGGATCGGCGGTTTCCCGCTGGCCGCCGCGCTTCGCGGCAAACCGGAATATGCGATGACGGTGTTGGACGGCATCTACAGGACGGCGGTCCTCAGAGACATCATCGAGCGCAATAACATCAGGAATCCGCAGATGCTCGGCAGGATATCTTCGTTCCTGATGAGGAACATCGGCAATCCCGTTTCCGTCAAAAGCATCGCGGACTATATGGTCAGCGCGGGCTTTAAGGTGAACTTCGAGACCGTCGACAGCTATCTGGGAATGCTGGAAGAAGCGTTCATCTTCTACAGAGCCAAAAGATATGATGTAAAGGCGAAAGAAGAGCTGGTGGTCAACGATAAGTTCTACGTTGCGGATATGGGGCTCAGGAATTCCGCACTGGGATTCAGAGAAGCAGACATAGGCCAATTCATGGAGAATCTTGTATATTTGGAGCTGCGCCGGAGGGGCTACTCCGTATTTGTCGGAAAGGTCAACGCAATGGAGATAGATTTCGTGGCCATGAACAAGGAGAGCACAGCATACTATCAGGTATCATATTCCATCGAAGACCCAGAAACGAAAAGACGGGAGCTGGAACCCCTGAAAAAGCTCAGGGACGGGCACAGGAAGACCATCATAACGATGGTGCCGTCTTTGAACAAGGACCATGACGGCATACGCGAGATAGGGCTCAGAGAATTCCTTATGGATAACAGCGGGCAGTGACAGGCTCGTGTTTCTCGCGTACGCGTACGCGCGTATAAATAGGGCGTTTACATACAGGGTAATTGACACATTATTCGGAGTTGCAGAAATGGATGGGAGCAAACAGCAGGGGCTTTATGATCCGGATTATAACGCGGACAGCATAGTTGCCCTGAAAGGATTGGAAGCGGTCAGGAAAAGACCGGGGATGTACATAGGGAGCACCGACAGCAGGGGGCTCCACCACCTTGTCTACGAGGTCGTGGATAACGGAATAGATGAAGTGATGGCGGGATACGCAAACAAGGTCAGCGTTTACATAAACGAGGACGGTTCCGTGACCGTCAGCGACGACGGAAGAGGCATCCCCGTAGGAATGAACAAAGAAGAGGGAAAGGACGCGCTCGAGATGTGTCTGACAGATCTTCACGCAGGAGGGAAGTTCAACCAGAATGCGTACAAAGTATCGGGAGGGCTCCACGGGGTCGGAGTATCGGTTGTCAACGCGTTGTCAAAACGCCTCACAGCCATCGTCGAGAGGGACGGGAAAGCGTTCAGGCAGACGTATCAGATAGGCATACCGGACGGCCCGGTGGAGGTCATAGGGGAGTCCAAAAGAACAGGGACGACCATCACATTCTATCCCGATGAAGAGATATTCGAGACGACCGCCTTCGAGTATGAGATCCTTCAGAACAGGTTCAGGAACCAGGCGTTCCTCAACAAAGAGGCGACCATTTTCTTTGAGGATAAAAGGACGGGGAAATCCGAGACCTTCCACTATGACGGAGGAGTGTCTGAGTTCGTCCAATATCTCAACAGATCGAAGAAGGCCATACATGACCCTCCGATCGCACTGATCGGGGAAAGGTTCGGGGTGATGATGGACATCGCCCTGCAGTATACCGATGGTTACAACGAGGCGATAGATTCCTTCGTCAATACGATATACACGCCAGAAGGCGGGGCCCACCTCACAGGTTTCAGGTCATCGCTGACAAAGACCATAAACGACTACGGCAAAGCGAACGGCCTGCTCAAGGACACCACTCTTGAAGGGAACGATGTCAGAGAGGGGCTCACCGCGATAATAAGCATAAAGATGCCGGACCCCCAGTTCGAAGGCCAGACCAAGGCGAAACTGGGCAGCAGCATCGCCCAGAAGGCCGTCTCCACGTTCATGAACGAGAAGCTTGCGGAGTTCTTCCTGGAGAACCCCTCGGTAGCGACCACCGTGGTCAGGAAGGGGATATCCGCGCTTGAGAGCAGGGAGGCAGCGAGGAAAGCAAGGGACGCCACAAGAAGGAAGAGCGCGCTGGAATCAAGCAGCCTGCCCGGAAAACTTGCGGACTGCTCCGAGAAGGACCCTTCGAAATGCGAGCTGTACATCGTGGAGGGAGAGTCTGCCGGAGGAAGCGCCAAACAGGGCCGGGACCGAATGTTCCAGGCAATACTGCCGCTGCGCGGCAAGATCCTGAACGTGGAGAAGGCAAGGCCCGATAAGCTCCTTGATAACGAAGAGATAAAGAACCTGATGATCGCCATCGGCGGAGGGATCGGGAAAGAGTTCGACGTCAGCAAGATAAGATACCACAGCGTGGTCATAATGACCGATGCGGATGTGGACGGAGCGCACATAGGCACTCTGCTCCTTACGCTGTTCTACAGGCAGATGAAGCCGCTGATCGAGAAAGGCCACGTGTTCCTTGCGATGCCGCCCCTTTACAGAGTGGCCAAAGGGAAAAAGGAGATCTACGCCTACAACAATGAAGAGATGGCAAAGGCGATGGAAGAGTTCGGCCAAGGGACGAACGTAAGCAGGTACAAGGGGCTGGGGGAGATGAATCCTCAGCAGCTTTGGGATACCACCATGAACCCCGAAACGAGGATGATGAAAAGGGTGGAGATAGAAGACGCCATGCTGGCCGACCAGCTGTTCTCGATACTTATGGGCGATGACGTCGAGCCCAGAAGGGACTTCATAATCGAGCATGCCCACGAAGTGATCAATCTGGATGTGTGATACCATGGAAGAGCGCAAGAAGATCATACCCCAGAGTATAGAGAAAGAGATGAAGAGGTCGTATATCGACTACTCCATGAGCGTCATCGTGGGACGCGCCCTTCCCGATATAAGGGACGGGCTGAAGCCCGTTCACAGGAAGATACTGTACGCCATGTCGGAGCTCGGCCTGCCGTACAACAGGCCCCATAAGAAATCCGCAAGGGTCGTCGGAGAGGTCCTGGGTAAGTACCACCCTCACGGAGATTCCGCCGCCTATGAAGCGATGGTGAGGATGGCGCAGTCCTTCTCCCTGAGATATCCGCTGGTGGACGGCCAGGGCAATTTCGGATCGGTGGACGGGGACTCCCCGGCGGCGATGCGTTACACTGAGGCAAGGCTGTCGAAGATATCCGGCGACCTCTTGGCGGACCTTGACAAGAACACCGTCGATTTCGTCGACAACTTCGACGGGTCCCTCAAAGAGCCGAGCGTCCTTCCGGCCAAATTCCCTAATCTGCTGGTGAACGGTTCCGACGGGATAGCGGTGGGAATGGCCACAAAGATGCCTCCGCATAACCTTACGGAGGTATGCGACGCCATGATACATGCGATAGACAACCCGGAGGCCGACATCTACGATCTGATGCAGTTCATCAAAGGGCCCGACTTCCCGACGGGGGGAACGGTCTACGGTCTTTCAGGCATCGTATCGGCCTACACAACGGGCAGAGGAAAGATAAAGGTAAGGGCGAACACCCACTTCGAGGAGATAGGAAACGGAAAAAGCAGCATAATCATCGACGAACTTCCTTACCAGGTCAATAAAGCGACGCTCATAGAGACGATAGCCGAACACGTGAAGAACAAAGTGCTCGAGGACATTACCGACCTGAGGGACGAATCCGACAGGGATGGGATGAGAGTGGTCATAGAACTGCACAGGGACGCGATCGAAAATGTGGTCCTTGAGAATCTTTTCAAGAAAACGCAGATGGAAATGACCTACGGAATAATCAATCTGGCACTCGTCAACAACAAGCCGACCTTGCTCGGTCTGAAGGATATGATCGGCAACTACATCGGGTACAGGAACGAGGTGGTGGTCCGCAGGACGAAGTACGATCTGGAGCAGGCGGAGAAACGGTACCATATCCTGGAAGGGCTGATGAAGGCCCTGAATATGCTGGACGAGACGATCGCCCTGATCCGCGCATCGAAGGATGCGGCTGAGGCCAACGAAGGCCTGCGCGGTCTCCTGGAAATAGACGAGGAGCAGGCGAAGGCGATACTCGAGATGAGGTTGCAGAAGCTCACAGGTCTGGAAATAGAATCGCTCAGAGAGGAATATGAGCAGCTGATGATCCTCATGAACGATCTGAGGGACATCCTCGGCGATCAGAACAGGGTGCTTGCGATCATCAGAGGCGAACTCGAAGAGATGAAGGCCTCCTACGGGGACGCGCGCAGAACGATCATCAACGAGAACGCTTTGGACGTTGACGAGGAGGATCTGATCCCCATGGAGGACGTGGTCATAACGATCTCCGCGGACAACTACATCAAGAGGATACCTCTCAGCACGTACAGGCAGCAGGCGAGGGGCGGCGTAGGCCTGATCGGCATGCAGACCAAGGAAGAGGACTACGTTTCGAGCATGTTCATCACATCCTCCCACGATTACCTTATGTTCATTACGAACCACGGAAGGCTGCACTGGCTCAAAGGGTACAGGATCCCGGAGGGAAGCAGAGTGTCCAAAGGGAAGCCGATAGTCAACCTCCTGCCGGACCTGGAACAAGGAGAGATGGTGGTGAACACCATATGCGTCCATGACTTCCCGGATGACAAATACATAGCGTTCTGCACCAAGAACGGGCTGCTGAAGAAGACCAGCCTCAGCGCATACAGGAACGTAAGGTCCAGAGGGATAAAGGCGATAAAGCTCGAGGACGACGACGAACTGATAGAAACGTCCATAACCGAAGGGGACGACCAGATAATCCTTGCCACAATGAACGGCCAGGCGGTAAGGTTCAGGGAATCGGATGTCCGCCCGATGGGCAGAGATACAATGGGCGTCAAAGGAGTGACGCTCAATGCGGGCGACGCCGTGGTCTCCATGGCGGTGGTCCGCCAGGACGATAAACTCCTGACGGTAACGGAGAACGGATACGGAAAGATATCCGATGTGAAGGATTACCGCCAGACGAACCGCGGGGCGAAAGGCGTCATAACGATAAAGACCGACGAAAGGAACGGCAGGGTCGTATCGGTAAGGAAGGTGTCCAACGGGGATCAGCTGATGGTGACCAGCGAGCACGGGAAGATGATCCGCATGAATGTCGATGAGATAAGGGAGACCGGCCGCAATGCAAAAGGAGTACGCATAATGGATATGAGGAACGGCGACAAGATAGCGGCCGTCCAGCCGATAATCCCCGATGAGGAAGAGGGATGAGGCCGCTATCCGAAAGGGGCTGGCTCATTATAGCGGCCGTTTCCGCCGCAGCGGCGCTGATATCCGCTGCGGTCATGGCGTTCTCGATCTCCGAAGGGGACACGGGCCTCACGGCGGTCTCCGGGACGGCCTTCGCCGCCCTCGCCCTATGTTCCGTATTGGCGTGGACCATCCGAAAAAAGGTGTCGGGGATCGGAAGCACACCGGAAGAGGTCAGCTGCATGAGGCTGAAAAGACCCGGCATCGAGAGGCCGGAGGAAGAGATCGTGCCGAAAGGCAAGGTGCCGAAAGAATGACCAATCAGGAAACTTTATAATAGAAAACCAACGATAGGGGGAATTGCGCCGTGGTAACTCAGTTGGGAGAGTGCATGACTGAAGATCATGAAGTCGCTGGTTCGAGCCCGGCTCACGGCACCATACATTTTTTTGAAATAGAACCGATACATCTTGCGTGTTCAATGCCAAGGAGGGCTTCCTTTGGAGACCGATAAGATATTCATCGACATAAGGACGAGCGAGCTCACGCTTTCGCAGGTCCTGCAGGAGATCCAAAGGATACAGGACGAGAACCCGGATTATGAGATATTCCTCGACGGCGATTCGCATGCCATCGCAGGAAGGAGAAGGCTGAGGAGGGAGTGACGCTGCCGGGGAGGGTTACAATTGCGCTTTATAATTCATATGACCCGAACAAGTTCAGGGAGCCGCATAGGAGGGTCATAGCGAGGACTGGAGGCCTGGCGATGGCCTTCGATATGAATCTGGCTCTGTTCGGGTTCCCCATACCGGACGAAGTGAGGACCCCGGTGGAGATCGCGGGATGGGTGGCTGACACCACAAGCATCGGGGGCCACGGCGGTTATTTCATGGAGCTTGCAGAGAAGGGAAGGTTCAACAGGTTCCCGTACCCCTCAAAAGGGTTCCCCCCGCAGTTGGGCGAGCCGATACTCACCACAAGCAAGCCCGACGAAAAGAAAAGCACAAGCGTGGAAAAAGTGGCCGAAATGATCAGGGATGGCAGGAGCGTGCTGCTTGTATTCGGCATCGGGCCGCACGGGGTCCCGAAAGAAATAGCGTCGATAACAAAATATCACATGGACGTTACCGGAGGCAGGTTCTCTCTGGAGACCTGCACCGCCCTCGGAGCGGTATGCGGCGCTTTAAGTTCCATGCTGGATCAATAATTCTCGTAGAGGATGTTCTTCGGTTCGAAAAGAACGCCGTTCCCCTTCTCCGCTCTGCCGACGATGTCCGCATTTTTGTATTTCTTAACGATGGCGGAAGCATCCGTTTCCGGCAGGATCATCACGAAGCCCATGCTCATATTGAAGGTCTGGTACATCTCCCGGTCCTCAACGCCTCCCAACTCTTGAATTATCCCGAATATCGGTGCGGGGGGGATAGGGTCATCGATGATGTACTGCAATCCTTTCTTCATACGCAGGATGTTCCTGAGGCCGCCGCCCGTTATGTCCACAAGGCCGTGGACGGTGTGTTCCTTTGTGATTTCGAGAACCTGTTTCACATAGATCTCGGTGGGAGTGAGGAGTTCCATCCCTATCGTGCCGGACAGACCGCTGATCTTATCGTTCAGAGAAACATTGGAGGATTCCAGGACCTTTCTCGCTAAGGTAAGTCCGTTGGAGTGCACCCCGGAGGACCTCAGACTAAGGATGACATCGCCGTCCTCGCACTTATCTCCGGTGATGGCACGTTCCTTTTCCACATACCCAAGACAGGTCCCCGAAAGGTCGACCCCGTGGACCATTTCCGGGAGCACCGCGATCTCTCCTCCCACGATCTCCATGTTCGACATCTCGGCGCCTTTCTGCAGTCCGATGCCGATCTCTTTTGTTATCGCATCATTCGGTTTGTCGATGGCTATGTAATCGACGAAGGACATGGGCTCGGAGTTGACGCATATCGTGTCGTTCACGTTCATCGCGATACAGTCGATCCCCACAGTGTTCCAGATACCGAGTTCTTTTGCGATCAGGAGCTTTGTTCCCACGCCGTCCGTTGCCAGCGTGAGGTAGATGTCCCCGAAGTCGATCAGGCTTGCAAATAGTCCGGGAATGCGTACCATCTGTCCGGGTCCGTTCCTTTTGAATTTGAGTTCGTTAACAAGAGAGCCTATCGCTTTCGACTTATCGTCTATGTTGACGCCTGCATCTGAATATGTCCACCCTTTAGACATTTGTCCTCATGAGATAACGGGCTCATCCACTTATTAGTTTTCATACAAAATGGTTTATCGGTAAACTCCATCCCCTCCATAATGGCTCTGCACGACCGTTGGGTCCAGGAAAGGAAGCATGAACATTATTATAAGTTGGCAAAGAAGCTCAACTACAGGTCCAGGGCATCCTTTAAACTGATGCAGATAGACGACAGGTTCGGCATCTTCAGGGAAGGGGATTCCGTCGTCGACCTCGGAGCGTCGCCGGGAGGATGGCTTCAGGTGGCAAAGAACCGTGTCGGCGATGAAGGAAAAGTGGTGGGAGTGGACCTCCGCCACATCAGACCGCTGGAAGGCGTCACCACGATAATCGGCGACATCACGGAGGACAGCACCATGATAAAACTGCTGGAAGCCGTCGGAGGAAAGGCCGACGTCGTCCTCTCTGACATGGCGCCGAACATCGGGGGCAGCTACTCCACGGACCATGCAAGGTCCGTCGAGCTCTGTATGTATGCGGTCGACGTTTGCGACAGGATACTGAAGAAAGGGGGAAAGATGGTGGTGAAGGTATTCATGGGCGACATGATGGACTCCTTGATCAAAGAACTGGAATCCAGGTTCGCATCGGTAAAGGTGCATTCTCCGGCAGCGTCAAGGGACACCTCTTCCGAGATGTACATCATTTCCAAAGGATTCCTGGCCTTGAAGAACGTCGAACTGAAAGATCTGACGGAAGATGAAAAGAAGCCGGAGTTCGTATCTAAAGGCGGGAATATCTGATTTGACCGATTTATGTCACTTTTGGCGCGCGTTGGCGGAAACCATCGCTGCTCGAATGCTATGCAGACATGCGTTCAATACAGGGGCGCTTGATGAATGGTTCACTCTCTGTTTTTGCGGTAAATGGCGCACAACATTTGCGGATTTGCAGAGGTGGAATCGTATATTATATCCACATACCTTTTCCCCATTTCAAAGGTATATATCCATATGTACTTGGGCATCGGACGCTCTAGATCGGCGGGATCATCTAGGTCAAACAATCTTAACTCCTTCTTGTAGTGATTGCTATTTGCAAACCTGACCTGTGCGGTTTCGTTCGATTCTTTTTTTACATCGTTTCTTGTACTCCAAACCTCTGAGAAAGGCAGTCTTATTTTATGGTATAATGGTACTATCA
>WRJJ01000027.1 GCA_009778575.1 Methanomassiliicoccaceae archaeon
GTTCGTTGTGGAGGGTCTTCCGCTCACCGTGTTGAGAATACCGCTCACGAGCGTGTCGACGGCCGTTTCCTGAGCATAGCTCTGCATCATATTCGGAAAGATCTCTTCGGACACCGGTGCACCTGTGGGGCCTCCTTGGATGATGGGCTTCCTTTTTGAGTTGCCTTTTCTCGCTTTACAGCTTACTCTGTCGTTGCCCCTGCCCATCTTGATCTTCTTCGGGGCTTTTTTCAGACCTTCATATATCTCTTCCTCGGATATCGAAAGCACCCTTCCCAGATTAGTGTTGTAGAACCCTGTGCAGGCCAGCATATCGACCCCTGCGAGGAACAGCCTGTCCGCCAGATCCTCGTCCTCGGGAATGACCTTGCCATCGAAAACGATGTTATATTTCTCCTTCATCGCCAAGGCATTCGTGGGAATGGTAACATAATCCCATGTGTCCTCTCTGACCTTTTTTCCATAGGCGAATCTGTCAAACGATTCGTATATGTCCAATGCTCTAGGTGCAACCATAAGATTATTACATGAATATTAATATTAAAAGCTTTACGTTTTAAAACAATGATTTAATATACTATTATTTTAGGCTACATGGTTTTCCGTGTTTCAGTTGCAACAGCCAGACGTTAGCCAGCAAAAAAGAATGAATGACCGCGGCAGATGCCGCGGTCTGTTTTATCAGTGTTTGATGTCGAGACCGCAGTCCCTGAGGGTCTTAAGAGCACCGTCGTATACTGCGAGATACTCTGCAGTGGGCTTGACCGTCTTCACGTCATAGCACTCGCGGAAGCTCTTTCCCTGGGGCGGACTTACGAAGCCCTTCTCATATATCGAGAGGACTTTTCCTATGATCTCGTTGAGGTCGGAGATCTTCATTCCCGCTGCGGCCCTTGCGGCCTCTCCCATTATCCTGGCTTCCATTCCGGTGGTCTTGTCCTGGACAACACCTTTCGCCGCCGCGGAACCCGAAAGCATCTCTCTTCCGGATCCGGTGTCGGTCACGGCCTGTGTCGCTGTTTCCAGAAGACACATCTCGGTGCAAGGTCCGGCTCCGGGGTAGTATTGGTTCGCCAGCAGCAGGTCTGTGTTGGCGTCCACTGCCGCTGCTACGTGCCCTGCTACCTGGAGGGTCTCTTTTGCCGTCGTCACGTTCCACCTTATGTGAATGGGCCCATCCAGGTGGAAGTTCCCGCTGAACAGGGCGAACGATCCGAGTGTGGTGGCGACGTCGCTTATGGCTGTCTCCTCAAGACCGCCCGTATATCCACCGAATATCGGCATCTGCTCTATCATGATGGTGTCACCGTTCGTCGTCCATCCGGCAAGCATGTTGAGGCCCACCATGTCGACCTTGAGTTCATTGAGCTGAGAGCACTCGTGAGCGTCCGTCACCCTGTGGCCTGCGTGCACCATGTCTGCTGCGAGACGTCCCGTTGCGGACAACGGCGTCTCCGGTCCCTATACACCCATGCCGGGCCTTCCGGCCCTGACGCGCGCTTCCTTGACTGCGCGAAGCTCAGACATTGTGGCGTAGATCTCATACGGCGTGTTGGTCTTGGCGGGGTGCCCCTCATATGTGGTCATGACACCGTTGACAAGAGTGTCGACGATCCCTTCCTGCGCATAGGACTGCATTACCTGAGTGAATATGTCCTCAGATATCGGCGATCCGGTAGGTCCTCCCTGTATGATCGGTTTTACCGGGCTGTTCCCGTGCCTCGGATAGAAGCGGGCTATGTCCCTTCCTTCTCCCATAATGAGTTTGGTGGGGGTCTTCTTTATGCCTTCCCATACCTCCTCTTCCGTAACGTTCATCACGCGGCCGAGGTCCGTACAATAGTATCCCGTTTCCACCAGCATCTCAAGCCCGGCGGCGAACAGATTGTTGATCGTCTGCTTGTCCTCGGGTATGAATTTGTTTCCGAAGTTGAGTTTGTACTTCTCTTTCAATTCGGTAAGCTTCGTCGGGAGTATGGTGTAATCCCAGTCGCTTTCCGCAACCTTCTTGCCCTTTACGAATCTGTCGTATACGTCACCTATGGTAAGTGGTCTTGTCGCTGCCATTTACATCACCTCATGAATTTGTTGACAAGCTCGATTATCTCGGCGGCTGTTGCAGAGTAACCGTCCGCGCCGATCTCGTCGCACCATGCCTTGCTGCAGGGTGCGCCTCCGAAGATGCACAGATACGGCGCACCGACCTCTTTGTTTGCTTCCACGATCTCCCTCTGCGACTCAAGCGTGGTCGTCATGAGCGCGGAGCCTCCGATTATGGCCGCTTTGTTCTCCTCGGCGGCATCCAGGAAGGCCTGGGCGGATGTGTCCGGACCAAGATCTTTCACGTTGTACCCCGCCCCTTTAAGCATTGCGCAGCACACGTTCTTTCCGATCTCGTGGATGTCCCCTTCCACGGTTCCCATTATTATTGTGCCTCTGAGGGCACCGGCGCCTGCTGTCATCAGCGGCTCGAGGATCTTTATGGCAGCTTCCATCGTTTTGGATGCCGCCACTACCTGTGGCAGATATATCTCCGCCTTGTCGAATCTTTCTCCGATGGTCTCCATTCCTTTTCCGAGACCCTGTTCAATTATGTCTTTTATGCTTATCTTCTCATTGATAGCCGCATTCGTTGAGTCCTGGGCGAGTTTAATGTTCCAGGTCTCGACGGCCGTCCTGAGGTCAATCAAGATCTGCTCTTTGCTCATGTTCTTCCTCCTGTAGTACGCGCTTACTGTCATCCGTTCAGCGGTGACGCAGCTTCGACCTTTTTAAATTATTACCATAGTAGTATTTAGTTATTACTACCCTATTTTGAACGTGTTTTACTAAGATATTTAAAGATTTCTGTGCGTTTTTGAAGGGTATTTTTCTAGTATTAAATCGTTTTCTATTGGAAGCGGTTTTGAAAGAAAATATTAAATGGTTTGCGGCACGGGGCCGCTTGGGGTTCTCAGATATCAGAAACCATCTTGCGAGCTCTCCAGAGGGCTATGACACACACTCCGACGATAAGGATCATGTGAACATATTCGCCCTTCGGTATAAAGCCGCCTTCAAAGAAACTCTCTACGACCTCCCAACTGGACATTTCACTCACCTTTCCTGGGCTTTACTTTCCTTCTTAGTTCGTTCAGAAAATCAACCCCTACCGGAGTGATGTGGTATTTCAGCAGCAGGCATCCTTCTCTGAAAGAGCCATCTTCATCGATCGCCACATCTTCTTCGCATATCATCCCTGAGGCCGCGACCTCTATTAGATCGAAGTTCAGGCAGTCCCTGTAGTAATCCGACGGCATTTTATACTCATCCTGAAGCTTTCTTACAAGGTCGCTGTTCCACATGGGACCATCGACGTCCAGTATCTCCAATATACGGAATTTGTACGGGCGTCCTTCCATCATGGTTTCTCCTCCCCTGTATTTCTCAAGGATTCTACCTCGGTCGATTTCTCTGTGAACATCACAAAGGTTCCGACGGTACAGAGCAAAGCTCCCGCGATCAACGAGATGATATACACTGGATCATCGGTGCCGAACGTACCGATCACTCCAAAGAATAGAACGAGGAATATCAAAGAGAAGATACCATAAAGGCTTCCCACTCCTTGACCTCTTCCCACCCCTATCAATGGGAACGCTTTATACCAGGTGACATAGCAGAACCCAAATGTCAGACCTACCATCACTAAGGTAAGCAATATCACCGGGTCGGTAAGCATCATCCCAATGTAGCTCCAGACATCAGGCACGAATATCGTAAGCAACGGCATCGCAATTATCCACCATATGAGGTTCTCCATTCCGAATCTCATTGTTATCGCAATATCGGGCTCCGACACATCGATACCCTTTGCAGCGATGGCGCCTTCGACTCCCCATCCGCAGAGTGCCATCAGTCCGCCGATGATGCCGATCATGTTTGCATTTGCTGTAAGCTCATTGATCATGACCACGCCGAAAGCAGTGAAGCTTCCAATGACGATTATCACTATTCCCATGATAGCCCTGCGAGATACTTTTTGACCCAGCCATACCCTGGATAAGAATGTGCCTATCACCGGGTACGCAAGAGCGGCTACCGCTGCAAAGAACCCCCCTATATACCCCATTGCGATGAACGATCCCAAAATTGCGATCGGCCCTCCGCAAATGGCGCCAAGGAAATAGTACTTTGTGCACGCCTTTATCTCCTTTACACTCCTTTTCATCTCAGAGAACTTAGCTTTACCGAGACCAAGGTTCCAAAGGAAATATGATATTATCACGAACGCCGCATTCAGGCCGGTGATCATTACCGCTGCTGCCAAGAAGGCCGTGGTGCTGAAATAATCTCCGGCTCCTAAAAGGATATCAGTCTCTGCGTTTGTCAGACCGTCTATCATCCCCATGAAATAATTCACGGGGTCGAAAGACCAGATATATGTGCCCGGTATATACCAAATGGCCCATAAGACTGCACAGAATAAAGCCATCATGTAGCCATATTTGACCCTCTTCTTGTGAGCTTCCGTTCTTTTTTCGTTCACATCCAAATTAATCCTCCTCCTTTTCTTTGGATGTTCAGCCGGCGATCTTCGTCATCTTTGCGACGGCATCGGATGCGTTCTCCGAGTAGACGTCCGCGCCGATAGAGTCAGCCCATTCCTGGGTGACCGGTGCTCCGCCCACGTTCGTGATCAGTTTGTCCCTGATGCCTTCTTTCTTGAGAAGCTCTTCGAATGTCTTCTGGTTGACCATTGTGGATGTCATGAGCGCCGAGGTGCCCACGTACTTTGCTTTGTGATCCTTGCATGCGGCCGTGATGTCTTTGAGCGGAACATCCCTGCCGATGTTGAATACGTTGAATCCGGCGACCTTCAGCATTATCGCGACTATGTCCTTCCCTATCGAGTGGATGTCCCCTTCGATGGAACATATCACGAAATTGCCCAATCCTTCTCCCACCTCTCCGCCGCGCTTTTCGAGCTCGGGGGTGAGTATGTTCATCGCTGCGTTCATTGCGGCCGCCGCGGCCATGATATGAGGCAGGAACAGCTTCTTCGCCTCGAAGAGCGCTCCGATCTCCGTCATTCCCTTGGTGAAACCATCCTGAATGATGGTGACGATGTCAACGCCTTCCGCGATGACCCTGTTTGCCACTTCGACCGTCTTTTTGGCATCGTATGCCATGACCGCCTGTCTTGCCTCTTCTGCCAATGATTCTGCGGACATCTTATCACCCCTTGTTCTTGTTGAATTCGTCGTCCGCTTTCTTGACGATCGCCTTCATTGCTTTCAGTCTGTCTTCCGGTATGGGTGTGACGATGTGGTTCTTCATGACATCCTTGACGATCTCATGCGCAACGTCAACGGCGCTCTTGCTCCCTGCCGCCTTCCAGTCCCCGATCATATAACGGTCGAACACCTGCGGGTCGGATGCGAGTTCGATGTTTTCCATCGTTGAGGGGTGGGCAAGGAAATCATTGCCGACGCCTATCTCTTTGATCGCGTTGACGGACAGGGTCTCATCGTTCAGCAGCACGCCTTCCATGGCCTTCTTTTCCATAGCGATTATGTCATTGTCTATCACCAGCTGTTCCATCGAGAACGTCACTCCGAGCTCCAGCATACCGGATCCGTATATCGTGTTGGCTCCCGCCATTGCGGGGAGAAGGGAAGTTATCGTCTTCTCGTGTGATGCCTGGGAATCCGGTACCTTGGAGTCAGTCTACATGCCGGCCACATAAACGGGCAGTCCGTAGTACTGTCCGAGTTTCGCTACGGCCGCACTGATCACGCCGAGTTCCGGCGATCCGACGGGTGCGGTCCCGCGTTTGAGATCGAATGTTGTTGTCGAGCTTCCGTACCAGACCTTCGCACCGGGGTACGCTATCTGGCTCAGGACTATGCCTGAAAGGACCTCTGCGTTGTGTGTTACAAGGGTTCCCGCAAGGTATACGGGGGATGAACCTCCCGCCATCGCCATGCTCAGGACGTTGACCGGTATGCCGTATCTCGCTCCCTTGATTATGACCTGTGCCGCATTGTGGCTGAGCTCAAGCGGACTTGTGGGGCAGACCAGCATCGACATTATCGGTTTTTCGCGAGCGATCTTCTTGTCGCCGCCGTAGTATGCTTCTATTATGTCCCTGTAGAAATCAACATGTTCTCCTACGGGATCTATGTGGTGGAAGTGTTTCGTGGTGTTCTCGATGGACGTCATCATTTCGTGGACATCCTCCGCCCCTTTGCCAGCCCAGTCCCTTGCCGAAACGGGAAGAGAGAAATAGCTTATGTTCTCCGCCCAGTCGCATAGTTTTGCGCATTTTGCAAGGTCCGCATCCGTCGAGTCTACTGTCTCGAACTTCCCGTTACCGAGATAGTTGCACACCTGAATGCCTGTTCCGAAACATGTGTAGTGTACGCGCCCGTTGTATTCCTGTTCTATTGTCCTGTGTTCCTCCCTTCCGTACAAATAGAAAGTCTTCGGTGCGGACGCAAGAGCCTTGCGTACCACTCCAACGGGTATTTTTACCATTTTTGTTTTTTTGTCTACTTCACAGCCGGCTTTCTCGAAGAGTTCCAATCCCTCCTCGTCGGACACCTGGATGCCGTAATTTGACAAGACATCCATTGTCGCTCTGTCGATCGCCTCGATGCCGTCCTGCGTGAAAAGCTCCAGCTTCAGGCCTTGCATCATCTGTTTCCCAGCATATTGGTTGGGTTTCATTTTATACCTCCGTCAAATAAAAGAAAGTTTGTAAGGGACGGCGTTGCCGCCGTCTGTTTATGTTTAGGATCCTGTTTCCGCTTAGGCATCTACCGGATTGGTCTTCTGCGTGTAGAACCACAACGGGAAGAACGCCACCAGGATTATCGCTCCCACTATCATGGTGAGGAGGCCCATCCAGGTGTTCATCCAGTATATCAGACACGGTATCAATATGACCGCTTCATAGAATACCATGGCCAATGCGACGTATTTCCACCCTCTGGGAGCGGAGAACGGCCTTTCCAGGTCCTTGAAGCGGGCATCCGTCCTTGACTTGTAGTAAGCGGACAGCGCCACAACGTGCGCAAGACAATAAGCGACCGCCGAGGCCGCAAGTATCATCATGGGGCCTCCCACAAAGTCTCCGATCTCCACCGTAGCTGTGACCACTAGGATCATATTGAAAGCGCTTACGACCAACATTGCGTTGACGGGCATTCCGTGCTTGTTCTGTTTCCCAAGGAATTTAGGCACGTTGCCTTCGTGGGACATGTAGAACAGCGTCCTTGAGGAACCCAAGAACCCGGTCTGTATGATCAGCACCATCGCCGCCACCAAGAGAGTGAGTGCTATCGGACCTCCGATGTCACCGAACACCGCTGTTGCGATGGGACCTATCGAGTGATATCCTGCACCTTCTACCCATTCTCCCATGGAATCTTCGTATCCGCTGATACCATCCATTCCGAGGGATCCGAAAACGGTTGTCGACACAAAGAAGTACAATATCAAACAGATTATTCCACATGCGAACAACGCTTTCGGCACATCGGTGTTGGGCTTCTTGTACTCGGGCCCATACAGAGCTGCGGTCTCCCAAGCGCATCCGCTCCATTGAGCCAGCGCAAATACGCCAAACAGCAGCATGATATCAACCGAACCCCAATCCCAACCTGGAGGCAGGAACTCATTTGTAATGAGGCTGAAGTCGAACATCGCGCCTCCGCCGTCACCTCCGGTGAAGAATGCCGCTATAAGAATAACGACCAGCGGCACTATTGCGATCACGGCCAAAATGAGTCCGAACACCGATCCCCCGGTAAGTCCGCGGGAAGAGATGAGCGTCATTGCCGTCACAATTATAAGACCGAGCACCACATAAAGCAACAGTGTGTTGACATCGGCGAGGGGCTCGACGAAGTATTGAAGATAGTCGCCTATCATCAGAGTGAATATAGAAACAACAGGGGTCCATGCGAACCAATAACACCAGGCGCAGAATGCGCCGATCAGTTTTCCTGTGTCGTATTTTTTTGTCCTTACCTCGGGCGTGAATACGACCTGCGCACAGCCCGGTAGTCCTGCCGCCTTAGGGAAGACAGTGACCATTTCACCGTAGGCAGTGTTCTGCAGGAACCCTTGGAGAACGCAGACGGTCCACATCACTATCGAGAATGCCCAGATCGTATCCGCAACGTCATACAATGACGGAAGGATAAGTATGGGTACACCGAGTGCGATGAAGAGTCCTTGTTTCCAAGTGATGGACCTGACGAGCTCGCCGCCGGTTACTGTATTTGTTAAACTATCATCAGACATAATGTCACCTTTTCAGAAATGGCGGTGCAATGACGCGGGGTCATTGCACCTTTGAAAAGTTTATCTCTTAGTGAGCCCCCTGAAGATCTCACAGCTGTTGATCTTGGTGTCGATCAGCCTTTCGATGTTCATCTTGGCGGCAATGCCTCTCGGCGCGCCGGGAACACCGGTGACGACACCGATCTTCAGCTCTTCTCTGAGTTCTCTCATTATGTGCTCATCAGCGATCTCGATCGTTGAAAGACCGAGTTTCTTGGCAACATATTCCTTGGCTTTGTCGTTCTTCATGTTCTTGGAGAACTGCATCCTCGCAACGAGGTCGCCTGCGGATCTGATGCCTCCCATTCCGGATGCCATAAAGTGGGAAACTGCCATTCCGGCTGTGTCTCCCACCCCGATCTATACACCGTCGACTTTAGCGACCTCGACCATTGCCTTGTTGCATCTGGTCACTGCGTCTATCGGTGCGGTCTCCCACATGGGTATGCCCCCCACACCCATTCCCATATTGACATGGCAAGGGATGCTGGCGGCCTTCACGCATTCTTTCACGAAGGTGACCGAACGCGCCATGTTCCATGCCAGACTCTTGCTTGTGTTGGTGTTGACCACCGGTCCGAAGACGTTCGCTCCGGCCTTCTCGGCCATCTTCACCTGCTGGTGGGGATATTTTCCCGCAACGGCCTCTCCTCTGTATTCGATCGATCCGTGGATACCCATGACGGACTCTCCGGCCATTCCCAGCATGATATATGTTTCGGGGCAGGCCTTCCTGAGCGCCTCCACTCCGTACAGCGTACCGACGAAGTCAGCGTCCCCCGCGGATGCGGTGGTGTCGAAGTTGAACCCATCCGCTCCGGCCGCGACCAGTTTGGGCGCGACGTACTCAATGTCCTTTGCCAGGTGCTCGGCCGTGAGCTCAGCTGCCTTCATGGCCTCTTCTATTCTGAATTCCCTCATCAGATCGGCCGGATTTCCGTACGGTCCGTCGGGTGCGTAGTAGAGACCTGCGTTCGGCATCGCTCCATAGAAGTATGGTATGACGATCTCATTCTGGATCTCTTCCATCGCCTGCATTTCGCAAGCGATCACGGGCTTTACGGGCTTTATGCTGTAGTCAGCGTGAGCCAGTTCGAATGTGTCCGCGCCCAATGCCCTCTCGTGCAGCAGAGCGGCCTCCATCCTTCCGACGTCAACTCCGTTTCCGCTGTTACCGTTGTCGCCGGTGAAGTCCAGTTGTCCGATGTCGTATGACACGATGACCTCATTCCCCGGCTCGACGCCCACGATCCTGTTCTTGTTCGAGATTATCTCAAACAGCATTTCTATGTCGTTCGCAGTAAGGTCGGGTACTCCCGCCATATCGGCCGCATCCGCCATGCCTGCCTGGATATCGTTGAGGATCTGCTCTTTGGTCAAGGTGACCCTCTTTCCGTCCCCCATCCTTGTGTAGAATTGTGTCATGTCATCGCCTCACTTGGAGATGGCCTTGGCCTTGCTGGTGGTCTCGCTTGCGGTCTCACCGTAAAGGTCGGCCCCGATCTTGTCGGCGTACGCCTGTGTGACAGGCGCTCCGCCTACCATCACGATCACTTTGTCGCGCATGCCTTCGGCTTTCAGTATCTCTATGACGTCCCTCTGGACGGTCATCGTCGTTGTCATGAGTGCGGACATGCCGCACATTGTGCATCCGCCTTTGATCTCGTTTATGAATGCGGATTTGGCCACGTCCCTTCCCAGGTCGTGAACGTCGAATCCGGCGCATTGGAGCATGGTGGAGCAGATGGACTTGCCGATATCATGGACATCGCCTTCCACCGTTCCCATTACGACGGAAGCCCTCTTTGTGCTGGCGTCCCCGCTGTCTTTGAGTTCGGGCCCGAGCACCTCCATCGCGCTTTTCATTCCCTGCGCTGCGCTCAGAACGTGCGGCAGGAATAATTTTCCCCTTTCAAAAAGAATGCCGACCTCCGTCATCCCGTCCCCCATGGCGTCGATGATCTCTCCGGCGGGCATTCCCGCTTTCCTTGCATTATCCACAGCCTCCTTTATGCCGTCCACCTTGTAGGCGATCACTGCATCGTGGAGTGCTTTCTTGTTATCTGCCATTTTCTTCCTCCCTTAAACTGTTTAGAACGTTCCGATTGATAGGAATGTCTTTACTGGATAAAACCACATGTGTTATATTTAACGTTAACTGAATTTACATAGAAACCTTTACATATTAGAATATAGAAAATTTTTATTTTGTTTCTTGTACCCTGATGTAATATATAAGTATACCTGTTGCCTGAATCTGGAACAAAAACGCAGGTGCGTGTTTTAGTATATATAATTTCCTATCACAAAATAGTTTTTTAAAAAAACAGTATTTAATGGTTTTTATTTAATAAAAAAAGTCCTTATGGATGTAACCAATCATCCATCTAGGAACGACCACTGCGGCATTGTTCTTTTTGCATATTGCGTATTTTTTTCGCGCTTAAATGTATATATTGTCGACGCCATATTGGCCACTATGACAAATAGCACCGACAAGGCAGCCGGAGGCAAAGGGGTGAACGCTTTCCCCGCAATAGCGTTCTTCATCACGCTCGGGCTGGCTGTTGTGATCAAAATGGGCTGGATATAAGAATTGTCAGCAAAACAGAATCCGCACGGAAAGCGCCTTTCAGTGCGCCCTGTTGCTGCTTCTGAAACGGAGGATCGCCTTCTTTGCGCCGAAGTGCCCCAGAGATGCCGCTTTATTGTACCATTTCTTAGCTTCGTTCACGTCCTTTTCGACGCCGATGCCTTCTTCATAATATCTTGCGAGAATGAACATCGCCTCCGGATCCCCGTTCTCCGCTGAGAAGGTATACGACTCGAACGGCGACACCTCGCCTTTGACGGCGACCTTGCTGCCGGTATACTCTTCCACCAGTTTCTTTGAGAGGGTGTGGCCCTGCTCTGCGGCCCTGGTGTACCATAGGAGCGCGCTTTTCTCATCCGGTTTGATGCCTATCCCGTTCGCATAACAATAGCCGAGATAATATTGGCAGACGGGATTGGAGTTCTCCGCGCCTTTTTTGAACCATTCAAATGCCTTTTGATTACTGGCCTTAACAACCTTTCCTTCGAGGAAACACGTTCCCACATACAGTTGAGATTTGCCGTACCCTTTCTCTCCGAGGTACGTATGGAGCTCCAGCGCCTTGGCCGGGTCCTTCTTGACCCCTTTTCCTTTGGCGTAGCTTTCCGCCATTATGAACTGTGATTTCTGATACCCGTCCTCGGCCGACCTTGAGCACCATTCGAACCCTTTCTTCTCGTCCCTCTCCACTCCGTTCCCCGACATATATGCGCTTCCGATCATATGGCAGCCGAGTGTGTACCCGTGCTGAGCGGACCTTTCGTAATAATACATTGCTTTCTTCAGATTCTTTCTGAAACCTTTGCCTTCCATATAGTTGGTCGCGGTGGTGTATTCCGCATAGGGCTCGCCCATGTCCGCAGCTTTCTTGAACCATTCCGCAGAAGCGGATGCGTTCTTTTTGACCAGGCTCCCTTTGGCATAAAGCTGGCCAAGCATCACCATGGCGTTTACCTGGCCTTTTTCCGCCGAGATCGTCAGTCTTATGATGCCTTCTTCCGCATCCTTTTCTACGCCGATGCCGCCCATCAGACATCTTGCCAGCCCGAATTCGGCATCAAGACACGCCGCCCTTGCGGACACGTCATACCAGCTGTAGGCGTATATCGGATCTTTTTCCACACCGACGGCGTCCATATAGCATCTTCCCAGATGATATTGTCCTATGGGAGAGCCTGTGTCCGACATCTTTGAAAAGATGTCAAAGGCCGCCTTCGGGTCCCTCGGTACGCCTATACCGTGCTCAAAGCATCTTGCCAATTCGCACTTGGCCCTTTCCGATCCTTTGTCGGCGCATTCTTTCAGCAGAGATGCCCCGCTGCTGCGGTCGCGGGTGGTGCCGGTCCCTCTGAGGACGCATAATGCCTTGGAGCACTCTCCGTCTATGTTCCCCATCTCAGCCGATCCCGAGAACATTTGGAACGCCTTTTCGGCGTTCGATTCCGTCCCTATGCCGAGATCATAGAACACTCCCATCATGTACATTGAACTGGGAGATCCTTCTTCGGCTTTCTTCGAATGGTATTCGAACAGCTTTTTGTCTCTGGGAACATCCGTCTCTTCGAATATCAGGCTTAGTTCCGCTACCGCTTCGGGATATCCTTTCAAAGCGGCCTTCGAATACCACATAACGGATTCGTCAATGTCCTTAGGCACTGCTATGCCCTCGGCATAGCATTTGCCTATTATGAATTCAGAAACAGTATGGCCGAGCGTGGCCGCCTTCATATACCATTTAAAGGCTTCCGCCTCGTCCACATCCACACCGTCGCCCATTGCGTACTTCTGTCCGAGTTTGAAACAGGAGTAGGCGTCGTTGGCCTCGGCCTTGGAAATCATTTCCTCCAGAATTTCCATCGAGACCTCTACCGTCTATATTATATTTTATATTTTTCTGAACCTACGAACGGGTCATCCTTTCTCTTCTCGACAGACAGCACTACCATGGCCAGCGCAGCTATTGACATGGCGAACATCAGCGCCCATACGGCGGTGAAGTTCTCGATCGTGTAGGACGTACCTATCATCACTCCCGTTATCGTGGTGAATACCGACGCTCCCAGAAACAGAAAGAGATTCATCGCAGACACCGACGTGCCCGAGATCGCCGTCGGGTACCACTCCTTGACCTGCGTGAAGGATAACGTCATGAACCCTCCGAAGAATCCGAAGAGGAAACACGTTACCAACCAGAACCCGTAGTTGTCAAGACTGCCTGCGAACACCCATATCAGGCCCCATGTGGCGGTGAACATGAGCGTACCCCATATCATCGCCGTGCGCTTCGACTTTATTATGCCTCTTCCGTTCATCACGCCTATCGCCACGGTGCTGAGTATCTTTCCTATTCCTAACACTGAAATAAGCCACGCCGCATTGTTAGCGTATCCGTACACTTCCTCGAAATACGTGACGGCCCATGTGCCCTGAAACACCATGATCGATCCGTAAACAAGGAAATATGCGAGCGCCATGGTCCAGAACTTCCTGCCCCCGGACGCCACCATGATCAGTCCTTTGATCATTGGCAGTTTTGCGTCGGTGGGATCCTCGACGGGCGTTCCTTTTTCCTGACTCTCGATCTCTTCTATTGCGGGAAGGCCTTTCTTGTGAGGGTGGTCCCTGACGAATGACAGGCAGAGCAGCGCCAGGATCAGGGTCACGAGGCCCAGTATAAGGAATACCTCCCTCCAGCCCAGCGCATCCGCCAACATTTTGAGCGGTGCGGTTGCCGCGATAGCGCCGACATTCCCGACCGCGATCACTATTCCCGTCAGCAGAGGGAAGTCCGCTTTGCTGAACCAGACGGAAATTATCTTCATAAGCGGGATGTAGATCACCGCCATACCTGCCGCGATCAGCATCTTTCCGAGGACTATCTCCCAGAACTCGGTCCCCAGACAGGTTAAGAACGAACCTGCCGCTGCGACCGAAAGGAAGATGAATGTGGCCTTTCTTGGCCCGAGGTGGTCCGCAAGCAGGCCGCTTGGTATCTGCATCGCGGTGTATGTCCAGAAATACACTGAACTCAGAAGCCCTATCGAGCCTCCGACATCGTCTACGATGCCTCTTCCCACCACTCCGACGCTTATTCTGTGGAAATAGACGAAGAAATATGCGACCGTCAATATGATAAAAATGATCCAACGGTACCTGTAGACGGCCTTCTTGAGATCCGCCGACGTCATCCGGTTTCCACCGCCGCCACTGTTCGCCTTGTCCATCCTCTTATATCCATGCCCCCCTTGTAATAAATGCGCTTCGAATCCGCCACGCATCAGTCTATCTTTATCAGCTCATATTTCTGTGAGCCCAACCCCATCTTCTCCGCGTGCTCGAATGTTGCCTGCCACCTCGTGCCGGGCTGTGTGCAGCTGAATATGTCGTCGGGCTTCACTCCGTTCGAATTGACATACAGCCTGCTCCCGGTTATCATCGGCTGCTCCTGCGAAAGGTCCACGCAGGCTTTGTCCAGCGCTACGGGGTCGAAGGATGCGAGCATCCCTACGTTCGGTATTATCGGGACATCGTTCTCTTTATGGCAGTCGCAGAAAGGCGAGACGTCCGCTATCACAGACATATGGAAGTTCGGTTTCCCCGCAAGCGTGGCTGCGGCATATTCCACTACCTTGCGGCAGATTATGTCGTTCGCTTCGTCCATGCTTGCCGCAATTGCATCGAAGGGGCACATCCCTATGCACCTCCCGCACCCCGCGCAGCGGTCATGGTCAATGGACGCCTTATCTGCGTTGACCGTTATCGCCGAATGGGCGCATACTTCGAGGCATTTCCTGCAGCCTCTGCATCTTTTCTCCGTTACGGTGGGCTTTCCGGAGCAGTGCAGTTCCATCTTTCCTCTTTTTGATGCGCAGCCCATTCCGATGTTCTTTACCGCGCCGCCGAATCCCGTCAGCTCGTGGCACTTGAAGTGGTTGAGTGTTATGATCATATCCGCATCGTATATGCCGCGGCCGATCTTTGCGGTCTCGACGTAGTCCCCCTTTATCGGTATCTCCACGTCATCTGTACCTTTAAGCCCGTCCGCGATTATTATCTGGCAGCCTGCCGATATTGTGTTGAACCCGTTGATGTTGGCTGTGTTCAGGTGTTCCACGGCGTTCTTCCTTTTTCCGGAATACAGCGTGCTGCAGTCCGTAAGGAAAGGGATCCCTCCCGCCTGGGAGATCTTGTCCGCAATGACCTTTGAATAATTTGGTCTGAGAAAAGCCAGGTTCCCGAGTTCGCCGAAGTGCGTCTTGACGGCCACGAACTTCCTGTTCACATCGACGCTTCCTATCCCCGCGGCATCCGCCAGCCTTCCGAATTTGTCGAGAAGGCTGTCCTGCAGTTCAGTGTGCATATTTGTGTAATATACTTTGGACATTCCGGTGTGCACCATCCGATAACCCCCTCTCTGGTATAAAAGAACAGGTATCGCCGGCGGCGGAGATCTTGTCGGAAGCCGCCTCCCGAAAATCGCATTCCCGACACTTTGCCGAATTAAATGTCCCGTCTCGGATAACGGCCGCTCCGTTCCATGAAATACTTAAAATACTCAACCGAACTTGACTTTTTAAGGAATATCCTAAAGGGAGAATCAGAATGTACACGATGAGTCCTTACACAGGCGGCCTCATGTCAGATGAGGAGATCATGAAAAAATACAACGACGAGAAAAGATGGGGTCTCGCTGTATGCGTGGACCTCGGAGAGTGCGATCACAAAATGATCTCGTCAAAGGAGCACATCACAAA
>WRJJ01000028.1 GCA_009778575.1 Methanomassiliicoccaceae archaeon
CGATGCCTGTGCTTTTGTCAAAGAGATGCTTGCATGCCATGACCGCTTCTTCAAGGGGGGTGTTTCCGGCCCTCTCCCCGATCCCCATGACAGTGGTGCTCAGGAATCTGGCACCGGCCTTCACTCCCGCAATGCAGTTGGCGGTGGCCATGCCGAAGTCGTTGTGAGTGTGCATTTCAACCTCTATCCCGACCTCTTTTATTATCCGTCCCACTCTCTCTGCGCATGTGAAGGGGTCCTCCCTGCCGATCGTATCGCAGTATCTGAATCTGTCTGCGCCGGCGTTCTTGGCGGTCCTTGCGAATTCAAGTAAAAAGTCCATGTCCGCTCTGGACGCGTCCTCTCCGTTGCATGAGATGTACAGCCCGTGGGATTTAGCGTGAGATACGCACTTATCCACCTGTTCAAGTACCCATTCTCTGCTCTTCTTGAGCTTGTTCTCAATATGGATGTCCGATGATGAAAGAGATATCGCCACCGAATCAACATCGCAATCGATGCTGGTGTTGATGTCATCGATATTCGCACGGTTCCATCCGAGCACCGAAGCGTTCAGCTTCATGTGCGCTATGTGTTTCACTGCTATTTTCTCATCTGCGCCCATTGCGGGGATGCCGGCCTCAATCTGCTGAACGCCGGCTTCGTCCAAGAGCTGGGCGATCCTGTATTTTTCAACGTTGGAGAATACGATCTCTGCTGCCTGCTCTCCGTCTCTGAGCGTTGTGTCGCAGACGCATACGTCGTATTTTTTCAGGATATTGCTTACCTCATTTACTGTTTTCATTCTTTTAATTCCCCCGTAGAGTAGAAAACATCGGCCTGTGGCGAGTTACTAACAAAGGTTACTGTATGTTTACAATTAAAAGTTTTCTAAAGACCAAATAAAGGGTATAAGAGATTTTTACGGAAAAACGGTTCATTGCCGTTTGTATCTCAATAATGCCCCCATTCCTCCGAGAGAGGACAGCTCTTTCCCGGAATCGTGCTGTCCCGATACGATCAGTACCTTCCCCTGCTGCGACTCGACGGTCCTTATCAGATCATCAAGATCCTGCTCTCTCAATTTTGAATCCAATATCAGAAGAGTGTCCACCGCCCCTGCTTCTGAGGCCTCCCTTATCTCGCTCGGGCCGTACGCGGCGAGCCCGTCCTTCCCTATCTCCGACATAAGTTTTTCGACAGCCTCCATCTCTATGCCTACCGAAGACTCTCTCAGGATGCTTGCCCCCATGCCGGTCTTGATCAGTTCGTTGACCCCCGCCATCCCGGATTGGCCCGTATGGTGCACATGCATTCCTCTGTATCCTTCCCGCTTGAGGTCCTCGGCAAGGGACTCTTTTTCGAATCCCGGACCAAGGAGCACGATAGGCATATTCTCTGAAACGAGCAGCCCTATATTCGAGATTATCTCCTTGTGGTAGCTGTCATCTTTCGATCTTTCTTCGTATTGTTTCCCGGACCTCATGGATCTGATGTTGGTTACTTCTTTCAACCCGAACTGCCTCAGCACCGCGATCGTCGCTTCATCCTGATCAAGAGAAACGAACAATATCTTCGGTTTTCTGGAATCCCTGACAGCCCGATCCAATCTATCGGTCTGCGAATCTTTCCACCGGGCCTTCGAGATCATGAGGTCGTCCCCTGTCTCAAATATCAGGGTGTGGTGCTGTCCGATGTCCTGCGGTCCGGTCTCTATCGTTCCCAGGACCCTCAGTCTGACATCGTCCTCGGAGAACTCTATCTTCTCAACCCTTATTCCCAAGGTCATCCTCTTCTTCTCTGACCTTTCTGCCCTAAGCTTGTCTGCGGCCTTCTCTTCTCTCCTTGTGGTAGATGCGGTGACCTGATCTCCCACCTCAAGAACGTTGAAAAGGTGCCAGATATCCTCATCTGCCTCCAGCACGATCCTGATGTTCCCGTTGTTGTAATCCTTGCCGAGGATCCGCATGAACATCCTAAAGGACTTCGGCTTTATCCCTATTTCGTTCAAAAGAGGGTGGTTTGTCTGGTATTGGACAACGGAGGATTGAGGGTGTCAGGGCCGTTCCCAAGCTATTAAATATCGTTCGTATCTCTGATTGATTCTCGATGGCGAAAAGTTATTTGGTCCTCGAGGACGGGAGCGTATTCGAAGGGGAGCCCTTTGGGTACAGGGAGACGGTCGTCGGCGAGGTGGTCTTCTCTACCGCGATGTCGGGTTATCAGGAAAGTCTCACAGATCCCTCTTACAGAGGCCAGATCCTCATCATGGCCTACCCTCTAGTAGGCAATTACGGCATAAACGACGAATACAGCCATTCCGACCGGGTTCACACAAGAGGCCTGGTGGTACGCGAATATTGCAAAGACCCATCACCCATGTACGGCGGACGCACGCTGGACGAGTTCCTTAAGAGCAACAAGGTCCCCGGGATATCGGGGATCGATACAAGGGACCTCGTAATAAAGATCAGGACCGCGGGAACGCTGAAGGGAGCGATCACCGAGGATCCTGAAGGGATAGAAGAGCTTATCAGGGATCTGAAACGCCGGCCTTTCCCGTCAGAGAGCGACCTGGTGGGAGAGGTATCGACCAAGCTCATAGAGAAGTATGACTTCGGGAAGGACGTACGCATCGGCCTTTTGGACTGCGGAGATAAAAGCGGGTCCCTGAGAGACCTTGCACCGAGGTTCAATGTCACCGTGTTCCCATACGATACGCCGGCGGATGTGATCCTTGAACACAAAGTGGCGGGGATCATTGTTTCCAACGGACCGGGAGACCCATCCCATCCGGTAATACTCAACACCGCCGCAAGGACAGTCGCCGACCTTTCATCCGGAATGCCCATTTTTGGAATATGCTTCGGAAGCCAGGTCGTCGGGGTCGCCATGGGAGGCAAAACTTACAAGATGAAATTCGGCCACCGCGGAAGCAACCAGCCGGTAAAATACGACGGCAGGGTATTCATCACATCCCAGAACCACGGATTCGCGGTCGATGAGAGCAGCCTTGAAGGAAAGGATCTGATCGCCGATCAGATAAACGTTAATGACGGTACGGTGGAAGGACTGAGGCACAGGGACCTTCCGATATTCACGTCGCAATACCGCCAAGAGGTCTCACCCGGGCCATGGGACACATCATTCTTATTTGACAGATTCGAAAAAGCGGCGAAGGAGGGGCGCCGATGAGGAAAGAATACAAGAAACTCATGGTGATAGGGTCCGGCCCCATCGTCATCGGGCAGGCGGCAGAGTTCGATTTCTCGGGAACCCAGGCCTGCCGCTCGCTGAAAGAGGAAGGCTACACCACCGTGCTTGTGAACTCAAACCCCGCAACGATACAAACAGACCAGGAAACGGCCGACAGCGTTTACATCGAGCCGCTCCAGGCCTCCTTGGTAGCGAAGATAATCGAGAAAGAGGGTGTTGACGGCATTCTTTCGGGAATGGGCGGGCAGACGGCGCTTAACATATGTTCCGAGCTTGCGGACAGCGGGGAACTGGAGAGGCTGGGCGTATCACTGATAGGGACCCAACCCGAAGCCATCGCCATGTCCGAGGACCGCGAACTCTTCAAGGAGACCATGGAAAGGATCGGGGAACCCGTTCCGCTCAGCAGAAGCGTCACATCCATCCAAGAAGCCATCGAGGCTGTGAAGATGATAAACAAGTATCCTGTGCTCATAAGGCCCGCTTATACGCTGGGCGGTACCGGCGGAGGGATAGCTTACGACGAGCAGGAACTTGTAGAGATATGCGCAAGAGGTCTGGCGTATTCCCGCATACACCAGGTGCTGATAGAAGAGAGCGTCCTCGGATGGAAGGAGTACGAATATGAAGTGATGAGGGACTCCAAGGATAATTGCATAATTGTCTGCAACATGGAGAACCTTGATGCAATGGGGGTGCACACGGGAGAGAGCATCGTTTGCGCACCATGTCTGACACTATCGGAAAAGGACCACCAAAGGCTCAGGACCGCTTCGCTTAAGGTAATCAAAGCGCTGAACATCGAGGGAGGATGCAATGTGCAGTTCGCCTTCAATCCGGCGAACGGGGATTACAGGCTGATAGAGGTCAACCCGCGCGTTTCCAGATCATCCGCTCTGGCATCAAAAGCCACCGGATATCCTATAGCAAGGGTGGCGACGAAGGTCGCGGTCGGGTACACGCTGGATGAGATACCCAACAGGATAACCGGCACGACATTCGCGGCATTCGAACCGGCGATAGATTACGTGGTAGTGAAGATACCCCGCTGGCCCTTCGACAAGTTCCGCACCGTAGACAGGCACCTGGGCACGCAGATGAAGAGCACAGGCGAGGTGATGGCGATCGGCCGCACTTTCGAAGAGGCGATCCTTAAGGGGCTGAGGTCTCTCGAGATAGGCGTCAAGGGGCTCGACAGCATCACCATGACGGACGAGGAGATAACGGAGGAACTCATACACGCCACGGACAAGCGCATATTCGCCATGGGGGAAGCGCTCAGAAAAGGATGGGACCCCGAGAAGATAGCCGACCTTTCGAAATGGGACATCTTCTTCGTCAGGAAGCTGGGGAACATTGTCGCGATGGAGAACAGGATCAAGAACGGACCGCTGACATCCGCCCTTCTCAAAGAAGCGAAGTACATGGGATTCTCCGATGAGAAGATATCCGAACTGACCTCCAGGCCGGAAGCGGAGATAAGAAAGGAAAGGGCGGCCTCCGGATTAGTCCCGGTCTATAAGATGGTGGATACCTGTGCGGCCGAGTTCGCCGCAGGTACTCCGTACTTCTATTCCACATACGGTTCATCCACCGAGGTAAAGAAAGATAAAGACAAAATGAAGGTCATGATCATCGGCGGCGGGCCGATAAGGATAGGTCAGGGAATCGAGTTCGACTATTGCTGCGTGCATGGGGTGATGGCCCTTCAGGAAGAAGGAGTGAAAGCCATAATCATCAACAACAACCCCGAAACGGTATCCACTGATTACGACATATCGGACCGCCTGTATTTCGACCCGATAACCTTGGAAGATGTTCTGAATGTGATCGAGGCGGAAGACATTGACGGGGTGATAGTTCAGTACGGGGGGCAGACGAGCGTGAACCTGGCCGTCGATCTGGAAAAGGCCCTTGCCGGAACAAATGCCAGAGTGCTGGGGACCAGTCCCGATAAGATGGATGTTGCGGAGGACCGCAGAAGGTTCTCTAAACTGATGGATGACCTGGGGATAAAACAGCCGAGGTCCGGCACGGGGTATTCCTTCGAAGAGGCAAAGGAGATAGCGGAATCCATCGGCTACCCCGTGCTCGTAAGGCCGTCATACGTTCTCGGCGGAAGGGCGATGGAGATCGTTTATTCGACGGATGAGCTGAAGACCTACGTCGAGACCGCCGTTAAAGTGTCAAGGAACCACCCAATACTAATCGACAAATACCTCACGGAAGCAATAGAGATAGACGTGGACGTGGTCTCGGACGGCAAGGACGTTTACATCGGCGGGATAATGGAGCATATCGAGTACGCAGGCTGCCATTCCGGCGATGCCACGATGGTACTTCCTCCATTCACGCTTTCCAAAGAGATCGTCGATGAGATAGTGGAGATCACCAACAAAGTGGCCTTGGCGCTGGAGGTCAAAGGACTCATGAACCTTCAGCTTGCGGTCAAAAGCAACGAGATCTATATGATCGAAGCTAATCCGAGGGCATCGCGCACGATCCCCTTCATATCCAAAGCAACGGGGATACCGCTGGCGAAGATAGGCACGAAGATCATGCTGGGAAAGACCCTGAAGGATTTCGGTCTGTCGGGATACAAAGCGATCGACCACTATGCGATAAAAGCCTCCGTATTCCCGTTCCTGAAACTGCCTGGCGTAGATTCCATACTCACTCCCGAGATGAAGAGTACCGGAGAGGTGATGGGGATAGACCCGGATTTTGACATCGCCTGCTACAAGGCCTTGACCGCCGCCGGCAACAAGCTGCCGATGGAGGGAGGGGTCTACATAACCGTCAACGACTCGGACAAAGAAAGGGTCCTGCCGGTCGCCAAAGAGCTTCTTGATATGGGCTTCCGCATATATGCCACAAAAGGCACATCCACATACCTCAGGGAGAAAGGGGTGGAGACCACGACCGTCTTCAAGATAGATGACAACATGAAGCCCAATGCCATAGGTCTGATGAGGGAGGGCAAGATCAACCTCATCATCAATACTCCGTCTCAGAAATCCGGGCCGGTAAGGGACGGGCACAAGATGAGAAGGCTTGCGGTGGAGCTGGAGATACCTTTCCTGACAACGGTCCAGGGTGCGGATGCGGCGGTAGGCGCGATCAAGATAGCCAAAGAACAGAATTTCTCAGTCAGATCCATGAAAGAGTTCCACACGCTCTGAGATCATTCTGTGCTCTTGTTCTTCGTTCTTAGCATGATAAAGGATGCTATGAGGATCACAAGCAGGATCGCCATTATGATCAGCAGCGTAGGCACCATGCTGTCCCTCGGCGCAGGATAGTTGTTGGATGTGGCGAATATGGAATCCGCACTGACGGTGAATTGCGTCCCGGCGGTATAGGGTACGCCGTTCATGAACAGGGAAGGGGTCTCGGTGTATCCCGGCGCCAATCTGATGTTGATCGTACATTTCGAATCATAAGCGCGGGACTCCTCTCCGGAACTTCCTTTGGTTATCCCATCCACCACCCATCTTATGCTGATGTCCTCCGCAAGGACTATTGTATAGGTCCTTTTGGTCAATTCTCCCGTAATGGACCTGTAGCCGTTGCTTCCGATCTGTATGTCGGTATCGTCGGTAATGGCATGGCCGGTGGCGTCCACCCATCTTTCGACGTTATAATCTTTAAGCGCCGATGTTGAAGGCAGCACCAGGGTTCTTTTGCCGGCTGTGTATTTGTATTCTGTCGCATAGATCTTGTTGAGCACAACAAACTCGGTCCATGTGGACGGGCTTATGATGTTCGTGCTGTTGAAGCTGGATTTCCCGTAGACAATGACACATGCGGTACTTTCAAGAGTGACCCTCCCATAGATCCTGGCGTCGTTATCCATCTCGCTTGTAAGGACCGGGGCGTTTCCTATCACAAATATATCGTATACTTTGAATATGCCGCCCCCGCCTATTCTGAGCTCTCCGGTCAGGGAAGCATTCCAGACATCGACAGTAGAGATGACATGGGCTTTTTCATTGCTGCCTATCGTCATGACCCCGTCTATCATCACTCTTCCGTTGCCGTAGCAGTAAATGGAGCTTTTTTCTTCAAGGCCGACGTTGACGATCCCTCCCTTATATATCTCAAAAGAGCCGGCGACCTCTGCCTCTCCTCCGCGGTCGATCGACAGAAGGCCGCCGGAGGCAACAGCGAGAGCCCCTCTGAATTCTACTATCAGATTCCCGGATGAGACAAATGTTCCTTCTACACTCAATGTTGTGTATTCAGGGATACGCAACGAAAAACCACAGTCATCCAAGATAACTCCCGGCTTGACCGAGGCGTTCTTTGAAAGCACGGTATCGCCGCCCAATGCCACAGTGTCACCCGCAGCGGCATTCTCAAGCGCTGCCGCAAGGTCAAACGGGCTGTCTCCGATCACGGGAGCAGCGTCGCTGCTCTCCGCATCACCGCTGAAAGATACGAATGCGACCATCGCCACCAATGCAAAGAGGGCGACGGCGACCAAGAGATTACTTTTTTTAGGCATTTCCCCTCAAGACCTTTAAGAGTAATAAGATAAACAAATATAAAAGTCCGCTTTGGTCTTTAAAGCATCTTTAGTCCGCCCGTTATCTTGTCCAGGACCAAAGATTCGGCGGGGCCTATGCCCAGACAGGTATACGTTCCAGGCTCCAACTGCGTCCTTCCCGCATCGCGGACGACAGAGTTTGTGATGTCCTTCGCATCCGCTATCGCTTTGAACTCAAAGAGCTCCTCCTCAGAGCTGACCTTCAGCACCACTTTCGCCTGGCCGCTCAGCATCCACAAGTCGAATTCTTTAGGATTGTTCTTCTTGATGCACAAGGCGCAGTTGACCGCCGCATGCCCCACCTGCGCCGCGATCTTGCCTTTGGTCATCTTAAGGTCATTCCTGACCAAAATGACCATCTTGTAGTCGTGACTGTATGGGTCTACGTAACGGTTCATACTGTTCTAAATGCAGACGTTAATGATAAAGTTGTCACTGCAATACACTTTTAATCAATGATCCTGATGCTGATTCATGGCCATGATAGACATTGAGTACAGGCATTCATCCGAACCTCCGGAAGACGACGGTCTGAGAAGACAGTCTGTGGAAGAGATGTCGGAGTATCTCAGGGGACTGGTGCGCGAGATGCAGATGTCCGACATATCATCGAAATTCACGAGCGTCGAGGGAGAAGGCCCCAATACGGTCCTTATCAATGGCAAAAAGATACAGGAAATACTTGACGGACTGGATATAAAACCCCTCGAAACGGAGGACAGCTGCGATCACGGCAGGGCAAACGTGGTAAGCTTCGGCCGCCCAACGCTGGATTGGAACAAAGACGTGATCGAAGATATCCCGGACGTCCTGGTCAAGAATGCGATCTCAAAAGCTTATTCAGACATCATAAAGAACAGAATACTTTAATTCGGCGATCATATCTACCGCCTGATGTTCGAGATCATTAAAAGGGACGGGCTTGCCAGGATAGGCAAGTTCCAGACAGGGTCCGGAGTGTTGGAAACGCCCGCGTTACTTCCTGTGGTCAATCCAAAGATATGCACAGTGGCCCCCAGGGAACTCTATGAGGAATTCGGGTTCAGGGCCATCATCACGAACTCGTACATCATAAAGAACAACTCCGAACTGAGGGCGAAGGCCCTGGAGAAGGGACTTCACGAGATGTTGGACTTTCCGGGAGTGATAATGACGGATTCAGGAACATTCCAGAGCCATATGTACGGCGAGGTCGAGGTAACGAACAAAGAGATGGTCGAGTTCCAGAGAAGCATAGGCACAGACATCGGAACCGTCCTTGATGTTTTCACGGAGCCGTATTGGACGAAAGAGAAGACGGCCGAATCAATAGAGGTCACTCTTGAAAGGACGGAAGAGGCCTGCGGAATGAAGGGGGAGATGATGATAAACGGGGTGGTCCAAGGCTCGATATACCAAGATCTGAGGGAGGATTGCGCCAGAAGGATGGCCTCAATGGACATCGACGTCCACCCGATAGGGGGCGTGGTCCCGCTCATGGAGCAGTACAGGTACCTTGAGCTCGTAGATGTGGTGATATCTTCAAAAAAAGGTCTGAATCCTAACAGGCCGGTGCATCTTTTCGGTGCCGGACACCCCATGGTACTAGCCCTAGCAACACTAATGGGGTGCGATCTGTTCGATTCCGCATCCTACGCCAAGTTCGCAAGGGATGACAGAATGATGTTCATTGACGGAACATACCGTCTGCAGGATATGCAGGCTCTCGACTGCAACTGCCCGGCATGCCGTGGGCTTACTCTGGAAGCCCTCAAAAAGATGGGCGGCAAAGAGAGAGAAAGACTTATCGCAAGACACAACCTCTATCAGATAACGGACGAACTGGCACTTGTAAAGAGGTACGTCCGGGAAGGCCGCCTTTGGGAACTGGCGGAGATGAGATGCAGGTCCCACCCCGCAATGCTTGATGCGCTGAGGAGGCTGGAAGAACATCAGAAGTTCATGGAAAGATACGATCCCATAAGCAGGGACGGCGCAATGTTCTACACGGGGGCTGAAACGAGGGGGAGGCCCGTATTCAGGAGATATGTGGCCAGACTATGGGACAGATATGTCCCGGAAACAGAAAAGGCCGCCCTCTTCTACGACGAGGGAAGCAAACCCTACAGCAGGGCAAAGGCAGCGGATTTCGACAGAGTAAGGAGGGCGGGGTACACTCCCGTTGTGGTCTCTCCCTTCGGACCGGTCCCCGCGGAGCTGGATGAGATATACCCCATAGCGCAGTCGGTGTTCCCCAAGATGGAGGATACGGATACAGTGATAGAGACCGAAGCGTTGACGGTGAAGTTCCTGGAGAGCAAATTCGCAGAAACTGTGAACGGAGAGTATGTGCCGGAAGGCGGCACGGAGCAATACGACCCCGACATAATCAGGGCAAAGGCGGTGTCAAGGTACCAGTTCGGCATCGAGGCGACGGATGCGCTTTTCAGAAATAAGATAGAACTGGTCGTAAGCAGGAAGACCGGGAAGATAAGGAATGTGATCTCCGACGGGGAGCACGTACTCTCCATGCGCGCGGGCGACGGGCTGTACACATTAAGAAAAGAAGGCGCGGACAGGATAGTCTCCGCGATACCCGCACCCTTCATGAGAGCGAAAGTGATGGAAGATGCGGTACCTTTCGTATCTGAGGGAAGAAATGTCTTCTGTCAATTCGTTGATGAATGCGACGATGAGCTGAGGCCAATGGACGAGGTGATCGTCACCGACGGGAATGACAAAGCGATCGCCACCGGCCGCATGATGCTGACGGCAGATGAGATAAGATCATTCAAAAAGGGAGTCGCCGTCAAGGTCAGGAGCGGGGCCGGAGACGAGGCCTGAGGCCTCTTCGGCCGCCTTAATGCAGGCCATCAGGTCATCCGCGGTGTTCCGCATAGTTCCGGCATTGTCGGCGGATATCCTCATTATCAGCTGTTCACCTTCAAGCTTTGTTGAAACATACCCTTCGTTATCCGGAGATATTGAATCGAAGACGGCCTTCGCCGTTCTTTCGTCATCATATCTGATCCGAAGGTCTAACGTGATCATTGGGTCACTTCTTTTGTTCCAGTATGTGTCTGCATATAGCTTTTCCGACCTCTCCGGTCGTAAGCCTGCCGCCCAGGTCGGGTGTGGTAAGGCCGCTGTCAAGACAGTGCCTCACGGCTTTCTTCAGCATACAGCCTTCTTCGGGGTAACCCTGGTTCTCAAGCAGCATCTGCGCCGCAAGCACGGCCGCGATGGGGTTGGCCTTCTTCTGGCCCGCAATGTCCGGAGCGGAACCGTGTATGGGCTCGAACATGCTGACCCCCTTCGGATTGATGTTGCCGCTCCCCCCCATGCCGAGGCCTCCCTGAAGCTGTGCGCCCAGATCCGTTAGGATATCGCCGAACAGATTCGGGACCGCAACTGTACCGAACGTTTCGGGCCTGACGATCATTGCCATTGCCATGGCGTCCACATACATGTATTCCAGCCCCATCCCGTATTCCTTGGACTTCTCTTCGAACACGGCCCTCTGCATGCCGTAGATGTGGGTGCAGACATTCGCTTTGTCGACAAGCGTGATCTTCTTCTCTCCCCTCGCCTGCGCATATTCAAAGGCGTATTCGGCGAACCTTGAGATGCCTCCTCTCGAAAGCAGTCCGATCTCAAAGGCGAAATCGTCGCCGTTCGAAGAAACGGCCTCAAGATCGATGTCCAGCTCGTACATCTCCCTCTTGACCTTGATGTGCGCATCCTTTCTTCTTCCGTCGAACGTCCCTCCGGCCCCCATATAGAAATCCTCAGTGTTCTCCCTAAGGAAGTGGATGTCGAACGGGACCTCCCTCTTCAGCGGCACCAGCGGGAACCACGACGTCACAGGCCTGAGATTTATGTACTGGTCAAAGACGGCCCTCATTCTGAGAAGGATGCCCTGTTCAAGGATCCCGGGCTTGACCCTGGGATCGCCTATGGCCCCGAAATATATCGCATCTTTTCTCCTGAGGCCGTCAATGTCCTCATCGGTAAGAAGCTCGCCGTTGGCCAGATACCTCTCCGAACCTATGTCGAACAGCTCCCCGTCATAATCAAAGGACGATATCTCGCACACCGCATCGAGGACATCCATCCCTGCATCTATGACCTCTTTTCCGATGCCGTCGCCCGGAATTATCGCAAGGTGTTTCACAGCTTACCCTCCTTTATCATGTTGACAAGCCCGCCGCATTCTATCAGCTGGGTTATGAAGGGAGGGTACTGGGGGAACACGAACTCCTTTCCGCTTTCAAGGTCCTTTATCTTTCCGCTTTCGGTACAGACCTCTATCATGTTCCCTTCCTCGATATCGGTCCTGCACTCTATGAGCAGCAGCCCGATGTTCATGGAGTTGCGGTAGAATATCCGCGCAAAGGATTCTGCCACGATGCAGGAGAATCCGGCCTGCATCAGCGACAGAGGGGCATGCTCTCTGGACGATCCGCATCCGAAGTTCTTTCCCGCGACCAGAATATCGCCTTTCTTTATTTCAGCGGCGACCCCCGGTCTCACTTTTTCGAATATGAAATCATTCAGATGGGTCAGATACGCAGATACCAGGCGCTCCGCCGGTATGATCTGGTCCGTATCCACGTTATCTCCGAACTTCCATACATTTCCGCGCATTGTTGCCATCAGCATCCCTCCAGTTGGTCGGGCGTGATTATTCTGCCCGCTACCGCCGATGCGGCAACGACCTCTGGCCCAGCCAGATAGACCTCTGAGGCCTTGTCCCCCATTCTTCCGATGAAGTTCCTGTTCGTTGAGGAGACGGCCCTCTCGCCCGCCGCCAATATCCCCATGTATCCTCCCAAGCATGCGCCGCATGTCGGCCCCGATATGAATGCGCCCGCATCCAGGAATATCTTTATGAGACCTTCATCCAGCATCTGTCTGTATACTTTCTGCGATGCGGGGACCACCAGGAACCTTACGTCAGGGTGGACATTCTTCCCTTTTATGACCGCCGCAGCCGCCCGCATATCCTCGATGCGCCCGTTAGTGCACGATCCCAGGTAAGCCTGGTCTATCTTCACATCCGAGTCCTTCACGGCGCGGCCGTTGCTGGGCAGGTGGGGGAATGCCACCATGGATTCGATATCCGAGAGATCGTATCTCAGAATCTGACAGTATTCCGCATCGGGATCAGCCTCCACCGGCGTATATTCTCCTTTCACGGTGTTTTTTATGTACTCTTTCGTCAACCGGTCGCAGGGGAAGATGCCGGCCTTGCCTCCCGCCTCTATCGCCATGTTCGAAACGGTCAATCGGTCAGAGACACCGATGTTCCCTACGCCGTCCCCGTGGAATTCGAACGCTTTGTAGTTGGCGCCGTCCACTCCTATGTCGGTGATGATCCTGATTATCAGGTCCTTCCCGCCGACATTCTTTTTGAATCTGCCTGTCAGATCCACCTTTATGGTCTCCGGCACTTTGAACCAAAGCTTCCCTGTGGCGAATGCCACCGCCGCTTCGGTAGAGCCTATGCCGGTGGAGAACGCATTGATGCCGCCGTATGTGCACGTATGCGAGTCCGCACCCACTATCAGTCTGCCGGGTGCGGCAAAACCTTCGTCCACCATTATCTGGTGGCATACCCCGCCCCTCCCCACTTCGAAGTAATTCTCTATTTTGTGCCGTCTGGCGAAATCCCTCATCTCTTTCGCCTGTTCCGCCGAAGCCACATCCTTGTTTGGGATGTAATGATCCGGGATCAGTACTATCTTCTCCCTTTTCGCTTCCGTTCCGATCCCGTCGAATTCTCTGAACGCTATCGGCCCGGTGACGTCGTTCACCATCACGTAATCGATCTCCGCTTCGACTATATGGCCGGCGTAAGCGTCCTTTCCGGATCTGGAAGAAAGTATCTTCTCCGCGATCGTCTTTCCTGCGCTCATGATATCATTCTCCCTCAATTCCTCTTGCCCTTGATGTAATCTCTGTTTATCGCTTCCATCGCCGCGTCGACGCTGGTCGCCACGATATCCAGGCCTACGGCCTTACCGACGGATAACCTGGTATCGTCATAGGCCCCTTTTATTACTACGGTGACCTCGCATAACGAATCGCTTCCTCCGGTGATCGCGCTTAATTTGTATTCCTCCAATGTTATCTTTTCGTTCACAGCGAAGCGTATCGCATTTATCGATGCGTCAACGGGTCCGATGCCTGTGTTGGAACTCGTTCTCTTCTTGCCGTCGACCTCCACCGTCACCGTGGCGGTCGCCGTGACGCCTTTTCCCGTGAACACGGCGAACTCCTTTAATTTGATCGGGTCCTCTTCGCCTCTCGACCATAATATGTGATCGGTTATCGCAATTAGTTCCGCGTCGTCCATCTCTTTACCGCCCACGGACACCTCTTTGATCTTCGCCAAGAGCTCGTTCATCCTTTCATCTGGGAATTTGACCTTGAGTGCGTTCAGCCGATCCCTTACGGAATGCGCGCCGGAATGTTTCCCCAGGACGATATGTCTGCCCATACCTACTAATTCGGGACGGAACGCTTCATAGGTCGCCGCATTATTCAGAACGCCGTGTACGTGAATGCCTGATTCATGGGCGAATGCGTTCCTTCCCACTATCGGTTTGTTGTACGGTATCGGATATCCTGTGACGCGGGACACCATCTTCGAAACGTCCCCTATCTTCTCCATATTCACCGTTTCGATACCGAAATTCGCATACAGCCCCAACGCTATCTCCTCCAGCGCCGCATTCCCGGTACGTTCTCCGAGTCCGTTCACGCACACGTGTACCATTTTAACACCGGCGGCGACCGCCGCCAGCGAGTTCGCGACGGCCAACCCCATATCGTTGTGGCAATGAACGGCCATGGGAACTTTCGTTACTTTCATCAATTCTTCGACGAGATACGTCATGGCGGATGGATAGATCACTCCGACGGTATCCGGGACATTTATCACGGACGCACCTGCGTCCTGCACCGCGATATGCATCTCCTTCAGGAAATTTAATTCCGTACGGGTCGCATCTTCGCACGAGAATTGGACCATGAGACCGTGATCTTTCGCATATTCTATCGCTTTCACCGCTTTCGCCTTGACCTCCTCGCGGGTCATCTTGAGTTTATACTTCAGATGGATGTCCGATGTCGCCAAGAAAGTATGAACGTAATTCACGCCGCAATCGATCACGGCATCTATATCTCCTTTGACCGATCTGGCTAGGCTGCATATATCCGATGATAAGTTCAGTTCCCTTATCTTCCTTATCGTCTCTCTTTCGGAATCCCCGGAAGCGGCGAAACCCGCTTCGATAACGTCAACGCCCAGGTCGCCGAGGGCGGACGCTATCCTTATCTTGTCGTCAGTGCTCAGGGCGATGCCCGGAGACTGTTCGCCGTCCCTCAACGTCGTATCGAAGATCGATACGTTACGCACCTCTTTACCGAGAAGCGCGAGACGGTTGTAATGGCTGTCGTATATCATCTCTTCCCGTCGCTTCATATCGTTCCCACTGGTTTGTTGCGTTTTCATAGAATTCACCACAAACCGCCAGTTCCCACTGTACCCGATCAAATAAGCAAACGTAGCTCGGATATCAGTGTGCAGATCATTTTTCACGACCTCTGACGGTTAGATAAGTCACCTTCGAATCGGTATTTATATCTTATCGCACGCAGCCGCGGCGTCCGAGACAGAACCCCGGAAAATGTCCGTACGGGGGCTGTGTCGGACGGAAAGAAAAAAGATGGTCCGGAAGGATGGGAAGGGGAGAGGGGTGACACGATCCTTCCGTCGTGTTCACGGCCTTCTGATAAGCAAAACATATGCGGCCATGCATGCGAGT
>WRJJ01000029.1 GCA_009778575.1 Methanomassiliicoccaceae archaeon
AACTGATCTTCGGATTCACCCAATCATTGTCTGAATATCTTCTGTCCTGTAAACCGGCCACATTATATGTCACGATCTCTCCGGGAAGACGGCCGGTCGAAGTATCCGAAAGCAGTGATGCCTGTGCGTAGGTCACGCTGTTGCCGACATAGTAAACATACCCCTCGCTTGTGTTGAAAGTAGTTGGTGCAGATGTACCTGGGGCATATGGGCCCGGCGCGTTCGTGTTGTTGTCATAATATGTCGTGCCGCGCATCGGCATCCTGGAATACTCCGGTACTGTCGTGCCGTCGGGCCATGTCTTATTATCCCATGCTTTGGCATAATAATACATTGCAAAGGAATTGCCTCTGGGGAAATTACCCTCAGATGCAGGGAGGCCGTCGGTCCCCATGGGCGTGACGATGATTTTGTTAATGTATTCGTTCGCACCCGGCACCGGCAGATTGATGATTATGTTGCTTGTTCCGTTCGGAGTATAAGTTGTCGGAGACGTGATATAACTTGAACCGTCAAGAGCGTTCATGATCTCATACTCCACCTTGTATACGGCAGGCGGTGTACCGGGCTCTACTATACGGGACAGCAGTCTGATCTGATAGATGTTGAGTTTTTCAGATACTGAATAGCCTGTGTTCTGATATAGTTCAAACCTCACGCCGGTGATGTCGTCCGTACCGGTATTGCGCGTGGCGCCGCCATAAAGAGAGGTTCCAAAGACCTGCATAGAGCCGACCTGTGTGTCTCCGTTCTCAATGCCGGACTTGATCATAGGATTTGTTGTGCTGGAAGATGTGCCGTTTGTTGAAGCGAGGGCGATCCCCCAATTTATTGGTGCGACCAATGTGTACTCATGATCTATGGACACGTGTTCTTCAACGCTATTCATCCTTGTGTAGATGGATCCGAAGTATATGTGGATCTTATCGCCGATACTAAGCGGTCCGGGAATAATGAAATTATGACTTTGGTTTAGGGCGAGATTATAGTAGTTGGGGACCTTATAATAATTCCAATCTGATGAAGCACTCGGGCCGTCGTCGTGGATCACGCGATAATAACGATCGTAGCCGGCAGGTATTGTGTTGCCGAAGGGGTCCGTTCCCGTGACCGGGCCCATATTAAAGTAAAGCGTTGTGGGGCTAATGCGGGAAACGGTCGTGCCTGTTGGAACATCCATATAATAGATGTTGTTCTCAGCCGGGTCAAAGAGATTCTCATAGTAATAGTCGTCTCTTATTCCCTGTGTTATTTGAATGGGCCCTCCCTGCCACTGGGATGGGGTTGACGGCGTAGTGTAGGTATTCGTAAGCGAGATAGTGGCTTGGTTGGTCGCCGATTTTATTTCGACCGGATCCGCCACACGGGCCGAGGTGTTGTTGACAAAGGCCTCAGCGTCGAACTCGCACATTATGATGTCCTTTGGTACTTTTTGGTTCCAGTTGGTGTTGAATTCAAAGTAGAGAAGGATCGTATATTGTCCCGCCGAGAAGCCGGGATCAGTGGAATCCAGAAGTGTGATTATTATATAATCTGATTTGGTGGTAGTGTCATAGCTCTTCACTATGGAGTTGGCCGGTTTAGTGGCCGGATCAACAAGGTCGAAGAATTGCTCCAAAGTGCCGGAGCCGTCCGTGCCGTATGTGAAGAATCCTCCTGATGCAACGGGAGTGTTATCGAGAGGCACCTCAATGGTCCCTCCGGAAACATAACTGCTGCTTATTGTAACTGTGATGGTCAAGACCAATTGAGTGTTCTGCAGGCCGTTGGACGGATTCACATATGTCGCAAAGACCGTGGGTGAAGCTCCCATCTTAAGTTCGGTTATTTCATCGCCCGGAGCACCTTCCGACTCTCCGCCGATCGGAAAACACAGAAACATTGCTACAATTACAAGCATAAATGCAGGTGTCGGCTTGATTAGGAATTTCCATATCTTCTTTTTGCTCTCATTCCTGCTTTTGCAAGTATCGGTTGTTTCTGCCCCCCTCACATTCCCCCCAGTAGTAGGTTTATTCATGATCCCATCCTCATTTTATCTAGGTTTACACCTGATGTGATTGGATGTCAGTATAGACTTATATATTTAATATATGCACATAAAAAATATACAAACACTGGGTCTGTATACGTCACTATACTGACATTCATTTTTTCAGTAAATATGGTGTCTGATTATTCTATACTGCCATCCCGTACACTGAATTTTCTTCATTTCAAACAAGGTCAAATGCCATCATTTAGAGAAGAATTCGACCGTATCTGCGCATACATCATCCGAGGGTTCTGCTTTGATATCCTCAAGAGAAAAGACCCTGCGGTCAAGTATGATGGCGGCGCCTCTGTCGGTGCCGGACCTGATGAGCCTTCCTATAGCCTGCCTCATCTTCCTCATCGCGGGTATCTTCGACGAATGCTCCCAACCATCGCCGAACCTCATATCAAAGTACCTGCGGAGCGCCTCCTGCTTCGCGGTCGGCTTCGGATAAGGTATGCCGACCAGTATCGCCATCTCCATGTCCTTGTCGGGGAAGTCCAGCCCTTCGCTTATCCTTCCGCCGGTGATCGCAAAGAGGACGCTCCCCTCGGACATCCTGAACAGGGACACTTCTTCCATCAGGTCAAGCTGGGTCATCCCTTTTCTTTCAATGAACAGGTCCTTGCCCATCAGCCTTTTTATGTCATCCCTGAGGAATCTTTCCATTATCGCGTATGAGGGGAAGAAGACGGCGGTGTTCCTGTTCACCGACCTTACAAGAGATACTATGTGGTCCTTCATCCTCTCGTAAGTCTCCGGAATATTGTTGAACTCGTCATATTTGGTCGATACGTCGTCGACATACAGCATCATGAGGTTCTCAGGTGGGAAGGGAGAGGGGAATATCCTCTCCGTCGCTTCCTGAAGGCCTATCTCCTCAGTGTAGTCGGAAAGCGGCGCCAGCGTCCCGGACATGTGGACCGAGGACCAACATTCTCTAAGCGGTTCGGCCGCTATCCTCGGGTCCAGGCAGTACGCCTGGAACTTGGGATTATCTCCGCCGGCCACCAGAAAAATGTTCGTTTCCTCATCCGCCATGTTCCATGCGGAAAGGAACCTTCCCATCGAAAGGATGTATGATCGGGGAAGCTTCTTCTTCGCCTTCTTGATGTCGGCGATCATCTCTCCGTGATCGATCAGGCCTTTGTATATCATATTAAGGGAATGCGAAGACATCCCCAGCCTGACCATGAGCTCGTCCTGCAGGAAGGTGTATGGGATCATCCCGTCGTCTCCGGTAAGATACTGGGATATTGCCTCTTCCATACATTCCCTCAGCACGGCCGCCACATCGGTCACCGAGAGACCCGCATGGATCACCGGGTCATTCCATTCCGCAGCCTCCTTCTCCACCAAGGCGATGGCCCTCATGCTGTATTCCAGCGTCATTACCTCTCTCAGATAGTCAGGAAGGTTGTGGGCCTCGTCGACGATCATCACCGTCTTTGACAAAGGGGTGCCGGCCCATTCCATGAACCTCTCGCGTATGTGCGGCATGAATACAAAAGAGTACGGCGCCGCAACGATATCCGCATACTGTATCAGATGTTTGACAGTTTCGTAGGGGCATATCTCTCTCGCAAGACAATACTCCGTGAACTCTTCCGGCTCCGGGTGGATGTCCCTCACAAAGTCCAGTATCTCTTCTACGTCGATCCTTCCGATGTTGTCGTAGTACTTACACGGCTTTCCCGTGCCGTCATCCTTCTTGTACTCAGAGCACAGCCTTGACAGTTCCTCCGCCGTGCCGGTCTCGTTCTCGGGGTCCTTTGACATCATCGGGCAATTGTGCGTACTCCTGCCCTGAACACCCATACAAACGATCGGCCTCTTCTTGGAGATCGCCTTGGCCTCTTGTATTATCTGTTTCTGCTGAGACTTGGTCCTCGTAAGATAGATTATCTTCAGATCGGTCCCGTGTGCGGCATTCAATGCGCCTGTCATTGAGACCACGGTCTTGCCCGTGCCTGTTCCGGACTCGATCACCGCGGAAACGCCGTTCCTCACCGTGTCCCTTATCAGTTCCGCTATCTCCTTTTGATCCCCTATGTACTCATAGGGGAAGATGTCAGGGGCCTCCGGGACTTCGCTCATCACTCTTTTCTGCGCCAGATGTCGTCGGGAAGATCCCCGTACAGGATAGACTCGTCATCGGCCTCGTCCGATGCAGCGGCCGGGTCGTTGTCCATCATCTCCCCTATCCTGTCCTTCCTGAAAAGCCAGTAGTGTATCCTCCACTCCCTTCCGTCATACAGGGTGGTCTCTTCTCTTTCCGTCGTCAGAAGGCCTGCATCCTCCAGCATATAGAACGCATCCCTGTCCTCCGGCTCAAGTATGTTATCGATTATCCTGTCCGAGTACCCAAAGAAGTTCAGGACATGTATCGCCAGGGCATATGCCTCGTCCTCGTCCATCCCCTTGCTCTTGTCAATGCTGTTCTTTATGGCGATGGTCAGATCTTCTACGGTCACGGTATCATCCATTGTAGCACCTCAGTCATTCACAAGGTCTGCGTATTTGACATCGCTCGTGCCTGTGACCTCTGCGATCTTCCCGAGGACACCTGCAGAAACGTTCTGGTCCACGGTCAGGACCATGAGCGCGTCCTTGTTGTACCTTCCCACCGACATCTGTGCGATATTAATGTTGTTATTGCCGAACACAGTCCCCACGGCGCCGATTATTCCGGGAGAGTCCTTGTACGAGACGAAGACCATGTCCCCGCTCATCGGCGCATCGAATGTGAAATCATTATAACCCACCAGCCTCGGCTGTTCTCCGAACACCGTGCCTCTGATGGTCGTCTTCTTTTCTTTGGACGAGACCTTTACCTCGATCATATTCGCATAGTCGTCGGACCTCTCCGTGGAAGATTCCTTTATCGCTATGCCCTTCTGTTTTGCGACAGGCAGCGCGTTGATGATGTTTGCGTTGTGCGGACCTATTATATTCCTCAGGAGGCCGATGACCACTGAGACCGTGAGCATCTTGGTCTGCTTCTTCGCAAGTTCGCCGCAGTATGTTATCTCAAGGCCGTCAACGGGGTTGCTGCCGTTGATCTGATGCGCGAGGATCCCCATGCGCTCGGCCAGCGGGACGAACGCTTCCGTCTCGGGGTCCATCTTGCCGCGCGGCGCGTTGATCGCATTTGTGATTATCCCGTCTTTCATGTACTTCACCGCTGCGACGGCGACCTCGATGGCGACCCTTTCCTGCGCCTCCGCGGTGCTTGCCCCAAGATGGGGGGTGGTGACCAGATTGTCAAGTTCCAGCAGTTTCATGTCGCTTTCCAGAAGAGGCTCGTTGCACCATACGTCGAATGCCGCGCCTGCGATCACTTTCTCCTTCAGCGCTGTGTATAGGTCATCCTCATTCACGATGCCTCCTCTTGCCACATTGGCGATCCTGACGCACGGTTTCATCATTTTGAACTGGGGCATGCTTATCATGTTCTTCGTTTCCGGGAGCAGCGGCGTGTGTATCGTCATGAAGTCCGCGTTCTGGATCACTTCCTCGAACGTCGTTAGCCTGACGCCCACTTCGTCCGCGACCTCTTTCGGCAGGTACGGATCGTATCCGATGAGGGTCATGTTGAACGACCTCATCCTTTTGGCGACCTCTCCGCCCACGCGGCCGACCCCGACTATCCCCAGCACTTTGCCGTTGAGTTCGACGCCGGTGTACTTGGATCTTTTCCATTCTCCTTTGTGCATGGACTCATGAGCGAATGGGATATTTCTTGCAAGCGACATCAGCATTGCGCATGAGTGTTCCGCCGCCGATATTATGTTGGCCGCGGGGGTGTTCATGATCAGGATGCCTTTCTCGGTCGCGTATGGTATATCCACGTTGTCCACGCCGACTCCCGCCCTTCCGATCACCTTCAGTTTCTTCCCCGCATCTATCACTTTCTTCGTGACCTTCGTGCCGGACCTGATGATCAGACAATCGTAATCCCCTATTATCTCACAGAGCTGGTCTTCGCTGAGGTCCACCTTCTCATCCACAGGCAGCCCCGATCCTTTCAGTATGTTCAGGCCCTCCTCGTCGAGAGAGTCTGAGACCAATATCCTGGCGGTCATTCTTTTTCCTCCAATATCTCGTTCATCACGGAAAGCAGCTGCTTCAATCCCGAAGGCATGGTGTCTCCCATGTGCCCTATCCTGAATGTTCTTTCTTTAACGTCCCCGTACCCGTTGGATATCTCGTATCCCTTGGATTTGAGGGCCGAATGGAATTTATCGAAATCGAGGTCCCCGCGGTTCATGACGCTTATCGCGTTCGAGCGGAAGCCCTTTTCGGGGAATATCCCGTGGAGTTTTTCCCCCGCCCATCCTTCTACCATGTCCGCCATCTCTTTGTGCCTTCTGTACCTTGCCTGCATCCCTTCCGACAGGGCGCGGTCAAGCTGGAGATCCAGCGCGTACATCAAAGAGACCGGGGGAGTGGTAAGGGCGTAGTTCTCGTCGTTCTGCTTCTTTATTTTGAGAAGGTCCGTGTAGAATCCCCTTCCCTGTATCGTCTTCGCTTTTTCCAACAGTCTGTTGGAAACCGCTATCATCGCCAGCCCGGGAGGGAGCGCCAAAGCTTTCTGCGAACCGAACACTACGGCGTCCGCATTGAGCTCCCTGAGTTTAAGGTCCATCGCGAATGCGGATGTGACCGCATCGACGAACAGCAGCGCATCCGGGTTCTGCGACCTGACCTCCGCCGCGATCTCGTTCGAGTCGCTGAACACTCCCGTCGATGACTCATTGCTTACCCAGTGTACGGCTTCGATGTCGTCCTTTACTTTTCCTTTGATGTGATCGGCGCGGATCGCCTTTCCCCACTCGACCTGCACCTTCTCGACCGTTTTGCCGTTCAGTTCGGCTATCTCAATGGATCTGTTACCGAACGACCCGTTCGTCAGCCCGAGGGTCTTTGATCTCACGCCGTTCCTGATCATTCCCTCCAGGAACACGGATGCGGAACCGCTTACCATAAGGATGTCCATATCCGTGTCCAGCGCCTTCTTCATCTTTTCGATGATGCCTTGGTGCAGGGCCTTGTATTCTTTGGACCTGTGTGTGATCATTGGCTTGGTCATTGATTGAAGGACCTCTTGCTCAACATTTACCGGCCCTACTGTGAAAAGTTTCCTGCTCAACATTATCCCTCGGGAAGTAATATGGCTCCGCTATCTGCTAGCCTGTATTTATTATAACGCACGCGTCCGAGCATCATAAGTTGAGCATGAATTTCTTGATCCTCGACAGCCCTTCCCTTATCTGCTCCTCGCCGGTGGCGTAGGACACTCTGAAGAATCCCTCTCCCGACGGTCCGAAGGCTGAACCGGGGGTGGCGGCGACGTGCGCTTCCTCCAGCATCTTTGTGCAGAGGATCTCCGACTTCACTTTGGAATTGTATTTGGGGAACAGGTAGAACGCTCCTTTGGGAACGTTCACCTCTATGCCTTTGATCTCCCTCATGAGGTCGACCGCCAGGTCGCGGCGTTTCTTGAACTCGCTCACCATGGCATCTCTTTCGTCCTGAGGACCCGTTATGGCGGCGACCGCCGCCTTCTGAGCGAAGGATGTGCAGCATGAGATCGTGTGGGTCTGCAGTATGTCAAGCGCTTTTATGTTGGCCTCTGAGGCTATTGCCCAGCCAAGCCTCCATCCCGTCATCGCATATGTTTTGGAAAGACCCGATATCGTAATGGTCCTGTCGAACATGTCGTGCACGGCGGCTATGGAGTGGTGCTTCCCCTCGTAGATTATACTCTCGTATATCTCGTCGGAAAGCACCATCAGGTTGTTCTCTTTGGCTATCTGCGCTATCGCCCTCACCGTCTCGCAGGGCATCACGCTGCCCGTTGGGTTGGAGGGGGAGTTGAGAAGGATCATCTTCGTCTTTGGGGTTATCGCTTCGGCGATGAGGTCCGGGTTGATAATGAAGTTATCGTCGAACTTTGTCGGGATGTATTTGGGCTTGGCCCGTGCGAGCTTTATGTCCGCCTCATACGACACCCAGCTGGGGTCCGGAAGTATGACCTCGTCCCCGGGATCGAGGAACGCCACCGCCGACATGTATATCGCATGTTTGCTGGGTGTGATCAGCACGTTCTTTGCCGTGCAGTGGATCTTGTTGTCCGAGAACGCCTTGGATGCCACTGCCTTCCTCAGTTCGGGTATTCCTAGGGAGGGAGTATAGTGGGTGAATCCTGCATCGAGGGATTCTTTGCACGCTTCGATGACGTTATGGGGTGTCACAAAGTCCGGTTCCCCCATTGAGAACGAGACCACATCTATGCCTTGCAGTTTCATATGGCTTACAAGATTGGAAAGCGCTACTGTTCCCGACGCCGGAACCCCCGAAAGTCTTTTTGCCACCATCGATGCCCCTCACTGAGTTTTAGTATTTTATCCTTTATTGTCGCTTTTCAGCTCATCAGTTCCTTGATGTCGCCCGAGGCCGCCGCATCCTTTATCTCCATGGCCATCCTGCCGCCGGTGCTGATGCCCGGGTACGCCAGGTCCGAGTAGGGAGAGCCGGAGATGAACGGGTTAGTGCCGGCGACGATCCTGGTCGATATCTCGAACACTTTGAATTCCAATTTGTCTGTCACTACGGTCTCGAGGCAGAACGGCCCCCACATCCCGCCGAACAGTTCATAGGAGCGGTTAATCACGCTCTCCCCCATTTCGAACGCCTTCGGGAGCAGGGATTCCCTGATCACCACCGGCGTGTTGCCGGTGACGACGAATGACGGATACAGGCCGCGCCTCTTCGCATCCTCGATGGATCCGAGTTTGTACATCTCATCGATGTTGCTCTCATCCCTGCGGTCTATGGACAGGAGTTCCAACGACCCTCCCTGCCTGCATGTGTAGCCGTCCTTTTTCAACGGGTCGTAGAAGAAGTGGAGGTAGTACCTTGTTCCCATGCAGTATTCCTGTATCGTATACGGCTGGGAGTTATCCACGGACATCTTGAAGTCCGGGTAGTCCTTTGCGATGAAGAACCCGCGGCCCCCTTTCGCTCCGTGGTATTTCACCATGACCGCTTCGTTTATCTCCCTTGCATCCGTGATCAGTCTCGGCATGGGTACGCCCGCGGAAGTAAGCCAGCTTCTCTGCCGCTCCCTGTTGGACTCCCACTGGAGAACGGCCCTGTTCCCGTACGAGGGGACCTCGTACTCCTCGAATTTCGGCGCCCCCATATACTCCACGAAAGAGCCGTGGGGGATGATGATCGTGTTCCTGTCGAGGAGCTCGCCGTTCCCCTCCGCCATCTCGTCGAAATCGGAATACTTTATTATCTCGTCCGGTTTCGCCAGAGGGAACGCGTCGTAATACTTCGTGTTGTCTTTTACGGTCAACCCCAAGGTCTTGAAGCCCATTTTTCGTGCTCCGTGAAAAATCTGAAGTGAAGAATGCGAGCACAGCGTTGCTATCGTCAGGTCGCTGGCGTCATATCCGTCGAGGATCTCATCTATCCTTCTCTTGGGAACCATGTCCTCTTATTGCATTTGCGCTTTTAAATTTTGTTACATTGCAATTGTCGTATCCGGCTCTTGCGTGGTCGGACCTTCGGGCGGCAGAAAGCTTTTTTCCTGGAACCCCTTTTCAAAGGATGCCTTGCCGAAAACAGCCGTGATCTCCGTGAGCCAGCTTACAGAAGAGCCGTACGCTTCGGTCATATGTTATCCCCAGGCGACCCGCGAAGAGATGCTGCCCCGTTTGGAAGAATTGAAGACGCTGGGCGTTGAGGCCGTGGAATTCTCGGGTCTGATCCCCGCCTCTGCATTATATGTTCTGGGTAAGGGCCATACAGGCGTCGTCGCGGTGGCCCATACCCGAGGGGGGAAGTTAGCGTTGAAGATGTTGAGGACAGATACCGAACGTGAAAGCCTGGAGAACGAGGCCGCCCTGCTCTCAATGGCCAACGAGGTCGGGGTGGGGCCGCGGTTTGCGGCGGCAACGAAACACTTTATTTTGATGCAGATCATCAGCGGCGGCACGATACGGGAATGGATCGCGGCCCGGCCGGACGGAAAGACTGTGAAAATGGTCATAGCAGATATCCTGGAACAGTGCTGGAGGCTTGACGGGATAGGGTTGGACCACGGCGAACTCGTCACTGCCCCAAAACACATACTCGTTGACAGGACGGATATGCCATACATAGTGGATTTTGAGACCTCAAGCACCGGGCGGTATGCCTCGAATGTCACGTCGGTCTGTAATTTTCTTTTTCTGGGAAACAGCGAGGTCCGCGTGGCGGTTGAGGACATCATCGGCAAGCGGGATATGACCGAACTGTTCAGGGCATTGAAAGCTTACAAGGACAACAAAAGCCGCAAAGATTTCGAGAATCTGCTCGAGCAATGCCTTGCTGAGAGGTAAGGTGTTTCGTCGAGGCCAGACGAGATGGCGCCTGACGAGAAAATGCGTTACGGCGGGGCGGTCAAGACGGTGGCCGCCGGAAAACTTGTTAGTGTGGAAAGGCACGTGTGAGAAGAAATAATTTCATTGGCCTCACTATAGCACTAATGAATCCGCAATCTTCTTTGTTTCGTTTTATCCCCATAGGTTTTCCTTTACAGTTACTGAAACTATCTCGCTTTTGTTAAGAAATACGCCTTTTTTGAATTCGAAATAAGATATTGAAGTGTCCTGAAGCCCTTTTAGAACCTCTTCCTTATCTATGACGCCTACAAACTTGGCTCCATATTTGGTCCTGTTTTTCATTTTAACTACGACTCTCATCATCATGTTTTTTAACTCCTTCATGGATTTTATTGCTTCCCTGCTTCAAAAGAATAATTATGCGCACATAAACTCTCGCTTCGTAGTATTTGTCTGAGTTGAAGCAGACACGCGTTGCGAACATTGACATTGTGTATTATTATTTTTCAATGCCCGGTTTTCTGGTCTCTCTGTCTAGTGGGCAGGTCGCGGTTGCAGCGTTTATTAAAATTTCAAAAGAGGGGCTTCCGTGGACAGCTTCAAAACCGTCTTTTCGATCTTGCTGATATCTTCCTAGGGGGTTCTTCTTCCCCGGACAGCAATCACCCCACTTTCGGCATATTCGGACACCCCCTGTAATACCTTTTATACCATGCATGGAGTACTATTAATTACCTCACGGAAAAACGAAGAGGCCGATGCTATGAACGACGAAGAACTGCAACTCCATTTTGAAGAACTAAAGAAAGAACTGGGCGGAAAGATAGACGACGACCAGCTGAAGAAAGAACTGAACACATACCTCAACGAATACCGCGTAACAGCGGAGGCGGCCAAAAGAGGGATCAAGAGGAAATACGGGGCCGACGGCTCTTCCTCCTTCATGACCGCCGACAGCCTGTCCAAGAAGATAGATGAGCTGAAAGGCACGGAGATGAATGTCGACATAACGGCGAAGGCCGTCTACGTTGATAAGAAACAGATAACGGTAAGAGGCGCTCCCAAAACGATAATCTCCGGAATATTGGGCGATGAGACCGGTACCGCCCCGTTCACGATATGGGAAGGAGAGAACGTGAATGTGGATAAAGGAGAGGTCTACCTTTTCAAGAATGCCTACACAAAGGTTTGGAACGACCGCGTGCAGATCAATCTGGGCGCGCGCGGGAAAGTGGAGAAGGCCGAGGGGGTCCGCGTCGATGTCCCCGAAAGGACCATTGCCATCGAATCAAAAGAGGTCAAGATCCAAGACATCAGGGAAGGTCTGGGCGACGTCACGGTCACCGGCCGCATAATGTCGGTGGAGCAGAGGAACATCACCGTGAAAGATGAACCGAAGATAGTATATTCGGGCATCATTGCAGATGATACGGGAAAGATACAATACTCTGCGTGGAACGACCACAACCTCAAAGAGGGAGAGACCATCTGCGTGAAGAATGCCTACATACGGGCATGGAGGGGCATCCCCCAACTGAACCTGGGAGATAAGTGCGAGGTCAGCAGGGTTGACGACACGTTCGGGGAGATAGATATGACCGTCTCCAAGAAGACCATCGCTGACATCATAGCGGTCGGCGGCGGCCTTGACCTCTCGGTCACCGGGACCGTGGTGGACCTAAGGGCGGGGAGCGGCCTCATATGGAGATGCCCCCATTGCAACAGATCCGTTCTCAACGGAGAATGCACCACCCATGGGAGAGTGGAACCCGTTACCGACCTCAGAATGAAGCTGATACTGGATGACGGCACGGGTGCGATAAGCGCCATAGTGAACCGTCAGGACACGGAAAGGCTCACGGGCATAACCCTTGCGGCCGCAGAAGGATTGGCCAAAGCAAGAGGGGAATCCGAGATAGTGTCCAGAGAGATAGCCCAGCTGGTCATAATGAGGAGAATGACCGTCATGGGGAATGTCCTGAACGATGACTTCGGACCGATGATGATCGTCACCGGCGCCGAGATAGAGAATGTGGACGTAGCCGCCGAAGCTGAGAAACTTTACAATGACGTGGAGGCCGCACTATGAACGCCAGGGAAACGGCATGGAGATTGTTCTCATCGGAACTGAACTCCGCCACATACGAGATCAAGGGGGACGATGAGAAATCCCCCTCATACGTAATAACAAGGCTTGGCGCAATGGTGAACAGGGTGCTTGTCGCCGGAGTCCTTACCGAAAAGGAGAACGTGGGGACCCCCGACGAGCCCATGTGGCGGGGCAGGGTGCAGGACCTTGCCTCAGGGAACTTCTTCATCAACGTGGGAAGGTACCAGCCCGAGGCCGCCGCGGCCATGGCGGACATAGAGACACCGGCGTTCATCGCCGTAGTGGGAAAGGTAAGGACCTATACATCAGACGATGAGAGGGTGTTCGTCTCCATCAGGCCGGAATGCATCGTGAAGATAACCGAGGAGATAAGGGCGCAGTGGATCCTTGATGCGGCCAGTTCCACCTGGGACAGACTGAACAAGATGAAAAAAGCGACCTCCGTCGAGAATCTCTCGGAGAAGGCCCTCTTGGACAGAGGATTCAGCGAGAGGGACGCGAAAGGGATAATGACCGCCCTGGATCAATATGATGTTCCCAACTCTACCGTCTATCTCAAGGCCATACAGACCGCACTCAGGACCATCCTCCCGGAGAAGAACATCGATCTCGGACTGCCGGAAGATATGTCGGACATCCCCGACGAGATAGATATCGAGCCGGGGGCCACCAGCCACAGCAATGCGGACATGGAGGATATCGTTCTGTCGCTGCTCGAGGAGCTTGACACTGACGGCAAAGGCGCCCCCAGGGACGAGCTTGAGAGAAGGGCGGAATCAGAAGGGATATCCAGCATGGAACTCGAGGAGATATCCAATGTCCTCATGGACAAAGGACTGGTCTACGAGCCCAACCTGAGATACCTGAAACGCATCTGAATATTCTTACGGGGCGCACGCCCCGAGCTTTTATTACCTATACATCACGGCCGAGCAGTACCCGACCACCGACCTTATATCATATTCCAGCGAATCCCAGGAGTCGGAGTACTTCAGTATCTCTATCCTTGACGGTTCCGACCCCAGCATCGCCGCTGCCATCGGCCCGTATCCGCAAACGGATATCCTATTCTTCTCGACCGCCGAATACATTCCGTCCACATCCTTCTCCCCAATCTTTTCCAATACCATCGAGTTCAGCCTTTCCGCCGTATCCTTGGGGACGTAATGGGCCATATCGCTGGATGCTATGATTACTGCATCCCTTCCCCCGCACGCTTTTTTTATTGCCGCCGCCAGCTTCTCGGCCGACGCTTTGCTTTGATCCCTCATTATGATAGGGACTATCCTTGGGTCTTCGTCGATGAATTGTATGAAAGGTATCTGCACTTCGATCGAGTGCTCGTATCTATGGGCGCCGCAGTCGCTGGGTATCATCTCCTTGAGTTCCGCGGCTATGTCCTCATGTATCTTGCACGGCCCAAGGGGGGTCAGGAACTCCTCTTCGCACATCACCGCACTGTACGGCACGCCGTGGTGGTCCGGGCCGATCAGGATGTACGCTTCCGGCAGCCCGTCCTCCGCTATTTTCCTGTAAGCATGGGCGGCGTTCATCCCGGATGCCGTGTATCCTGCGTGAGGCGCGATCGCCGCGGAGATAGACCTTTCGCTGCCGATGTGATCCGGGAGCCCGGGCCCGAGATGATGGAGGAAGCAGCCCTCTATGTTCGCCAGAAGCATGCCTTTGTCAGCGGGATAGAATCTGCCCGCAACGGCAGGGTATCTCATAAAATACCGTATATAAGTAAAGAAGTAAAAGATTGTCATGTTTATTGGATATTACTTTATGAAAAAATTGGAGTTCTATTCCAAAAATTACATATAATATCCAATAGAATACACACACATGATAGACAGAACGATCTTTGCGGCCGTAGAACGCAGTGTCTCACAACGCCCGGTCACGCTGATAACAGGCGCAAGACAGGTCGGAAAGACCACCCTGTGCCGTGAATTCGTCAAAAAACACGGATTCAACTATGTCACTCTTGCGGACAATTCCGAGCGCACAATGGCCAGGAACGACCCGGAAATGTTCCTTCGGATCCACGGAACACCTCTGATCATTGACGAGGTCCAATATGCTCCCGCATTGTTCGATTCGATAGAATCCGTTGTGGACAAAACCAAGTTCGGTGGCGGAGGGAACGAAGGTATGTATCTGCTGACCGGAAGCCAAGCGTACGATCTGATGGCGGGAGTGACCCAATCAATGGCAGGCAGAGTATCCGTCGTCAAGATGTCGCCGCTCAGCATGAGCGAGATCCTTTCACGTACGGAATCGCCCTTCACGGTAGATCTCGAGAACAACATCCGAAGGAGTATGGAACTCACCCTCGACATAAACGATGTCTACAGAACCATCATCCGCGGCCAGTATCCGGAGCTCTACGATAAGAAGGACATCAAGACCAACGAGTTCTATTCGGATTACGTAGATTCGTACATATCCAGGGATGTCTCACAGATGATCGGTCTTAAGGACAAAAGCAAGTTCAACGATTTTATGGAACTTATAGCCTCGCTGACCGGACAGGAGTTGGTGTACAACAACATTGCCAACACGCTCGGTGTCAACATAAAGACAATACAGTCGTGGGTGAGCGTATTGGTCGCCGGAGGCATAATCCATCTTTTGCAGCCATATTCGGAGAGGTCCGCAGCAAAAAGAATCGTTAAGCGCCCGAAGGTCTACTTCTGCGATACGGGGCTTGCATGCTACCTCGCAAAGGTCACCGACGCGAACACTCTGAAGGCAGGATATCTCCGCGGCCCGATGGTGGAAACATTCATAGTGAACGAGATC
>WRJJ01000030.1 GCA_009778575.1 Methanomassiliicoccaceae archaeon
CCTGCTTGCTTTGGCGGTGACGCCGCTTATCACGCTGACATTCATCGGGGAATCCGTCAGCGTCCCGAAGATACTGTCCTATGTGGTCCTGTTCATAGCCGTGCCGATAGCGGCCTCCTTCCCTTTGAAGAAGGTGAACATCAGCAGAACGGTAAGGATCGTTGTGATCAACGCCATGCTGTTCTTTCTGGTATTCATGTCTCTCGGACAGAACAGAGAGTATCTGTTCTCCGAAACGGGCGTGGTGTTCCTCGTTGCCGTTGCATGCGCCGTAAGAGTGTTCGCCGTGAGCTTCATCGTTCTGTATCTGCTGAAGAAAAGAGGGGCCGGCAGGGACAACAGCATGGTATACGTTCCGATGGCCGTCTGGAAGAACTCCGGACTCGGGGTAACGCTTTGTTTTGTTCTTTTCGGCAACATGGCCGAGGCCGCCATTCCCTGCGCCATATCTCTGCTTGTCGAGCTCTTGTGGTTCGCGGTCATGACGAACTATATTGAAAAGATCTGGCCCAGTAGCAGCGGGACAGCGAGTCAAACAAATTGATCTTTAAAAAGAAGGGGTTGAAAGAAGTTTATCAGCATCCGGAAGGGCTTCCCCTTTATTTTTTCCGCCCTATGTTCTCTCTTGCTGCTTTTTTGATCTCGTTGGCCTGCTTTTCCCCATCGGTGATATCCGATTCAAGGAAGCGGAACACGGTCCATCCCTCAGCCGCAAGCGTACTGTCGATAGAGGTGTCTCCCCTCTCTGTCTCCAGATAAACTGCGACCTTGGCTTTGACCAACGCTATGGGGATGTGGTGTACGCCGTAATCGTTCCTGCAGCGGAGGCCTTTGTTCCATATCGCTCTTCTCAGGGTCGTGTTGGGAGTGTCTTCCATGCCCTCGAGATATTCATCATACTCTTCCTCTTCCGCCTCGCTGGCGGCATCGGAATCCGATGATCCCGCGGGAACAACGTATGCGCTCTTTTCCATGTAGTGTTCAGGGATAGTGTCCTCAGACACATACTCAGGCTCCTCCGACCTCTCGGGAAGAACGTATTCGCTCTTTTCCATGTAGTGCTCAGGAATGGTGTCCTCAGACACATATTCCGATTCTTCCGACCTCTCGGGGAGGACATACACGTTCTTTTCCATGTAGTGCTCGGGTATGGTGTCCTCCGGTACGTATTCGGATTCCTCCGACCTCTCGGGAAGAACGTAAACGTTCTTTTCCATGTAGTGCTCGGGGATCGTGTCTTCCACTGCGGCCTCTTTCTTTGCTGCCGGAGCGGCAACGGGTGCGGGGCTGCTCTTCTTCTTTTTGTTAACAATCGAGGCTACTGCGAACCACAGGAGCATGAGCAGTATCACCGCGATGATGATCACGGCGAATATCACTAAGAGATCCACCTTGCCATTGGAACTGAGCGCATCGAAGACAGCGCCGTCCGAGGAAGCGGCCGTGATCCCTATGAGGGGGAGTATACCCATCGCGGCAGCCAAAATCATCATGATCGTTTTTTTGTATGCGTTTTTGTACATGTTTTATTCACCGTTTTGTCTTTTGATTGAAAGTGTCTTCGCTATTACGGAGGACTCTTTTTCGTATATAGGTTTTACACTTATTATGACATTGTATGAACATCTCTTTTTATTTCTTTTACGGTTGAATTATATATGATTGTTATAATGTTGAGACGAGCGGAGGTAGCTAAGCCTGGCCCACGGCGCCGGTCTTGAAAACCGGTGGTGTCTCACCCCGGGAGTTCGAATCTCCCCCTCCGCGCCACCTTTACAATACCGATTATCCAGAGCTTATTCTCAACCTTTGTACCACTCCGAGTGACAAAAAAATCTTCGGAGAACTTCAGACGTTGCCCAAAGATATCTCCAGAACTATGAAACAGACCGCACAAAGAAGTATCACTGCCGAGACTGCTAACAGGCCCATGTTCTTTTTCATTACCGCCTCAGCGAGGTAATGTGATTAATAACTTCTCATCCGCCCCGATCTGCATTGTGAGAACAGTCACAGATATAATGTTCGTTCTATATACCGACATCATGAACGAAACTCTCGGCAGCATATACGGCAGAGCCTCGGTAAGAAAATATAAGGCCGAAAAGGTCCCCGACGAAGATGTAAAGGAGATACTCAAGGCGGGATTCCATGCAGCTAACGGCCTGAACCGTCAGGCTCTTGAGTTTGTTGTGATGGAGAACAAAGAAACCATCCAGAAATACAGCAAAAAAGGAGCTGCCATATTCATTGAAATGATGAAAGCATCCGGGCAGCCGGGTCCCATCAACCCCCCCGCGGACATGTTCTACGGCGCACCCGCGATCATATACGTCTTTGCGAACCCAACCGCGCTGACCCCGGTGGAGGACGGATCACTGGCAGTGGGCAACATGATGCTTGCGGCACATTCGATGGGATACGGGACATGTTTCATCGGATTCGCGGCCGGATTGGGATACGATGAGGAATTCAGAAATGAATGTAAGGTGCCGGAAGGTCATTCTTTCGTTGCATGCATGATACTGGGTAAGCCGGACGGCAATATCGAGAGACGCCCCCGCCCGGAGCCGAAGGTCCTTTGCTGGAACAAGTGAATCATGAGATACGAGAATGTTCTGACAGGCACCTTCATCGAGCGGCCGAACAGATTCACGGCGTATGTGGAGATCGGCGGAAAGAGGGAGAAATGCCACGTCAAGAATACCGGCAGGTGCAGGGAGATATTGGTCCCCGGTGCCGAGACCATATTGGCTGTCTCGGACAACCCCGAAAGATCTACCAAATATGACCTTATCGGGGTCTATAAAGGAAACATGCTGTTGAACATAGACTCTCAGGCACCGAATGCGGTGATGCGAGAGTCCATACATTCCATACCCGGATTCGAAGATGCCGACGAAGTGCGGCCGGAATACAAGTACGGGAACTCCCGCATCGATATCTTCGCGAAGGCAGGGGACAGAAAAATGCTTATGGAGGTCAAAGGGGTCACTCTCGATAAGGACGGGGTCGCTTTGTTCCCTGACGCCCCCACCGAACGCGGTCTCAAGCACGTCAAGGAGCTGGGATCTTCCGTTGGAGACGGATATGAGGCATACATAATGTTCCTGATACAGATGTCCGGGCCCAAGGTGTTCTCGCCTCATTATGAGATGCACGAGAGCTTCGCGGAAGAGGTGGAAAGGGCGCAATCACTGGGTGTGAAGGTGCTCGCCTATGATTCTTTGGTGACGGAAGACTCCATCTCTCTCGGAAACCCTATCGAAGTAAGATTCCGTAACTCGTGAATGCGTCGGGTTCACTCATAGTCGACATCGTACTGGGCCTTACTTCCCATCTCTTTTGCTTCCTCTTTGATGACCTCTTGCACAAGTTTCAGGTACTTCGAGAGCGCTTCTTCTTGGTCGTTGATCATCTGGTGAAGAAGATACACGTTCTTCAGCGTCGGCGGGGCATCGATGAACTTTCCTTTCTCGGGTTCTTCTCTTATAAGGTTAAGGACGATCGATTTCATTGACTTTGTTCCGGCCATCGTGCCCTGGTAGCTTACCACCGCATCCAGCGCGGATGCTCCGTATGAGGTTGCGTTGATGTATTCCAGCGCGGCGTCGCACAGTTCCGAATAGGAACTGAAATCAATATCCTCCACCAGATGAGTGAAGTTCTCCTGGAGTTTTTCCTGATAGTATGAATATGTCTCGATCTTGGATTTGCCGACATCTGATATCAGCTCGGATGGACCGTACATGTCCTTCATGTCCTTGATGGTAAAGGTCGCACTGATCTGGAACTTCCTGACCGTTTTATCATTGGGGGTGATGACCATGTTCTTTCTCACCAGATACATGTCGATGACGGGCTGGATGATCTTGTTATGGCGTACGATCGCTTTCCTTTCTTCGCGTCTTTTCTTCTTTTTATCGCTGTGGGCGTGGATCCTGTCCATGATGATGACCGCAAAGAGCAAAGCGAAAACGCTGCCCATGCTCCCTCTTACGATATCGGTGAGATCCGGTGCGTTGCCGGTGAAGTACACCGCGATCCATGCTATCAATACGTAGGATAGGATGGCAAGAATGGAAAATAACAGGATCCTGTGCTCATGAGCCTTCTCGACGTTGTACTGAGGTTTCTTGTGCCCTTTGTTGGACGGCTTAGTACCCCTGATCTTTCCAACAGCGTTCGGGGTCTTAATATTAGGCATCTTCATCGTACCACGTCATTTCTCTTTTATCACGTTTCTTATGAGTTCTTGGGTCTCCTGCGCCGTTCTTATCGTATTGACAAGGTACACGTCACAGCAGGAAAGGAAATCGGAAAAGAATTTGGCCCTTATCTTTTCTTTATGGGCGTTCCATTGGATCTGGTGGGGATTGCAGAGATCGTGTTCCAGCAAGTACGTCAGTCCCTCTTCCGGCGAAAGATGCCTTATGGGGACCGGGTCGTCGTGATCGCGTTTCATAAGGAAGACGCACCCGATCTTGGTCATCGGGATCACAGAGGATTCTCCCGCGACCCATCTGACGTTCGCTATTCCCCTCCCGTTGTTATCGAAGCATACTTGGCTTACGAGCGGTTTGTATTCCTCCCAAACGTCCCCGATATCGGCATCGATGTAGCAGTTCTTCTCCGAACCGTAGGCGATCGGCCTGCCGCTCCCCAGTTTGACGAAGTACCAATCATCGGATATCAGATGCGCGTTGCTCATCCTCAGAAGCCCCCATGACTGCGTGGTCTTCCCCGTTTTGGATGGCGCTATGAGCGTCACCCCCTTTCCATCCATATCGAGGACCGCGCCGTGAACGGAATAAGTGTCGTGAGCTTCTTCGAGTATATTCCCCGATATCCCGAGGGCGATGCTTTTTATCCACCCGTAATAGTCGAAGTTGAAAAGGAAGGCCACATTGGTTGCGGGCTCGAACAGGGCCCTCATTCCGCATGAGGGGTCGTTGATCGAGTAGATCTTCGCATGGGCCCGTATGTCCGCGGACATTGAGTAGAAGTTATCTTCCCACATCTTCAGATGTTCTCTGTCTTCGGTAAGGAATTCAATGCATAGGCCGAAAATGTCCACCTTAGAGGAGTACGACTTAAGACCCTTGTATCTCAGGCGCAGTTCCGCTGCCGTGTCGATGTCTATGATCTCTATTTCATAGCCCATGGTGTCTGATACAGGTAGAGATATACATAGTTACGTTATCTGTCCGCTTGGGATGGCCGCAAGAGGCCAGTATTTCTAAAAACCGCAGCTCGCAGTATATGTTGTTTGAACAAGCCGGTCATGCGGCCGGAATGCGCTAAAGTAATGTATATAATTCATATACCAGCTACCGCATTTATTATCATTGCATCTATGCACTCAGGATGCCGCCAAGGGATGAGAAAATGACCAATAAAGCAATTGTATATTCTTCTACACTCGGAAAGACCAGGAAAATAGCGAAGCACATAGCAAAAGAATTGGGAGCGGACTCTTTCGATCTGAAGAAGCAGACCATCATCAATCTTTCCGAATATAATCACGTGATATTCGGCACCGGCATACATGCGGGTAAACCGTACCGCGCGCTTGTGGACTTCCTCAACAATAACAAGGAACAGTTGTCGGGGAAAAAGAGATCACTCTTCATTTCCTGTAAATTGGATGCGGAAAGGGGCGAGGAACAATTAACGAAGGTCTCCAAAGAGCTTGGGATCAACGATGCGTTCTTCTTCCCCAGCAAAAGCGAGAAGGATGAGAACGGGATAGACGTATCCCTCGGCAGTTTCATTAAAGAGATGTCGAAAAGATGAATTCCGACACCATCGCATTAGTCGCAGCAATATACTTGGTATTGAACGCAGTTTCATTGCTTCTGTATTATCTGGATAAAAAGAAGGCCCAGAAGGGCAGATACAGGATCAGCGAAGCGACGTTGATCATCATCGGGTTCCTGGGCCCCTTCGGTGCATTGGCGGGAATGAAGATATTCAGGCACAAGACACAAAAAACGAAGTTCAAACTGATCTATCTGTTCCTGATACTCCATCTGGTACTTCTGGTACTTATTTTGTGGAAGTTCTTGCTCTGATGCGTGGGTTCCTCCTCACATCGGTGTCAATATCCTCTCTTCCGAGAAGAAGCACCCTGCTGTCCGGCCTCTCTCGGATAATACTCATCCCGACGATATCTCCCAGCCGGGACGAGAAGTCCCTGATCTCTTCAAAGGACGGCATCGATTCGAGGGAGAGCCTCTGCCTGGATGCGCCGACGAAGACGTATCCCTTGGGTTCTATGAGGTCGGGATCCGCCCTCTTATCCAGTTCTCCGTATTCTTCCACCCATCCGAAATTCTGACCTTTCACCAGCGTGTGCCTTATGACCGTCCGTGTATCAAGCGAGGGGAGAAGGTCCAGCGTCCTCATCAGCCTGCTCCACCCGTCGCCGATCTTCGGTCTGCATACCTTTATGTAGATCTCTTCGTTGGGAGCGGCGATCGTTACGTACAATTGGTTGGGAAGCTCGTCCAAAGACTCTAATTGATCGGGGTATGTTCCATTTGTTACAAGGAATGTCGTCATGTTCCTTCTGTGGCATTCTTTGATAAGATCGGAAAGGTAAGGGTAGGTTATCGGTTCGCCCGCAAGGGATATCGCCACCTGATCGGGGTTGGACGCTTCTTCGAACATCTCCTTCGTACATCTGCTGTCCCCCTTGAATCCCGATATCAGAAGCCTCTGGTGCGCTATCAATGCGTCCAGCATCTCTTTGGGCTCAGCCCAGTCCTTGACCTCGAAGTCCCTCTCCTGCACCCTCCAGCAGAAACTGCAGCAGTGGCTGCATTCGTTGATGGCAGGGGTCATCTGCAGGCATCTATGGCTCTTTATCCCGTAGAAGTCCTGTTTGTAGCAGCAGCGGCCGCGTATCATGCTCTCTTTCATCCAATGACACAGCTTCACGGCCGCATGGTCGTTGTAAAGACGGTATTGCTGTTTTATCAACAATTCTTTGTATGCTTCGTCCATGTGAATCCTCAGAAATCGAACAGGTTGCTTTGCGGCTTCTTCCCGGTATTGACGGGAGCCGGTCTTTCGGCAGGGGTCTCGATCTTCTCGGAACAGGCCTGTGCAGCAGGCGCCTTTGGTTCGGATGCCCTTTGGAAGGCTTCCTTGACGATCTTCGAATCGATCTTCGAATCGAGAAGAAATCCAAGCTCTTCGGGTTCAAGACCCACTTTTTCTACAAGCATGACCCTTATCCCCGGGTCATTGAGGGCCATCTCCCTCAGCGGTCCGAGGATGTCCTGCCCCACCCTTTTGGTGGAAGTATGCAAATAACATGCGACCTTGTAACATAACGATGACTTCAGCGACCGCATCGATCTTGTTCTCGACATCTTTGAGAGATACATCGGGAACCTGAATCTGTCGTAAGACGGTTTGCCGCTCATTCTCGCTACAGACACCCCCGACGTCATCATATCGCCGGCATACGACCACATTCCGTAGTATTGGCGTCTGCTTACCCATCCGAGGAAAATGTCCGCTCTGGAAAGCTTCTCGTATCCTCTCACAAGGTCGCCGGGTTCTCTGTATTCATAAGGGAGATTCTCGTCTATCCATAATATCGCGGTCTCCGGATCGACGTCTGCATCCGATAAGGCGTACCTTGCGCCTATCGGGTCGCCCTTTCTGAACATCCGCTCCAGAACGGCATACATATCCTTCCTTACGATCCTCTCCTGCAGACTTTCCAGAGAAGATATGTCGATGCCGGTCTTTCCCTGGGAAAGGGCCTCCAGGTCTCTTACGGCGGCACGCATGTCCCCGTTGGAGTTCTCCGCTATCTTCATAAGTGCCGCCTCATCCGCAGCCACACCTTCGGAGGCGGCGATGCGTTTCAGAGCACCGGCTATGGATCTTGCAACGGGTTTTCTGAATGTGATCTGTATCGTGTCTGTCTTTACGGTAGAGCTTTTCTTCGACAGCGCATAGAAGTCGTTCACGATCAGGATGACGGGCTGTTTCGTGGTCTTGATCAGATCGTTTATCGCGGGAAGGGCCCCTCTGTCGGCGTTCCCGAACAGGTTGTCCGCTTCGTCCAGAACAATGAGCTTCTTTCTGCCTTCTTTGCTCCCTTTGTATTCTTCTTCCGTTCCGAGCGAGTTGAAGTATGACCCCCTGAGGGCCACTCCCCTTATGGCGGACTCCGTCCTCTGATCGGAGGCGTTCATTTCAACAATGTCCCATTCCATGTCTTTGGCGAGAGCCGCGGCGGAAGATGTCTTTCCTATTCCGGGTGAGCCTATCAAGACCACCGCGCGTTTTTTCGGTATACCTTTCGCCCAAGACTCCGCCCATTCCGACAGTTCCCTGACCGCTCCGGGGTTGCCTATCACATCGGAGAGTTTTTTGGGCCTGTATTTTTCCGTCCAGTCCTCGGTCATGGGATCACTCGGCAGTTTTCGGAGGCATGAAGGCCAATACCAGCACTTCCATAGCCTGAAGCAGATAGATGAACACGCTGGTTATGGAGAAGATTATGCTCATGGTGAGGTTCATCTCCATATTGCTGAATTTGATGTAGATCATGAAAACGCTCAAAAGAAGGAACATCCCGCCTCTGGTCCATTTTCTGAAGTAAAGATGTCCGAGACCGAATATGCTGAAAAGTCCGGGCAGGAATCCGAGGGCCCCCGGTATGAAGGCAAGCAACACGCCTATCCACCCGTACTTTATCAACTGAGGCCGGAACACCGCCATCTGCGCCAGAGCTCTTCTCTCACCGCAGTCAGGGCAAAAGAGATCATCCTTCTTCATCTCCGCACCGCATGAGGCGCACTTATCCGTCTCCGGGGGCACGAAGCGCCCGGATTCGTCCAGCCTTATCGTGTTGTCCTTCTTTCTTCCGCAAGAATAGCAGAAATCCTGTTCCTCTGGAATGTCGGCTCCGCATTCCGGACAAATATATCTCATCTTTCGCCCCGTTCGCATACTCACAGGTGCATGCGGTAAGTTCCGTTAACGTGTTCAACCTTAATAGGCTCATCGTAGAGTTCGCTCATTGTTTCAGAAGTGAAAAGCGAATCCTTCATACCATCAGCGAATATCCTGCCGTCCTTCATCATTATGACGCGGTCTATTCCCTCTGGAATGTCGGCAAGATCGTGCGTCACAATGATCAGGTTGTTGCCCGCTTTCATAAGTATCTCGAACATCTTCCTGAATTTCGATGCCATCACGATATCCAAACCGGTCATGGGCTCGTCCATAACGAGCGTCCGCGGGCTGTGGACGAGGGCCCTCGCAATCAGCGCACGCCTCATCTCGCCCAATGATATCCCCTCTATCGTCCTGTCAAGAAGGTCCTCTATCCCCATCGTAAGGGCCGCTCCCATTACCATTGAGATCATCTCTTCGGTCACTTTCATATTCCTGAATATGTCGAGGCTCCCGAAGAATCCGGATGCGATGACCTCGGTCACGGTCGTTTCCTGAGAGAATTGGTTCTGAAGATCCATTGATACTATCCCCATCCTGCTCCTCAGGTCAAAGATGCTCCATTTCTCTTCGCCGAACATCCTCATAATGGAAGGGGAGGCCGCATCATAATAAGGGTGTATCTCTCCCCTCAGCAGCTTTATCAGCGTCGTTTTTCCCGAACCGTTGTTGCCGACGATCGCTACGCTCTCGTCCTCTTCGATGGAAAGGTCGATAGAGTCAAGGATGCTTTTTCCTCCTCTGACAACGGAAACGCCTTTCATCTCCAAGATCTTCATATGCGGCTCATAGGCGAACTTCTCTAAAAATGTTCACATGAAAGCAAAAAGGGGTGAGATTTTTTGCATCAGTTTTTATTGTGGCAGTAGTAAAAGATTATCTTAATTTATTTGCAAAACCACTAATAATTTATCTGCAAAACCACTAATAATTTATCTGCAAAACCACTAATAATTAACCTGCAAAAACATTAATAATTTATCTGCAAAACACTAAATTGCATGGTGAATTTTGATCTCTGGAACATAGGTATAGATCCTCCTTCGAATAACAAGCCAAAATAGAAAGATAAAAGTAAGAAAGTTGAAGAGGTTTGAGGCCTTCCGAAGACCCGTTCACGAATCCGTTGCGCTATCGTCCGTTTCTGTGTCTGCATCGGAAGTTTTAGGGGATCTCTTTCTTATCCATATCATCCCGGCCACCAACGTTATCGCCGACAGAGGAAGCGCAATTATCAGCGCGTCGACATACTTCAGTGACCCTTCCATGAATAACACGGGGTTGCCGGTGATCCATTTGCAAATGGGGAGGAATATTGATGATCCTGCATTGATGAACAGAGCCCAGAACAAGTATGATGCAGTGCCCACAGATACGCTGGCAAGAGCGAGTTTCTTCCTCGGCTTCTTTGCGAACAGGCCATATGTCATCAGAGGAAGCAGCGCTGCGGCAGTCATCCCCATGAACAGCGATGTTGCTTTGGCAATGATATCATTCGGCATAAGGTAGCAATAGACCACCACTAATACCATCACGACCGCTGTTACCATTCTGTTGACCCTGAGCGATTGAGTTTTATCCTCTGCATCGGCATTTTTGCTTTTCAGCATTGACCATTTGGCAGTCCCGTTTGGCGACTTCAGTATGATCGCTGCGGCAACGCATAACGCGAATATGCCGTTGATCAGCGCAACGGTCAACAACGTTGCGGCCATGCCACTGCTGACAGGGCCCGCTGTGTCCGCTAAAAGCGCCATAAAGGACACAATGAACAGGATCACCGTCAGAATGACCGCCATGCCGATCAGCACGGAAATTGAGAGCTTGAACTCATTCTCTTCTTTGTAGGCAAAATATGCCACAAGCAACATCGATATGGTCAGTATCGCAAAGAACACTCCCGTCTCAAGGGATGCGAATTCAGCACCGTCGCCACCGATATTCAAAAAGGCAAGCCCCAGTGATGCAACTGCGACCAATAATAGGCCCAATGCCGTCAAAAATAAATTTTTATTTGAGGGTGTGGCCTCTTCTCTTTTGCTTTCAGTGTTCTTTTTCTTTCTTGACTTCACGATGGAGTATATGTCGTGCCCTCCGGCAGCGCCTATCGTGTGCATAAGCGCACTGATAGTGGATATCGCAGCGCAGAGCAGCGACAATATGAATACACAGATGAACACATCGCCGAAAGAGTAACCGCTGAACACATCCAGAACGTAATTGGGTATTATGAAATCAACACCCTGGCCGAGGGTACTTGTAACATATGTGAACGCGGTCTGCCCATATTCGTTGAAGAAATACACATTGGTAAGCGAACCGACAGTGTAGGCGCTTCCAACTATGATCAGCATGAATATGCTCCCTACGATCAGTGAGCGGTTAAGCATCCTGTCATCCTTTGCGGACATGAATCTTACTACGAGCTGCGGTTGCGTCAATGCGCCTATCCCCACGCCCAAGAGGAATGTGGATACCACCGTCAGCCATTCAGGCGTTCCAAAGGATGCGGTTGATGTCCACCCGTTGAATCCCGGCAGTGTGCCCGCGGCGCTTGCGCCGTCTGTCCACATATTAGAAAGCGCTTCGCTGGCGGCAGAAAAGCCGCCTAAGGTGTACAGCGTGACCGCCAATATGGCCGCCATTCCTACAACCATTATTCCCGCCTGCAGAGCATCATTGTACATGACGGCGATTATTCCGCCGTATACAACATACAACCCAACAACGATTGCCAATACGATCAATATGATATCGTAAAGGTCTGTTGTTCCCGTCAGCACCACAAGAGAATTCACTCCCCCCTTTAAGACCGCGGCGCAATAAATAGGCATGAACACGATTATTATTGCGGCCGTGAACCCGCGGATCCCTTTAGATTTGAATATCTTTCCAAGCAGGTCTGCAAAGGTAGATGCCCCTAATTTTCTTCCGATCCTTCTGACCCTCGGCCCGAAGAGGACGAAGGCTACAAATAATCCCAAGAAAAGATTGAGGAAACACAGCCATAGCAAAGACATGCCGTGTGTGGCCGCTTGGCCGCCGAATCCTATTATCGCCGAAGCGCTTAGGAAAGTAGCACCATACGACAGGGCGATCAGCATCGTGTTAGCTTTATTCCTTCCGAGAAGGAATTGCTGATTGTCCTTTGTGTGGCGGTATCCATACCAGCCAAGGAATATCATCACTCCAACGAAAATGACCAACATTCCGAAGAAAAGATCAAATGGAACCCCTACTGATGCCATCAATCCTCACCTTCTTCTTCAGTTATCATATCTTTTTTAAATATAGCCCACCCGCAGCACAATATCACGCTGAGTATACATCCGACATATGCCCCGATCACGTATGGGTCGCTCAATCCGAATATCATCTTCACACCCCCGTGCTATATGCTAACACGGTACACTCATCATCATTGAAGGTGTATATAATATGTGTCTTTTATTCCTATAAAGGCAGGCTGCTCGAGAGCGCGCCCCATAGAAAGATATTAAATATTCTCCCCCAATAGTCCTGATGTTAGGCTTGACCGGGGAGCTTGGCGTGCCCTTCACCCGCAACCGTCAATAGCGGGGGTGACAGCAGAGGGCGGCAGAGCTGAAGGTCCAAGCCCGCAAAGTGACTATGAGATCTTGTCCTGCAGAGTCGGAGTTTGTGTGTTGAGCAACCGGAGGGTCGCATCACTCACATTCATCGGGGGAACCGGGCCAGGTCCTGACGGGAGCAGCCTTACCTCGTGCTACTGACGTTTGCGGGGTCGCAGGGTTGAGAAACGATGCGGTCAACTTGGGTCGGATGTGATGTCCACCTCTGTGGCCTAACACTCATCTCTTTCTCGGGGAGCACCCGGTTATGATGTCCTTTTCAAAATCGAAAACGACCTTGGTCTCCTCTCTTTGGGTAAGTTTGAGCTTCATTGTGTTATCGATCTTTCCCACAACCGCGCCGGAACAGCCAACTGTCTCAAAAAGAGAGATCAACTCGGATGAGTTCCCCGGAGGGCAGGCGAACACAAACCCGCATCCTTGGTAAGCGAGAAGCCATTGTATCATATCCACGCCGTCCGGGATAGGGATCAGGCCCAGGTCAACGGTGCCGCCTTTCATGGAGGATTCCAGCATCATTCCCAGCGTGCCTATGCACCCCGGGTTGCTGATGTCTTTCGCTGAATGGACAAGATGTTTCGATGCGATGATGGACATCATCTCCATTTGAGCCTGCACGAGGGAGTCGTCTTTCTTGGTCGTTGTATCCCACGCATATCTCAGGCCTTCCGGGAAGGAGCCGTCGAGATCCAGCACAAAGACGATGTCGTCATCGTCCTTGGCCTTGCAGCTGAGTATGATATCCGTTTTGGGTACTTTCCCGATTATCGAAATGTCGATCGCGTTGTATTTGCAGTCGGGATGTGTGTGCCCGCCCACGATGGGAACATTGAATTTCTTGACCGCGAGTGACATACCTTTCAGGATCTGTCCGCACACCTTGCTTTTTGACAGAGAGAGAACATCTACCATCGCTAACGGTCTGCCGCCCATGGCCGCTATGTCGTTGACATTCACAAGAACCGCAAAATAGCCCGCATAGAAAGGATCAGAGTCCACAAGGGACTCCATTATGCCGTCGGCTGCGAAAAGGATGTAGTCGTTCCCGTATTCGACCGCCGCCGCATCCTCTCCTTCAGAGGCAGCTACGTGTGGGAATTCTTTCGTGGAAAGGGACCCGACTATCTCATGCACAGCCCTTTTGCGTGTAACTCCGGGGTATGTTCTTATGGCCTCGACTATGGCCTCCAGGGTCATGGTCACAAATATGCGCCATCAAATAAAACTTATTGCGTCATCCGGTCAGAAAACGACCGCGGCGATCACCAATATCAAAAGGAATATCATTATCATAGAAAGGAAGCTTGTAACGCTTGAGGAACGTTCCTCTCTCTTCTTCTCATCCTTCATGCCGAGCTTTTCCAGCAGCGCACTGAGGCCTCCCTGGAAGATGAAGCCTCCGTCGAAGGGATACGCCGGGATGGCGTTCGACACTCCCAGCATTATGTTAAGCCAGAATACCCAATATAGAACGCTTATCAGTATCCAGAAGAGTCCCTCCATCGGAACATCATACCACCAGTGAACGCTCTCGGGTATCGGAGAGAAGCCGTTGAACGGGCCGCCGATGTACGATAGCATAGAAGAAGCGGCATCCGTTATCGACTCGGCGCCGTAGATGGGGTTCCTGCCCATATCTAACATTATGTTCGGCGTTGTGAAGTTCATTCCCGACGTGGAGGTAACGATCCCCACATACCCTATGCCCCCATTGCTCCCGAGTTTCAAGTCTTTTGTGAAGGTGGTCGTTCCGTCTGCGGACATGCATTCTATCTCTGCGATCGTGCCGGGCTCCGTTGTCCGCATGAACGAGATGAACTCATCATAGCCGTAGATCAGGGTCTTTTCTCCGTCCAGCGTTATCGACAGAATGAACGTCTTTGCATCCAGTATCCCGTCCGCCGGACTATTGGGAGATACCCTTTCGATGAACAAACCCCACCGCAGTTGTTCGTACGGGGTGTATTGGCCGTCCCGGGTCAGGTAAGTTATGCTCACTTCGTCTCCGGGCATCCAGGAGTGCGGCCGGGTGTAATCGTTGGAGTATGTGTACTCATCCCCGTTCACTTCCACAATTATCGCTCCGCTGGGTATATCCAGACCGTATGCGGGCGAGTCGGACGTTACTTGATAGACGGCCGCATTATCTCCGTACTCCGATGATATACCTCCCAGCATAAGAACGGCGAATACGAAGAACGCTACTGCCGCCGTAATGAAATTAACAGATATGCCGGCCGAATAAAGATCGAGCTTTGCCCTCCTGGTGCTCTTTTTGATATCCTCTTCGTTAGGCTCGACGAAAGCGCCCAGGGGAACCACTCCGTACAGGACCCCGGTGGAGTCCACCCGCATGTCATTCGCTCTCGTCTGCATTCCGTGCGCCATCTCGTGGACCCCCATTGCGATGATGAGCCCCAATACGCCGTACCAGAACGGTAACAGAGG
>WRJJ01000031.1 GCA_009778575.1 Methanomassiliicoccaceae archaeon
AACGCGCCCTTACGTCGCTGAAGTACCTTCAAGAAGAATCCCCGGAACACCACATCATAGCCACAGGAAGCCTTCTGGGAATGGCGCTGGACAGGAATGAATATTCTTTTCCAGTAGGCAAGGTGGACATGAAGACGATGCACCCGATGGATATGGAAGAGTTCCTTTGGGCGACCGGGAACAAAGGGCTCTCGGATATGATCTCCGAATCATTCGACCGCATGGTCCCTGTACCTCTCCATGGAAAAGCGATGGAGCTCTACAGGACCTATCTCGCCATAGGAGGTATGCCCGAGGCCATCTCTGAATTCTTAAGAACAAAAGACCACAATTTTGCGGTCTCCGCCCAGAATAGATTGGGAGAGTCATATCTGGCCGATGTAGCCAAATACTCCCCGCCGGCGGAGACGATACGTACAATGGATGTATGGTCAAGCCTGCCATCGCAGCTTGCGAGAGAGAATAAGAAGTTCCAATATGGTTCAGTGAAACCCGGCGCGCGTTCAAAGGACTATTCCGGATCCATTGCATGGCTCGAGGCAGCCGGAGTGGTCAGCGTATGCAAAAGGGTCGAGGAGGGAAAACTCCCATTGAACATATATGAGGACGGCAGCTCTTTCAAAGTGTACATTGTGGACACGGGACTGCTATCCTCTAGATACGGGCTCCCTATGAAACGAATCCTGCATTCAGATATCTCCGGCGAGCTCAAAGGCGCCATTACTGAGAACTATGTTATGCAGGCGCTCGTGTCCAACGGCATACGCCCTTACTACTGGTCATCTTCGGGGAAAGCCGAATTGGACTTTGTTTTCCAAAATGCGGAAGGAGACATCATACCAGTAGAGGTCAAGTCCTCTGACAAGGTCAGGTCAAAGAGCATGAACCTCTTTGTTTCAAAGTATGAAGTGCCTTACGCTATACGGTTATCATCAAAGAACATGGGTTTCGATAATGGCATAATGAGTGTGCCTTTGTATGCTGCCTTTTGCATAGACAATAAAAATACCGGTCCGAAAATAGCAGATAAAGGAGAGTTGCTCTGATATCTACTCCTGGTGTTTGTTAAGGAAAAAACGAACTGTCATCAGTCGCTTCGTGCAGTCTCATCCGCTGCGCAGAGTATTTTTGCAACTCTCTCCCCGCGATCCGTGAGAAGCACATAAGTTGTTTTGTGTGGTTTTGTAACTTTGTTGAGGACTACAAGTCCCGATTCCTCCATGTCAAATAAAAGATTCTCTATTGTATTGTAGCTACCTAATTTGGGTGTCAGGTCGCTGATTTTAGGATTTTCTGTTTTAAGAAGGGTAATCAGAACAGGAACAGCATATCTCTCTGACAGAACGCCCCATTTATTTTTACGTGCCACATTCAACACATAACTTAGAGTGCTTTTATGAAATTGTATTCAATATTCAATATTGAATGTATTATATATGTCGATATTGATTCTCTACATCAGTAGTGGAAAACGCCTACAGCTCAGGAGTGAAATAAATGGCAAAGATGGCTCAATTATGCAGTTCATGTTCAAACAATGCAGATAAATGTATCAGATGCGGCAGTTGGATCCCGAATGGGGGTGCAATGGCCCAGGTTTGCGACAGTTGTGGTTCAGATAAATGTATCAGATGCGGCAGTTGGATCCCGAATGGGGGTGCAATGGCTCAGCTTTGCAGCAGTTGCAATTCTGGCTCAAATTGTATAAAATGTGGAAGATATTGAAAATACGACATTGTACAGGCTAAGGCGACAGCGATGGAAGAAAAGAAAATATGGGGCATTCATACACAGGATGATGGACTTTTTTTAAAAGGCAATGTTGTCGCAATTGGATGGAAAGAAATGGGCGATCTCTCCCTGATCGCTCCGGAACGAGAATCATATAAAGAAAAATATTCGATGGTTTACCCAGATGCCAAAAAACAATCCATTTCTGTAAGCGCAAACATGCTTTTCCGATTTGTATGCGAGGCACAAATCGGAGATTACATTGTATACCCTTCAAAAACAAACAGAGAAATCCGTATTGGTACCATAGGTAGCAATTACATTTATTGTCCAAACGAACCTAAGTACGTTCACCAACGTAAGGTGAATTGGTCCAATAAGCAATTACCAAGAACGGCCTTTTCTCAAGGAGCTTTGAACGAAGTTGGTTCATTCCTTACCTTTTTCTCAATAAAAAATTATGGTGACGAATTCCTTTCTGCATTGGATAAAAACTTCAAAGCTAAAGAAGTCGCCGATGATGAAGAGGAAGAAATCATTAAGTCCGCAGAAGAAATTATTGAAACAACCAGAGATTATATAATAAAGGAACTCAGCAAGAGATTCAAGGGACATGACTTTGAAGAGTTTGTTGCAGATTTACTCAACGCAATGGGATACCGTACAACAATTTCGCCTCGTGGCGGAGACCACGGAGTTGATATTATTGCATATAAGGATGAACTACCTCCACGTATCCTTGTGCAAGTAAAAAGCCAGGATTCAAATATCACTGAAAACGCCATTCAGTCGTTGAAAGGGGCCATGAGCGAGGGCGATTATGGACTTTTTATTACTCTGTCAAACTATGCAAAAAACGCATTGAATTATTTGGACCGTACCCCCATAATTCGTGGGATCGATGGGGTGCAACTTGCCGATCTTGTTATGGAATACTATGATAAACTGAGTGAAAAAAATAAGAGAATGATTCCTCTGGAATCAGTTCATATTCCAATAGCGGAAAACTATAAAAAACAGTGATTGTGGAAGAATCAAAGCTTTGAAAAGAGATCTGGTATATCAGCCACAGACCCAACAATATACGTGGGCTTTATCTCCAAATCGACAAGGTCGGATGTCTTCGCTTCGCCGCTTAGCACCAAAACAGAATCAATATCCGCATATGCGGCCATCTTGATGTCCGTATACAACCGGTCGCCGATCATTATCGTCTTGCTTTTTTCAACCCCCATCTCTCCCGCCGCCATTTCAACCATAAGTAAGCTTGGCTTGCCGATGATCGTCGGCACGTTTCCGGTAAGGTAGGAGAGTAGGTGAATGAACTGTCCTATGTCAACGTCGTACGCATCCTCGGTGGGGCAGAGGTCGTCCGGATGGGTCGCTATGAGCTCGGCGCCGGCCATAAGAAAGTGGTAGGCTTTGTTGATCTTGTCGAAGGTGATCGTTCTGTCAAAGGTCAGCAGAACGATGTCTGGGTCATCCTCTGTGCTGATGATCCCGAGTCCTTCTATCTCATCGGCGACCTCAGGAGTGGCGATCACATATACCTTCTTGCCCGCCCTTCTTTCCTTGATGAATCTGACAGTGGCTATCGTCGAAGTTAGAATACGTTCTTTGCCTACATTGAATCCCATTGCGGTCAGTTTCCTGCCGTAGTATTCTCTTGTATGCGAAGAGTTGTTGGTCAGGAACACGAACGGCATCCCATCCTCTATGAGAAAATCTATGAACTCCTTCGCTCCGGGTATGACGTTGCTTCCTTTGTAGACCGTGCCGTCCATATCTATCATCAGTCCGGAAGGCCTCATGTCATTCCTCCAGGTACTCGTCCCTTAGGATCCTCATTGTGGTCCTGAGGGCATCCCTTGATTCTCTGCTATAGATGCATGCCGCCGGGTGGTATGTCGGGATGAAAAGAACATCTTTACCCAAGACCTTGATCGACATCTTTGTGTTCGCCACATCGGCCATTTTGCCCTCATAACCCAGAAGGTCGCGGCATGCGGATTTGCCTAGGCCGATCACCACCTTCCTCCCGGAAAGTTCGTGGTCAAGGAACGGACGGCATGCGTCCATCTCCTCTTTCGTCGGATCCCTGTTCTCCGGCGGACGGCATTTAACGGTGTTGGTGATCATCACTCTTGATCGGTCCACCCCCTCCTCTTCCATAATGGAGTCGAGGAGTTTTCCCGATCTTCCTACGAAGGGCCTTCCCGACAGGTCCTCCTTTTCTCCCGGAGCTTCGCCCACGAAGACGATGGGAGAATTCAGATCGCCGCTGGGAAGGACGATCTTCGTACGGCCTTCGCAAAGTCCGCACAGTCTGCAGTCGGGTTCCGGCCTCATTGCTTCCCCTTCGCGATCTCAGAGCCTTTCACCAAAGACAGCAGAGATACTCCTATCTCTGCAAGATTCTCTTTACCGCCGCCTTCTCGATCGACGACCGCTATTATCTCGGTGATGACCGCGCCGTTCTCTCTGAGCGTTGCGATCGCCTTTACGCTGGAACCGGCGGTCGTTATCACATCCTCGACCACAAGCACCTTGTCTCCGGGAACAAGGTCCCCCTCGATCTGTTTCATCGTGCCGTGTTCCTTCTGCTCCTTCCTTACCATAATGAAAGGTATGCCTGTGGCCATCGAGAGCGCCGCGGCCAGCGGAATGGATCCAAGAACGATCCCGGCTATCTTGTCGGGGCGTATGTTGTCGGTCTGCATCTTCTCCGCCATGAGCTGGGATATCAGATAAAGAACACGGGGGTTCGTGCTCGCTTTCTTTATGTTAATGTAATAGTCGCTTTTCGCTCCGGATGCCAGCGTGAACTCCCCGTACTGGAGAGCACCGCATTCCTCAAGTGCCTTTGAAATCTCGCTCATCTTATCACCACGGCTCCTTCTTGATACCGAGCCTGTAACCTATTATGTTGACGCCTCTGTGTATGACGAACATCAGCGCCAGTATGAATATCAATGCTGCGATGTGCCATCCTTCGATGAAGGTGGAGTACACCCAATTAGGGAAGAAGATGGAAGTTGTAAGAAAGGCTCCGAACACAAAGTCGTATTGATCCAATACCGGTGCCTTCTGACCGCGTTCCATCCCCAATCTCCTTTTTATGAAAGCTCCCATGAGGTCCCCGAAGATCGCTCCGAAGGAAAGACAGAACAGTATTCCAACATTGCTCCAAAATGCGCCGTACCCCCAGTAGTTCTCCGGGTCCCAAAAGGAAGCGATCCCTATCATCAACAACCCTATCAGCACTCCTGCGAGGCCTCCTCCGAACAGCCCTCTCCAGGTCTTTCCGTCCCCGAGTATCCTTTTGCCTCTCCAGGTCCTTCCGAGATCGATCTTTGTTCCGCCTCCCACCATCGCGGCCGCTGAATTGGGCAGCATTGCGGGAATGAACAGCCATAGCCCGGTAAACATGATAAGAACGATCTCGGCAATATCCATATTCTTGGGTGCTGATTGCGGAATGACCGTATAAGCTTTAGGAAGACTGAACCAGTACTGTGCTTCTTTTCTTCCAGTTCAAAAAGTGGATTTTGCAAGAGTCTTTTAGGAAAGTAGATAACCTCTCTCGATTATGCCAAAGACATGCTCATCCTGGACAGTTCTGCTCTTTTCTCAATGGAGGGGTTGCCGGAAGAGGAATTCCTTTGCCCTCCGGGCGTCGTGGATGAGCTTGCGAAATACGATGATAAAAGACTCGACCTCTGGGGAGACCTTCTGAGAACGTCCGATTGCACTAAGCCCTCCGTTGAGAAAGTAACGGAGGCCGCCAAAAAAAGCGGCGATCTCGGGAGACTCTCTCCCGTGGACATCTCTGTGCTGGCACTTGCGGTTGACACGGGCGGAACGATACTCTCCGATGACTACTCCATTCAGAATGTCTCACGCATAATGGGGATACCTTTCAAGCCGGTCGGAACCACAGGAATAAGCAAAGTGGAGAAGTGGAACTACCGATGCGTCGGGTGCGGGAAATGGTTCAAAGAAAAGGCAGATGAGTGCGTGATCTGCGGCTCCGGTATGAAAGCACACAGGAAAAGATGATCACGGAAAGATGCGTTTGCATCTGATGAGGTTGCCCATGCGCCTTGTTCCCAGGAGGCTCATGCATACCCCTGTCCTTCTGTCGGAACCGAATGCCAAGGTGTCTGCGAGTTTCTTGTTTCCGGCAGCGATGTTCAGCGGTTTGCGGAATATCTTCACGCACTCGTTCTGATAATCTGCAAGACTGCGGCCGCCGGCGACGTTGTCGCCAGCCACCTCTCCGCACACTTTGCCCGCTATCAAGGCAAGAGGCACCCCGCCTCCGTTCACGGGTATCACATGGCCCGCAGAATCCCCCACCACCATGCCGTTGCCTGATACGAGTGCGGAGAGCATCCCTTTGCTGGGAACGTATTTTCCTTCAAGCCTCGTCGTTATTTCGAAACCGTGTTTCTCCGCGAACTTTTCAAAGAGCCCGCTCAGCGTACCGTCAGTGAATTTGGGGGAGAACCCTATGCCTACGTTCGCCTGCCCTTTCTTCGGGATGATCCAGCCGTATGCCCCCGGAGCTATCCCTCCGAAGAACATCTTCACATACGGATCGAAATCTCCTTTCGCCTGCGCGGTCACCGCTGGGTAAGGGAGATCGTTCTTGGGAAGGCCCAGGGCCTTTGCGACCCTTGAACCGGGGCCGTCCGCGCCGATGATCACTTTGTATTCTATCTCACCCAGGGACGTTACGGCCTTTCCGTCCTCTATCCCCTTGAAGAGGCAGCCCGTCACTAATTCCGCACCCTCTTTCACCGCTTCCGAGACTAGATACTTGTCGAACTTTTCCCTGTCTGTGGTGTACCCCGTGAAATCAAGGAGCCTTTCCTTTCCTTTGGGGTCTATGAGCTTTATCCCCTCGATCTCTCTCAGCCTCAGGTTATTCGGCAGATCGAACAAAGACGTTATGTCTCCCGCGTTGGGGAACATGTTCATGATCTCTTCGTTCGACGGGACCATCTCGCCGCATCTTACGGGAACGCCGACATCGGGCCTCCTTTCGATGATGGTCACGCTTGCTCCTTTTGACGCGGCATATCTGGCGGCCGTTCCTCCGGCGGGTCCCGACCCTACAACGAGGATGTCCGTTCTCATAGCGCCCATGGGGTCACCTGTTGCGTTCCGCAATGAAATTCGAAAGGTCTATCATGGACCTCTTATACTTAGAATCCTCAAGAACATCAAGGAAAGGCATTGAGCCCTTTGAGATCGTCTTTGCCTTTTCCGCGCATCTTCGGATGGCGTCGGTCCTCTTTATCATGCTTATCGCCTCCGAAACGTCCGACCACTCCAGATCCTTCCTTTTGAACAGTTCTTTTATGGCGTCGCCGCAGACCGGGTCCTGCATGGCATATATCGTAGGGAGAGTGGGTTTTCCTTCCATGATGTCGCTCCCTATCCTTTTTCCCGTTGTCTTTTCGTCGCCTATTACATCCAGCATATCGTCCACGATCTGGAATGCCACACCGGTCCTGAAAGCGAACTCTCCCATTTTGTATATGGTCTCGCTGCCGGCGCCTGCGAGGAACGATCCTATCTTCGCGCCGCACTCGATCAGCCTTGCGGTCTTCCTTTCGATTATCTTCATGTAATCGTCTTCTTCGACCATGACGTTGTGCTCGAATTCCTTTTGATCGAACTCCCCCGCGCTCATTGCGGCGGCCGCTTCGACAATGTAATCCACGACCACATGGGAAGCCGAACCGATGAGCCTGAAACCTGTGGCGAACATGAAATCCCCGGCGATGATCGATTTCCCCACGGAGTACTTCCTGTACGCCGCCTGAGCGCCTCTCCTGAGTTCGCTGTGGTCGTTTATATCGTCGTGGACAAGGGTGGCATTATGGATCATCTCCAGAGCTGCGGCGACATCTATCGCCTTCTCCGGATCCTTACCTCCGCACGCATGGAACGATAATAGGCACATTGACGGCCTCACTCTTTTACCGTTCGACCCAAGGACGAAATTGCATATCTCGGTCAGTTCTGCGCTCTCAGACCTTACGGTATCCCTCAAAAGTCTCTCTACCTTTTCCAGGTCTTCGGAGATAGAAGAATACCAAGGCTCATCCATTGGCTCTGGGATGTTAAGTATCTACTTAACTGTTTTCTAACTCTGGGTTAAAAAAATGGAAAATAAAAAAAGGTGTTGTGGAAAAGGTTTATTCAGCCGAACAGCACCGCTGCCGCGTCCGCGCAGAAGTCCATGATGAGCTGCGGGAACAGACCGAGTATGATCACGAATACCACACATGTCACGATCGCTGCCGTGAATGTCTTCGGTATCTTGATCCTCTCTGCGTTAGCTCCTTTCTCGATGTACATGGCCTTCACGACCCTTGTGTAATAGTACAGCGAGATCGCGGAGTTCAGGACAGCCACGAAAGCAAGCCATACCCACTGGGTCATCACTCCCCCATCGTATATCGCCGAAGAGAACAGGAACAGCTTTGACGTGAATCCCGCAAGCGGCGGTATCCCCGCCAGCGAGAATAGGAACAGCGTCATCGCAAAGGCAATGAACGGCGCCCGTTTCGCCAGCCCCTGATAATCAGATATCTTCTCTCCGATGCCGACGGTTATCAGCGCGCCGACGATGAGGAATGCTCCGCCTTTCATGAACACGTGAGTGAACATGTGGAACATACCTGATGCAAGTGCGTACTCGGACATCACCGCCATCACGATCAAGATATAACCGGCCTGCGCAATGCTCGAATATGCCAGCATCCTCTTGATGTTGTTCTGGGATATCGCAACAACGTTTCCCACGGTCATGGTGATCGCAGCGATTATCGCGAATATATACTGCAATTCCTCCGTTGCGAATGCCGCCGTAGAGCTTGCGGCGACGAATATCACCAGGAAGATCTTGAACAGCGCCACGAATCCCACTTTCTTGGAACCTGTTCCCAAGAACATGGTGACCGGTGTCGCCGCTCCCTCATACACATCCGGAGCCCATGCGTGGAACGGCACCGCTGCGATCTTGAACCCGAAACCGGCGATCATTGTGATCATCGCTATGCCGAACGCCCAGCTGAAGTCCTGCGTGGAAAGCGCTATTGCAATATCTTCTATGTTCGTGGTGCCTGCCACTCCATAGAGCATGGACAGACCGTATAGGGTCAGGGCGGTAGATAATCCGCCGAATATGACGTATTTTACAGCTGCTTCCGCCGCCCTCGGATCGCTCCTCTTCATCGCGACGAGCACGTAAGAGGTTATGCTTGCCAACTCTATTCCCAGGAAGATCGTTATCAGGTCGCTTGCCGTGGCGACGAACATCATACCTGTGGTCGCCGCAAGAAGCAACGCGTTGAACGCACCGTAGTGCATCCTCGTGGTCTCAGAGCTTGAAACGGAGACCAGCGCCGTAAAGAATGCCACTATCTGGAACAGCAGTATCATTACGCCCGCGAACGCATCATACGCGAACAGCCCCGCATAATCGGCCTGATATCCGTCGACCATCATCAGGACGTTGAAGAGCATCGATATCGCTATGACCGCGATCATTACCGCGGCCACTGCGCTCTTCCTCTTCGTCGCGAAGAAAACAGCCGGCATCACCAGCGCGCCTATTATCATCACTATCATGGGCGCCAGCGGAGAGAACTCTGCGAAGATCGTGGTTACTATCGAACTGTCGAACATCATCAGATCACCCCCAGCGTCAGAGCGAGGGATGATGAATATCCCTCAAGATAGCTTAAGGCCAGATCCGGCCAGAGACCGAACAGCGCTATCAGGGCGCAGACCGCTCCGAGAGCGATCACTTCCGGTCTGCTCAGATCATGTATGTGCGAGAGGTCTATCTTGGTGGTGAGCCTTCCGAACATGGTCCTCTGCATCGCCCACAGGTAGTAGCCTGCGGTAAGCAGCAGGGACAACAGGCAGAATATCACCAGCCACAGCATATCCACCGATACTGCGTAATCATAGAACCCGAAGATGATCCCGAACTCCGCCCAGAATCCGACAAGGCCAGGAAGACCCAGAGACGCCAGGAATCCGAACATCATGAATGCCGCAAGCAAAGGCAGTTTTCCCGCCAAGCCTCCGAGCAGCGGTATCTCTCTTGTGCCCACACTGTGGCCCGTTGCTCCGGCGACCATGAACAAGACCGCCGATATCAGGCCGTGGGCGAACATCTGGAATATCGCAAACTGGATACCGATGTCGGAAAGACATGCCATCGCGATCATCACCATACCCATATGGCTGATGGATGAGAAAGCGACCATTTTCTTGAGATCCTTTTGGGCTATGCACGCATATGCGCCGTATATCATTGCCAAGATACCTATGAACACCATTATGGGCTGCCAGTACTGTGCGCCTTCCGGCAGCACTTCCAGGCAGACCCTGATGATACCGTATGACCCCATCTTAAGCATCACACCAGCCAGCAGGACCGAGCCTGCGGTGGGCGCTTCGGTATGGGCATCCGGCAGCCATGTATGGAACGGTACGATAGGCATCTTTACCGCGAATCCGAAGAACAGCAGTCCGAATACCAGCACCTGGAAGGTGGAACCGAACGCCGCACTTCCCGCTAATACCGCTTCAAAGGAGAAGTCTGCTATGCCTCCGGTGGCCGCGCCGAACACTATCGCAAAGATACCGATCAGCATGACCACGCTTGCCACGTGGGTGTAGATGAAGAACTTGATCGCGGCGTAGTGCCTCCTCGGCCCTCCGAACCACGATATAAGGAAATACATCGGGATCAGGGTGACCTCCCACATAATGTAGAATAGGAAGTAATCTCCCGCCATGTACACACCCATCAATCCCACTTCCATCGCCAAGATCAAGGCGAAGAAATAGTGGGGCTTATCGCTCTCCCTTGCGGAGAACACCGTCGACAGGAACACCAGCACACCGGTCAGGAAGACCATCAGGATGCTGAGGCCGTCCACCGACAGTATGTACGACATCTTGACGCCGGCGGTCTCTATCCATGTGTAGCTTTCACTGTACACGGAAAGATCGGGAGTGAACATCAGGATCACAGAAAGCACCATGGTCACGAAAGAGAACACTCCCGCGACGTATTTGGCATTCTTCTGCCTCTTTCCTCCCATTGCCAGAGTCGCTATCGCTCCTACCAGCGGAATGATCAGCAGCAGGGTCAGGAGATATGGTATCTCATAGGTGAATGCAAAGATATCAGAGAACATCTCACAGACCTCCCATGAAATAGAACAGCGCTAATATCGCCACGAAGAGCAGGACCACGCCTATCATGACTATGGCCGCATAATCGCGCACGTTGCCTGTCTGCATTTTGCCGAGAGATTCTCCGCTTCCTACCACCGCCGACGACAGCGCGTTGACGGTCCCGTCTATCATTTGCGTATCCACAAACTCCACTCCTTTGGCGACGCCGTTGCCCAGCTTCCATCCTATCTGGTCATAGAGCTGCGGGAACCACCATCTGTTGGTAAGCGCTTTGTAAAGCCATGAACTGCCGTTCTTGTTGAACTTGCCGGGGTTGACGGACGCCTTGTTGTACATCACATACGCCACGGCTATCGCTATCAGCACCAGTGCTATCGTCAGGTACGTGTACATGCTCAGGAAGATATCCTCAAGCCATCCCGCTAACCCGTGACCGTGTCCCGAGCCTACCTGGAAATGCCCTGCGTGGATGCCGATCGTGATATAATCGTCAAATCCGAACAACAGTATGCAGCCGAGAGCGGCGGCGAACACCGACAGTATGATCAGCGGTATCGTCATGCTCTTCGGGGACTCCCCGTGGCAGTGCTCGGCCCCGTGGCCGGACTTGCCCTTGAAGGTCATGAACCACATGCGGAACATATAGAACGCCGTCATGAACGCCGTTACAATGGCGAGTATCCACATTATCGTGAAGAGATATCCTTCCACTCCGTAGTCGCCCGCGTGCATAGCGGTCTCAAGCACTATCTCCTTTGACCAGAATCCGCTGAACAGCGGGAATCCTGCAATGGAAAGGGAGCCGATGAGCATCGTGATGGAGGTTATCTTCATTTTACTATGGAGGCCTCCCATCTCCCTCATGTCCTCTGTTCCCGTAGCATGGATCACCGATCCTGAACCAAGGAAGAGCAGCGCTTTGAAGAACGCGTGGTTGACCATGTGCAGGCATCCCGCGGTGTATCCTATCGCTCCCGCCGCCATCAGGGCGGCATCGCCGGACTGCATGCCGAGGGCCATCATATATCCGCCCGCACCCAGCGCGAGGAACATATATCCCAGCTGAGAAAGGGTGGAGTACGCCAGCACTTTCTTTATATTCATATTGTTGAGGGCCATCGTCGCGGCGAAGAACGCCGTTATTCCTCCGATGACACCTACGAACAGCATCACTTCCGGGTTCTGCGTGAACAGAGGGAAGCATCTTGCCACCAGATACACTCCGGCCTTGACCATCGTCGCCGCGTGTATCAACGCGGAAACCGTCGTGGGGCCGGCCATCGCATCAGGAAGCCAATCCAGAAGCGGGAACTGAGCGCTCTTTCCTATCACACCGCCGAATATCAGAAGACTTCCCAGCATGATCATGTTCGGGTCGACCGCCGCCATCATGGAGGTGTCGAACACCGTCACGTAGTCGAGGCTTCCGAACTCGAACAGCAGGACGAACATACCACCCATCAGGCAGACGTCGCCCAGCCTTGTGACAAGGAACGCTTTCTTTGCCGCTGATGAGGCGCTGTCCGATGCGTCGTCCCCTTTGGGATGGTTGAATCCCCAGAACCCTATCAGGAGGTATGAGCACAGACCCATTATCTCCCAGAACACGAACATCTCGAGGAAGTTGCTTGAGACGGCGAGTCCCAGCATACCAGTGAGGAAGAGCGACACTTGAGCGAAGTATCTCCTCCTCTTTGCGCCTTCGTCGTGCATATATCCTATCGAATAGACGAATATGAGCGTCGAGATGAACGATGCGAACAGCATCATCATGCATGCGAGGCTGTCGATGTAGTAACCGACATTCATCTGGAAACTGCCCACCGAGAACCATTCGATCTGCGATGTGACATATCCCGGATTGTGATACGCGTCCGAAGTGAAGAAGTCATACGATATGAGCAGAGACAGGACGAACGCGAACAGCGCGCCGAAGATCACCAGCGGCCCTCCGCCGTGGGGCATCTTCTTTCCGAAGAATCCCACTATCACGAAACAGAGCAGGGGGACCAACGGTACCAACCAAGTGTATTCTACGAACATCCTTACCACCTCATGGACGCGAGGCCGTCAGCCTCGATCGTGCCTTTTATCTTGTAAGCGTTGAGCAATATCGCTATTCCCACGGCGACTTCGGCCGCCGCGACGGAAATGGACATTATCACGAACACCTGCCCCAACACATCGGTGGTGAAAGCCGAGAACACGATGAAGTTTATGTTCGCCGCGTTCAGCATGAGCTCTATACACATGAGCACCACGATCGTGTTGTTCTTTACCACTACGCCGTACGCCCCTATTGCAAAGAGGACGGCGGCGAATATGAGATACACCTCAATCGGTATCATTGTGCTCACCCTCCTCTCTGGCTATACACACACCGCCGATCATGGCGCCGAACATCAGCAGCGCCAGTATCAGCAGCAGCGGGCCGTACGTCTCGAACAGCGCAAAGTTAAGCGAATTCTCATTCATGTCACCGCTGGCATCCACTTCGCCTATGAAGTCGATGCTTTCCGGCGACTCATTGGTGACGAAGTCGTCCCAATCCGTTGCGATCACCGATACCGCGAGCACCGCCAGCAGCATGGCCGCTACAGAGACGCCTATCGCGACCCTCTTATTCATTCGAATCACCTTCCTTACGCATGATATACCTTCTAGTCAACATGATGCTGAATGCGAACAGTATCGTTATCGCGCCCACATACACCAGCATCTGGATCACACCGATGAACTCCGCCTCCAGGAAGAAGTAAGTGACCGCCACACAGACGAACACCAGCGCAAGATAGAATGCGCTGTGCACCACTTCTTTCGCGCATACGACGTAAAGCGCGGCGGCAACGGCTATCGCGGCCAATACCACAAAGGCCACGAGGTCCGCGTTCGTCCAGAGGTACCCCATCACATTGCAAAATCCGTCCCAAATGTTATCAAGGATTTCCATTATAGCACCTCGTTTATGTGGAGGGCGTCCTTGGGACAATCCTCCACGCAATTCTCACAGCATATGCAGGTATCGTTATTGAACTCGGGGTAGAGTATCGGTCTGCCTTTGTCATTCACTCCGTGCTCCACCATCGTAACGGCGTTCACGGGGCACACCTTCTCACACTTCTTGCAGCTTATGCACTTTGCCGGCTCAAGCACCGGCCTGTCCAGTTTGAACGGGGATATCCTCCTCTCGGAGTTCCCGTTCTCTATGTCGGACATAAGCGTCTGTTCCAAGTGGATCTCCATCTTCTCGGTTATGCCTTCGTATGCCAGCCTTTTCGGGCCGTATATCAGGTCCTCTCTCGTATACTCGGCGAGTTCGAACTCGGGCGTGACGGTCATCGCGTCCACCGGGCAGTACTCCGCACAGTATCCGCACATCGCACACCTTCCGACGTTCACCTGAGGCCTCATGACCTTTTGTCCGGCCTCGTCATCGGTCTCCACCAGCTTTAT
>WRJJ01000032.1 GCA_009778575.1 Methanomassiliicoccaceae archaeon
CTTCCGCCGTTGCCTCCCCATCCGCCGCCGATGCCCGCCCCGCCGTTGGCAGTGATCGTTCCGCCGTTTATCGTTATGTTCCCGCCATTGCCGCCGCTGCCGCCGCCGATGCCCGCGCCGCCGCTGTCCTTTTTGCCGGTAGCCTTTATCAAGCCGCCGTTGATGGTTATCGTACCTGCGGATTCACCTACGTCGCCGCCTATACCTGCGGGACCGCGGGAGGTATTTACATCAACGTCGCCGGAGGACGTGAGGGAACCCATATTGCTTCCTGTGGATTGAGCATAGATCGTCAGACTGCTGCCTGCGGAGACCCTGGTCCCCGCATGCGTGCCCGCCCCCTGAGAAGAAACGTTGCAATCGTCCGCTAGGATCAGATGGACATTGCCGTTGATCGCTAATGTGAGTATGATGTTGAATGTGCCGGAGAAAAGATACCAGCCATCGTTCAGCGTATAGTTATTGATGTCAGCGACAGATTTGATCTCGGTCACGCCGTCCTTATACTGCATCTGCCCGTTCGCGTCTATGTACGGAACATGTTCAAGAGCGAACGGGTCCGTTTGAGACTTTCGGTCGTTGTCTGTTGGTAAAGAGATAATGATCGCTGCGGCCGCGATCAACATTGCGGTTGCTACAACTATAACTACCGCCCTTCTTCCATTAGCTTTCATTAGGCTCAACTCCATCAATATATATTTGTAGGGGATTTTATATATAATAATAGATGGTTTTTTTCGGTTCTACATGAATTACATGTAGAGTTACACTCAACGCCGTGAGAAAAAAATACATTAAATGGAACGAACCCCGCGGTGCCGTTACCTTGCGAGATATATGGGTCCATCTGAGTGAAGGTTATTATACACATAGATGGTTATCTATACGAAGTGATCTCGATTGAGCAACAGATATGATGAGAATGTCGGACTGTTCAAAGCCCTTGGGGACGTGAACAGACTGATGATAGTGGATATGCTTTCCTGCGGGGAATTGTGCGCCTGCAGGATCCTGATGAAATTCGATATCACGCAGCCTACCCTTTCTCATCACATGAAGATACTTTGCGACAGCGGTCTGGTGAACGGGCGCAGAGACGGAAAATGGATGTATTATTCGCTGAATGAGAAAACTGTGGGGGAGTTTAAGGTTTTTTTAACAGAAATAACTTCTTTCAAAGAAAGTTGCATTTGTTTTGAAACCCCATGTTGTAAAGAATGCTGTACGGAGGAAAGACCAAAATGAACAATATAATCGATACCGTGAAGGAATATTACGGCAAACAATTGCAAAGCAGGGATGATCTCAAATCAGGTGCCTGCTGCTGCGTCGATAAACCGCCGGCGGAGGTCAGGGACGTATTGCCTTTGATCGCAGACGAGATACAGAACAGATTCTACGGGTGCGGATCGCCTTTGCCGCCTTTGCTGGAAGGGATGACGGTTCTCGATCTGGGATGCGGTACGGGAAGAGATGTGTATATCGCATCCAAACTGGCCGGAGAGTCGGGGTGCGCGATCGGCGTGGATATGACCGCCGAGCAGATCGGGACCGCAATGAGATACCGGGAGGAGCAGCGTGAACGTTTTGGGTTCAAAACCTCAAACGTGAGATTCCTGCAGGGATATATCGAAGACCTGAGGTCGATCGGCATAGAGGATAACAGCGTTGATGTTGTCATATCCAATTGCGTCATCAACCTTTCTCCTGACAAAGAGCGGGTGTTCAAGGAAATATACCGTGTTCTCAAGCCCGGCGGAGAGCTGTTCTTCTCCGATGTTTTCACGGATCGGCGTATCCCGGAGTCGCTGGCCGGCGACCCCGTATTGCGGGGAGAGTGCATGGGGGGCGCATTGTATGTGGAGGATTTCCGCAGGCTCATGACAAAGTGCGGATGGGCCGACTTCCGTTACACGGAAATCCGCAATTTTGATCTGGGTAACGAAGATATCATCAACAAGATCGGGTTTGCGTCATTCTCGTCGCGGACGGTGAGGGCCTTCAAACTTGATGACCTGGAAGATATCTGCGAAGACTATGGGCAGGTGGCCTATTATGACGGCAGCATTCCCTGGCACCCTCATTACTTCGACCTTGACGACCATCACCGCTTCTTCACGGGCAAGCCCATGCTGGTGTGCGGAAATACGGCATCCATGCTCTCAAAAACACGTTACGGCAAAGCGTTCAGGGTCATAGGCGACCGCTCCGTGCATTACGGTGCGTTCGAAGGCTGCTCCGCCGGCGGCGGGGACATGACCAAAAAAGGTTCGTGTTGCTGAATAAATTAAAAATGCGGCCGGATGGCCGCTGTTTGTTTAATCGAGATAAACGGTGCCATTCTTGGGGTACGCCACCTCATACTTCAGGACCTTCTTGACGGACCCTCCGCTGGGAATATCCAGCGACCATGTGAGGATGCCCGTTTCCTTTTCGAGTTCCGCACCCGATATCTCTGCCGGCTCGACGACCACGGCGCTGTTCACGGAAACGGGAAGCTGATCGATGAGCTTCATCTTCACATCCCTGTTCCTTGTGTTCCTTACCGTTATTATCCACTCGCGGAGCGCTTTCTTGTTCTTACCGATCATTCCCTTGGTGGCCATGCTGTTGCCTTTCTCTCTGGTGACGATTATGGCCCTGTCCCTTCCGAGGGATATCTGCATGCTGTCATCCGCCCTGGCCGGGTCCAGATAGGTCTTTCCCACGTATTCGTTGCCCTGGAAGATGCTTACCTCTCCCGCAAGAAGATTGAGGGATTCCCATCCCTTGATCTCCGCTATAAGGAAAGCGTCCGTGTCCAGCTTGCTTACGCAGTAGTAGAACAGTTCGGCCTCGAGAACGTGCTTCGATATCTCCACCTTGCTCGGCTTGTTCGAGGACGGGATGTCCAACGCTGCGGGGAGAGCGAACTCCGTGGTGGTTTGGGATTCCGTTGTCTGCGCCATCATCTGCGCGGGAGATGCCGCCGGCATAGCCATCGGTTCCGGTGCGCAGCACTTTTCGGCTATGCATTCATCGTATTCCATTTCTTTACGCATTGCCATTTTAGATGCCGATACCTTTTGCGGCAGGACCAGATCGATATACCAAGGGTGGATCGAAGGCTGCTGGTTCCCGAGCATGGGATTTCCTGTCGAGAGTTTTACTTTCACATCCTTCCAATCTTCGCCCGTGTTCTGGATGATGCTCCCTTTCATGCTTAATGTGACGGGCGCACCTATCTCTGTCATCCTTATCTCGTGGAACGGGGTCCATCTGGCACTGTTCACATAATATGATACGACGATCTCAGCCTCTCCGCCGCTCTCCGAATGGAATTCCACAGATATCTTCCCCGAATACCTCACTTTATTCGACGGGAAGCTCCCCATTTCCTTGGCTATCCTCTCTGCTTCTTCACCGAGAACTCTGAGTTTCTTCTCCGCCTCCATTCTGCCGGAGCTTATCTCTTCCTTTCTTCCCTTGAAGTATTTCTCGGCGTCTTTCAGGTTCTTCAGGTCGAATCCCGAGTCCCCGCCTATCTTCCTGTTCCTGTCCAGGAACTTCTCTTCGGAACTCAGGAGGTCCAGCTTGCTCTCCTCCTCCTTTATCGAATCCTTGACCTTCTCATACCTTTCCTTGAGGGCCTTGAGTTCCGTGCTGACGACAGACTCCTTAAAACTGTCCATTTCAAAGTCGGCGGACATCAGTGTACCGCCTTTCTCGATCAAAGCGTTTATGCTTTCAGGTCTGACATCCTGCGGGAGGCCCGAGAACACGGCTGTGTTCTTCCCTTCCTCCGCGTTCATGACCATACGGCGTTTTATCTCTGCACCATGGAGGAAAACTCTTACTTCTTCCACAGCGGATATTGTTTTTTTTGAGGTCATAATAACAATCTCAGCCATAGTATATGGAGGGGGTTTTTAATCTATCCGTATAGTATATACGGTAATTGAGAAAACAAGGGGCTTACAAATGGAATATTGGCTCATCTTTGCATTTGCTTCTGCTTTGTTCGCGGGCATGACGGCGATATTGGCAAAGATAGGTCTCAAAGGCGTGGACTCGGATCTGGCAACCGCCCTTAGGACCATTGTGGTGCTGGGGTTCGCCTGGATGGTGGTCCTTATTATCGGATCTCAGAGCACGATCTCCGAAATAAGCTCGCATACCATGACCTTCCTGATATTGTCGGGGCTGGCGACGGGGGCCTCCTGGCTCTGTTATTTCCGTGCGGTGCAGATCGGGCAGGTCAGCAAGGTCTCGCCCGTCGACAAGAGCAGCACGGTCCTTGCAATGGTCCTTGCATTCATCTTTTTGGGAGAGATCGTTACCGTCTGGACCGTGGTCGGAATGGTGATGATGGTCTTCGGAATATTCTTTATGATACAGAGGACGGGGCCCGACGAGGAGTCCGCTAAGGACAGAAGGTCATGGATCATCTTTGCATGCTTGGCCGCCCTCTTCGCCGCTCTGACATCGATACTCGGTAAAGTGGGGATAGAGGGCGTTGAGTCGAACCTCGGGACCGCCATAAGGACCCTGGTGGTCCTGCTGATGGCCTGGATGATCGTTTTTGCCAGGAAAAAACACAGAGAAGTGAGGGGCATCGGCGGGAGGAACTGGAAGTTCATCGTGCTCTCCGGGATCGCGACCGGACTGTCCTGGCTATGTTTTTATTATGCGTTGCAGAACGGTCCCGCGAGCATAGTGGTGCCGATCGACAAGCTTAGCATCGTGGTCACGGTGGTATTTGCGTTCCTGATACTCAAAGAGAAGATATCCAAACGGGCCGTGGCGGGTCTGATCCTGCTTACAATAGGTACGCTGGCACTTCTTTTATGATGATAGAAAAATAATGATCGGGGCCTGCGCCCCTTTGTTTATTCAGAACTTTACCGGGACCATGTGCGCCGAGAGGCCGAGCTCGCTCTCGCTCATACCCATCGCTATGCCGAACAGCTGCGAAAGGTGTATGACCGGTATGCTGAACCCAAGGTCCTTCTGGCTCGAGTCGAACTGAAGGTGGCAGAAGGGGCACACGTCAACAATGTACTGCGCGCCCGATGCCTGCATGTTCTCCAGGTTCGTTTTGGTGAATTCCTTCGCCACGTCTCCGAATGCGGCCCTGACGCCTCCGCCGGCACCGCAGCAGAGGGTCTTCTGCTTCCTCGGCACGCTTGCGGCGCCTGTTGCTTCGACCAGGTCATCCAGCAGGTGGGGGGCCTCGGGGTCGTCGAGCTTCTTGATGTCGCTTGGTTTGAGGAAGTGGCATCCGTAGAAGGTCGCTATCTTGTAGTCCACGGGGTTCGAGATCTTTGCCTTTATCGCCTCGATGCCCACGTCGTTGTACATGACCTCGGCGAGGTGGTGGACCTTGGTGGTCCCCTTGTACTCCATTCCGATCTCTCTGAGGAATTTGTTCGCTTTTGCGAGCACGTCGGGGTGGTTGTTGAGTTCGTGTGCCGCCTCGAAGAGCGATCCGTAACATCCGTTGCAGATCGTGACGATCGGCAGTCCCTGCTTTTCTGCGAGGGCGAGGTTCCTTGCGGCCGATGCGAGCCATGTGTCCTTGCTGAAGGATTTGATCACACCGGGAGCGGGGCAGCAGCCTGCGTCCTCAAGGTCGACGAGTTCGATTCCGAGTTTCTCGCAGACGACCCTCGTGGACTTCTCCAGGCCGGGGTATCTGAGGGGCGCTATGCAACCCAGGAAAAATGCGTATTTTGCCATCTTTATCACTCCACGATCTTGTTGAACCCTGTCGCGTCCATGAGCTTCACAAGGTCTTCCATCGCCTTCTTGTTGGCGAGTACAGTCGGCGGGGTCTTGGCAAGGCCGAGCTCTTCCCTCAGTTTCTCGATGTTAGCGTTGACCGAAACGGTGTGGCCTAATTTGTAGAGGTTCTGAGCCGTCTTTTTGTGGTTCTCGTAGATGTGGCCTTCCGTCACCGCCATGTTCCTGAGCGCGACGACGATGTCCACGATCGGGACCGTACGGGGGCACCTCTCCACGCATGTGTAGCATGTAGTGCAGTCCCAAAGCTCCTCGCTGTTGAGTATGTCTTCCTTCATGCCGAGCTGCGTCTGCCTCATGAGCTTCCTTACCCTGTAGGAAGTGCGTCTTCCCGAAGGGCAGCTTGCCGTGCAGGTTCCGCACTGGAAGCACATCTTGACTTCGGCGCCTCCGAGGTCTGCGACCTGTTTCTCGAATTCTGGGTTCGGTCTTATTTCCATAATAATTACCTATTCGAGTGAACCCCCCTTATGATATTTAAAATAGGGATATGTACCAAAACGATATTACCTTTAAAGGTAATACCATTATCGGATATTTCTTGCCTGAAGGGCTTTGACAAGCTTGTTTATCGTCTTATCCTCTTTGCGGTAGATAGCGGTGATCGCGTGCCTCAGCACCCTTGGGTCAACGGCGCTTTTCATCCTTATCCCCTTTCTCAGCAGAAGGAACTCGTCAACAAAATAGCTTTTTTTGGAACCGATAAGCTCCGGGAGAGAGAATGTCTCGGATTCGATCGTGTATTTCCTGTCCATGGTGTCAAGGAACATGAACGCGACACGCTGGGCGCCGTACCTGTACCTTATGAAGGACGGCCCGTTGTCGACGAACACCATGCCCATATATCCTATTTCGGTGCCTTCGAACTCGTCGGCGTCGAAGAGGTAGAGAGGGTCATCGATGACCGCCAGGTCTGCCAGGTTCTCTTTCATCATTCTTATGTTATGTTCATCGTCCGATATCACAAGCTCAACGTCGGTCATCTTCAGCGCGGAGAGGACTGACAGCAGGAGGTCCTCCGTCACCGGGCTGCAGCATACGGTGAAGCCGTGATCATCCGAGCACCTTAGCTCCGTGGTGACGAACGTTTCCAAGATAAGTCTTCCTTCATCGTTCAGCTTTGTACCTGCGGGGGTCGAGACGGCAATGGGCGATCCCGCCGCCTCCTCTATCGCCGATATGTACCTGTGCACCACGGGGACCGAAATGCCCAGCATCTTTGCCGCAGAGGTTTTGCTGCCGGTCTTTGCAACGGCAGCGAGGGTCTCCAGCTGACGGTTGGTCACAAGGTGGCCGTTGATGATCTGTTCGGTCCTTACGGATATCTCCACGGCCCGTTATCTCAGAAGGTATGGATAAACTTTTTTCGCATCATTTAAGATTAAACTGCGGTCGATCCTGCGGCAGCGTGATCCGCCATCGTGTTCTGTGATGATGCAATGGGCACCGTCGGCGGCCATCGGGGTCAAAGGTTACTACGGTTAGTGAACATATTTCAAACTGCCCTGCTCAGTCCTGTTACCGCGGTTAACAAATTATAGAAAGTGAGCATTCTGATGAGTATGGGGGAACTTGCGGACAAGACGGTGGTAATAGGCCTCGGGAGCCCGATAATGAGTGATGATGCCGTCGGCCTCAAAGTGTCTGAGGCCGTTGAGGCATTAGGGCTGCCGGATGTGGATACCTTGCAGGAGGCGATCGGCGGACTCGAGATCATCCCCATGGTATCGGGATACAGATTCGCGATCGTAGTGGATGCCATATTGACAGGAGAGTACGAACCTGGCACTGTGATCATTTTTGACCCCGAGAGCTTTGATTGCACTGTGGCGAATGTACCTGCCCACGATATGAACTTGGCCACCGCCATAAAAATAGGCAGGCAGATAGACAACAGCGTCATGCCTGAGATCATAAAGTTCATTGCGGTGGAAGTGGAGGACCTCCAGACAATGAGCGAGGAGATGACCCCTAAGGTCGCGGCCGCGGTCGTCCCGGCGAAGAACGCCGTCCTTCACCTGCTGTCGGAGTTCAGACGTCCAGACCGGAAATGCTGAATCCCTCGATGTCCTTGTTCTTCCTGCCGAGAACTGATACGTTCAGCCTTGACCCTTTTATTATGTCTGAAGCCACCCTCATAACGTCCTCTTCCGTCGCATCGGATATTGCTTTCAGACGGTCGCCGAGGGTCTGATACTTCCCGCTGAGGAGGAATTCCCTGCCGAGCCGATACATACGGCGCTCGGTGGATTCCATCGATCTTACGAGAACGCCTTTGATCAGGTTCTTCGTCCTTTCCAGCTCGCCTTTTTCCAACCCGTTGTCTCTTATGCTCCTGTAGACATTTGCGGTCGTTTCCATGCCTTCTACCACATTCTCATCGGTCGACGAGAGGTATGTACACAGCGCCCCGGCGTCGGAATGCTGCTCCACTACGTTATAGATGGAATAGACCAGCGCCTTCTTCTCCCTTACTTCCTGGAACAGCCTCGAACTGGTCCCGGAGCCTATGACCGCGCTCAGCAGCGTGAGAGGCACCCTGTCCTTGTGGTCCGGACCGTATGCGGGGAATCCCATCGCTACGTGGTAGTGCTCGGAACTGTTCTCGGTGAAGCTGTACCCCGCCTTCGGAGTGGGGGGCGTTTTCCTTTTCATCTCTTTTTTGCCTGAAAGACCGTCGAACATCCCCTCTGCCCAGGAAAGGGCCTCCTCCGTCTCCACGTTCCCTGCGGCGAATACCGATATGTTCGGTATGCCGTACCTCTCCTCATAATACTCCCTCAGCTCCTTGGAACCGAGGCCTTTGACTATCTCTACTGTGCCTCCCTCGTCTTGGGAAAGGGGGTGGCCTCTCCAGATGTTCGACGAGAAAAGGTCGTGAATATATGATTCTGGCTCATTCTCGATCATACTCAGTTCCTGTATGACGATCTTCTTCTCCAGTTCGACATCATTCTCGTTGATAAGGGGGTTGACCACTATGTCGGCGACCATTTCCTTGGCTACGTCCTTCGTTTCTTTTATCGTCACTCCGTAGAATGCCGTCATCTCTTTGCCTGTGAACGCATTCATCTCGCCCCCGGCCCCCTCCATCTCCTTTGCCATCTGGTAGGACGACCGGCTCTTCGTCTCCCTGAACACAACATGCTCCAGAAGATGCGATATCCCCATCACGCTCTTGTCTTCGTCCCTGGAACCCGTGCGTACTCCAACCATGAATCCCGCACTCTCGCTCCCGGGGATCCTCTCTACAAGCACCGGTATCCCTCCCGAGGTCCTTGCAAAGGAAATGCCTTCTCCGCTCATGTCTGCTGAATATTGTGCGAGTAATTAATACATTCACAGGTATACGGCAGTACCATGGCGGAGATGAAGATCATACGGTATTCCGATCAACATTACGACAACCCGATAGCGATAGTCGGTTTTCCCGGGATCGGTCTTGTAGGTTCCATCCTCACCAGTTTCGTGATCAGAGCGCTGGACATGGAGGTCGTGGCCGCGGTAACGTCGCCTGACTTCCCCCCGTACACATTGATCCACAACGGCAACCCGTATCCGCCGATAAGAGTGTACGGATGCAGGAGAGAGAATACCACAGAAGATTGCGGAGACCTCATAATCGTGACCTCCGAGATCGCCCTCAGACCGGAACAGCACTACTCATTGAATGCGACCCTGATGGGCCTTTTCAAAGAACTCGGAATATCCAGCGTGATAGCGCTTGAGGGCATGCCGCAGTTCGAGGATAACACAAAGATATTCGCCTGCGGATCGTCGCCGTCCTCGAGAGAAATGATCGACAGTCTCGGGCTCACGGTGATGGAAGAGGGACTTGTAAGGGGGTTGACGGGGGTCATGCTCTACGAGGCGTTCTATTCCGGCATGGATGTCATTGCCATGCTCTGTCCTGCCAATCCCGCACTGCCCGATCCCAGATCCGCGGCAAGGATACTGGAGCCTCTTTCCAAGCTCATGCCGGAGCTCAGGATCGATGCCGAACCGCTGTATAAGGAAGCGGAAGAGATCGAGAACAAGATCAGGCAGCAGCAAGAATACGGATACGGCGTGGCTCCCAAGGATGTCCAGCAGCTTTACGGGTGATCCCATGCAGCTGATCCCTACTAAATATTTCACCACCTCAGGAAAGGCGGTAAGCGAGATATCAGGGCTCAACGCGTTCGATCTGGCACTGATGTCTGCCGGGATATGCGAACAGAACTTGGTAGCGGTGTCGTCCGTGATACCGGAGGGCTCTGAAAGGATCGAACCGACGGCGATCCCCATGGGAGTGGTCACTCACTGCGTTATCTCGCAGATGAGGGGCAAAGGGGGTGAGACCATCTCGGCGGGCATCGCCTACGCTTATCGTAAGGACGGAAAGGGCGGATACGTTGCGGAAGGGCATCTCGGAGGGCCTGCGGAAAGCCTGAGATCGGAACTGGAGGGGAAGATCAAGGAGATGTCGAGGATCAGGAACGCCGCCTTCGGAGAGACGCGGTTCGTCATTGAAGAGATGCATATCCCGGACGGGGTGCACGGATGCTGCGTTGCGGCGCTCGTTTTCACGGAGTACAAATGACCTACGCCGTGGTGTCATGCAGAAAATGCAAACGGGACCGGATGATCGACCGATCCTCTTCATCATCTGCGTGCCCCTACTGCGGCACGACCGCAGAACACAGGGGCCTTGCCATTCTTTTTGAGCATAAGGATCAGAACGTGGTCAGGGGGGTGCTGACGCAGCAACATCCTTTCGGCGCTCCGGAAAAGAAAAAAAGGCAGGGCGTTGACCCCGATCCTCTTTCCACCCTTGTGTACAGGTATGAGAACTGCACCGAGCCTCGGAAGAGGATCGTCCTGCTCTCCAAAGGCCTTACGGAGATCTGCGGCACCTTCACTCTGGAGGACGTTGAGAAGGTCGATGAAAAGAACGCCGAGAAACTGTTAAGCACTATGCTCGAACTCTGTCTGGTATATGAGGTGGAGTACGGCAGATACAGCGCCTGACGTCACTTTGGTACGTCCTTCCTTGTTTTGCCTTCCATCCTCAGTACGTCCCTTACCACGCCGGACAGTTTCACGTACATTACATAGTAGAAATAAACGGCCGCGACTATCAACGCGACGAAAAGGGATGCGTAGATGAATAACGCGTCCCCATTAGCGAATACCCCCCAAATGATCAGGCCGAACACCACATTGACGAATATTGTCTGCAGGGCGAATTCCATCGGCCTCAGCCTGGCGATACCTTCCCCTATAGTGGTGCCGATCGCGGACAGTACCAGCACATAGGATAGCGCTATCAGAAAGAGCCAGACGTACCCAGTCATGCTTACGGTGCTGCCTTCTGCCTCCATGAAAAATAAGCTTATCGTTCCATAGTAATAGATCGTACCGAAGGCCATGGTGCAGCCCATCCCCAGGCCAAGGCCGTAGCCGTAGAAGACCGAGTCGGACTTTCCATGGAACCTTTTAAGATTCAAGACCACCACCATTGCGAGACACTGTATCGCAGCGAAGAGTATGGCGTAGATCATGTTCATCCGGTCCAAGTAAGTGAAGACGGCGAACAGCAGCGTGCCCGCTATCAGTCCTACAACGAAAATACCGAAGAAAGCGGGGTCGCTGAAGAACGGCTGCTCCACCGCGGGATAAGTGTACTTCCTCAGTACCGCATACATGAGTATGAGGGTCGGAGCGAAAGCCATTATTCCTGCGGCGTACAGTATGATATCCATCGGTCGTACATGGATGGAGTGGATATTAACCTTTGTCACATGCGGCCAACATATCATGTGCCATATTGCGGAAACGAGGAACGATGGGTATCTGCTGCGCCTTCCATGAGATTGCAACGGCCGATATTATTTTTATAAGAAAAAGCGGAAAAAGGTTTGTAGAAAGTTTAGGGTTATGTTCCTTACAGCCCCGCTGTTTCGGCCCCTTTGTGAGATCTCCTGCGATACAACAGGAGGAGCAGCAAAGCCAACACTACCAGTATCATCAGGGCGGCTATCAGCAAAAGCGTCCACTCAAGGTCGCCGGATCCTCCGGGCAAGGCGAAGTGCACTTCGATGTATATCGAGGCGGTAACGTCTTCGAAGGATATTGCGGATGAGGTGTAAGTTGCTGCTGCGGTGTCCCACTCTTTGAACTTGTATCCGTCGTCCCCATAGGCCGCCAGTGACAGGTATGTGTTCGCCGGCAACTGAACGGCCGTGGTGTACGTGTGGAATGTCTTCCCGTCCGTGCTGTACTCCACATGCCCTTTCCCTTCCGCTATATTCACCTCAAGCGTGACGATCTTATCGGTTGACAGCACCTCTATGGTGTGGTTCATCATCACGTTCGTGAAAGTGTAGTAGCCCCGGCTTATGACATCCTGCGGCACCGGTCTTCCGTCCACCAGAACGGAATATATCATACACCCGTTGAGCGCGGAGAAGCTTACGGTGTAGCTGTTTCCGCGTATGACCTTTTCCTGTCCTGCCGGAGATACGGTCGAGCCGGAATCAGCGGTCGCGGTGATGAAATAGTCCTTAGGGATCCGGTCGAACTTTGCCCCTATTGTGATGCTCTTCTCCGCGGCGTGCTCGTAAGGGTTGCCGCCCCTGCGCGGTATGTCTTCCGTCCAGTTCGAGAACTCGTAACGGTCTCCCGGGACCGCCTCCAGGTAAACGACCCTGGACTGGCCCTCGGCGATGCTGAATACCTTGTATCCCTCCGGCGGGAAGTTGAACCATTCTGTGCAGTCAAGAGACCACATGATCGTTCCGTCACCCACTATGTTGCTGAGGGTCAGGGTCATGGTGAAGTAGTCCACATCGATAATTCCGTTCTCCGTGTCAATGAACTCAGCCCCGACGGTGATGCTCTCCTCTGAGGTGTACTTGTAAGGGTTGCTGCCTCCGTACGGCATGTCGTTCTTCCAGAGCGAGAACTCGAAGTCATCGTTCGGAAGCGCTTTGAGATGGATCGTCTTGGACTTTCCCGCAACAATGCTGAAGACCTTGTACCCATCCGACGGGAAGTCGAACCATTCTTTGCCGTTGAGGGACCACACGATCGTTCCGTCGCCGACTATATCGCCAAAGGTCACGATGAAGTAGTCCGCACCGGGGACCCCGTTGAGAGTGTCCACGAACTCCGCTCCGACAGTGAAGTTTTCCTCTGAGGTGTGCTCGTAAGGATTCTCGGCGCCGTACGGTATGTCGTTCTTCCAGAGCGAGAACTCGGAGTCACCGCCGGGAACCGCCTCTGTGTAAACGACCCTGGGCTGGCCCGAGGTTATGCTGAATACTTTATACCCTTCTGAAGGGAAGTCGAACCAGTCGATGCCGTCAAGAGACCACATGATCTTTCCGTCGCCGACTATGTCGCCGAGGGTCATGGTGAAGTAGTCCGCACCGGGGACCCCGTTGGCGGTGTCCACGAACTCCGCTCCGACGGTGATGCTCTTCTCTTCTGCATGCTCGTATGGATTCTCGGCTCCGTATTGTATATCGTTCTTCCAGAGAGAGAATTCGAAGCCGCTGCCGGATAAGGCTTTCAGACATATCGTCTTGGGTTCTCCCGCGATCATGCTGAAGACCTTGTATCCCTCCGACGGGAAGTCGAACCAGTCGATGCCGTCAAGAGACCACATGATCTTTCCGTCGCCGACTATGTCGCCGAGGGTCATGGTGAAGTAGTCCACGTCAAGGGTTCCGTTCTCGGTGTCAACGAACTCGGCCCCGGCGGTTACGCTCTTCTCCGAGACATGCTCGTAGGGGTTGCTGCCTCCGTACGGTATGTCATTCTTCCAGAGCGAGAACTCGAAGCCGCTGCCGGGGACCGCCTCTAAGTAAACAACCCTGGGCTGGCCCGAGACGATACTGAAGGCCTTGTATCCATTCGACGGGAAGTCGAACCAGTCGATGCCGTCTAAGGACCACACGATCGTTCCGTCACCCACGATGTCACCGAAGCTCACGGTGAAATGATCCACGTCCGGAACTCCATTGGTGGTGTCCACGAACTCCGCTCCCACAGTGAAGTTTTCCTCTGAGGTGTGCTCGTAAGGATTCTCGG
>WRJJ01000033.1 GCA_009778575.1 Methanomassiliicoccaceae archaeon
TTCATAGTGAACGAGATCCTCAAATCGTACAAGAACAACCGCGAAGAGGCAGGATTCTTCTATTACAGGGATTCTCAGATGAACGAGATAGACCTAATGATCCTTCGGGACGGAAAGCTTTCGCTGATAGAATGCAAATCGGGCATCACATACGACGCGACCGCGGTCAGGGCGTTCGGAAGGATGGATCAATCGGATTATGCCGTCGGTCCTTCATGTCTGATATGCCTTACTGAAAAGGCATATCCCCTGAAAGAAGGAGTGTACGCTCTGCCCCTAACAGCAATATGATCGCCCAGCGGGTTGCCGTAGCGGTAGGGGCAAGTTTACGTGTGAGCGCCGAACGACCGCGTTGAGAACACAGTGCACTTCGTGGAACATCCGGGGACGGGTTTGACATTTATTTGGGTGAGATAAAAGAAAGGAACCCCGCAGGGTTCCTTTCAGATGAAAGACATTCATCCGATAAAAGAGTAAATCGTTTACCCAAGCCCATCAGAGCTTGGCTTCGAAATCCTCGATCTCCATCTGGAAATCCGCAGGGTCCTTGAGGTCGCCTCTCGCCAGAAGGACCTCTCTTGTAAGGAGCCAATAGATGCAGGCGAGCGCTCTCCTTCCTTTGTTGTTCGTAGGTACTACGAGGTCAACCTTCCTGGTCTCGTTGTTGGCATCGCAGAGCGCGATTATGGGTATACCGAGATTGAGAGCTTCGTTGAGAGCCTGCTTGTCGGCGGCGGGATCCGTTACCATCAGCACTTCGGGTTCGATGAATCCTTCGTTGGAGGGGTTGGTGAGCGTGCCGGGAACGAAGCGCCCCGCGAATGCCGGTGCGCCAATGGCCTTGGAGAACTCCCTTGCCGGCCTCTGACCGTACTGCCTCGCGGAAACGACCAATATCCTTTTCGGATCATATCTTGCCAGGAAGCTTGCCGTCGCCCTTATCCTGTCGTCCGTCTTCTTTACATCCAGCACATACAGCCCGTCCTGCCTGACCTTGTATATGAAGTCCTTCATGTCCGCGCTTTTCTGCTGGGTGCCTATGTGCACTCCAGACGTTAGATACAGGTCCTCTGCGACCAACAGGTCGCTGTTCACGGTTACGTTCTCCTCTTCGCTCATTATGATTCCTCAATTAGTTCCTGACCACAGTGATGGGTATGAGTTCTTTCTCATACTCGAGCATGGCGATGTCTATGGGATCCAGCATATCCTCCGGATAGTCAATGAGGACCGGTGCGCCGTACGATATCTGAAGCGCCCTCGCGCCAATGATCCTTGCTTTCTCAAACCTAGTGTACATCATTTATTCACCATACAGGATGGCACGTTATTATGATGCCCGTTATAAACTTTTCTGAAAGTCCGGCCCCTGCTTTATTTTTATCTGTTAGTATACAAACATACAACGCGCGCGCGACAGCAACGTATTTTTACACCCACCGTGATTGGCGGACAATGACTGATGAGCTTGAGACCTGCATGGCCGCCCTGTTCCTCAACAAAGGAAAGGATGTCCTTACCGCCAAGGAGTTCACGATGTATGTCTCGCTTGACCTCAGATGGATGCCCGTCAGGGACGCGGACAGGCTGATGAACATCCTGATAGAGAAGGGGCTCATGTCAAAGGCCGGCGATTATCTTCGGCCTTCCATCAACCTCTCCGAAGTGAACGTGCCTGTCGCGTATCGGCCGTCTGAAGGTTTACTCGAGATCCTAAAGACCAATCCGCCCAAACAACCCGCCGTGAAGAAAGACGATGCGCCGGGCCTGCTGCCCAAACTTATCAGGGAAGCGCTGGGTTCCGGGATGGAGAAAGGCGCATTCGTGGCCGAATGCAATAAGATTAGCAAAAGGGCGGATGTGGATATCGAGGTGGCCGCTTTGATGATACTCAGAGAACGGGGAGTGGATGTCGCGCCGTTCATTGAGGAGGCGCGCTCCTCCGTGCTTGGCAGATGATCATTCTTTTTTAATGAAGTTGCTGAGCGTCATACCTTCCGATTTATTTCCGCCCGGTCCGACCTGGCCCCCGGATTGTACCGCTTCTTTGAGGGTTATGTTGAGCGCTTTCTCGAGCTTAGCGATCATCTTATCATCCGGGACGAGGTCGTTCGCCTCTATCCTCGCGATTATGCCCCTCCTCTCAAATATCGATTTGGAGAACTCATCAAGGTCCATTCCCTTGGCCTCTCTGGCGCTCCTTACCACCGACCCATAGTCGTCTTTCAGCTCCAAAGTGGTGGCCGAGTAGATGTCCCTGGTCTGCATTCTCCTCTCCCTTCTCTGAAGCCTGTCCTCGATCACCGTTTTCGGGACCGGCGTTCCCGGGGCGGTGTTAGCCCCTTTGTACTCATCCCCGAACCTGGCACAGTTCGGACAGAGACTCAGTTTGGTGCCTTCGACCAACATAGGCTTCGTAACGGGAACCTCTTTCCCACACATTTCGCAGATCATCGTGTACGTGATTGCGTATGATTATTATTATAATTGGCGGTGGTACGAAAAAAAGTAATAAAAATAAGAAACGATTACGGCTCACAAGTGGGAGCTTTAATGGACGATATTCAGATGGAAGAACTGAAGGCGAGGATAATCACTCTCGAAGAAAGGAACATCAGGCTGATGGAGGACCTTCAGAGCGCCGAGAACGACAAACGTTCCTCCGAAGGAGAGCTGTTCAGGCTGCAGAAGGATCACAGCAAGATAAGAGCTGAGCTTGAGCGCCTCAAGAGCCCGCCGTTGATAGTCGGTTCCATACGCGACCTGCTCCCGGACAACCGCGTCGTTGTCAAAAGTACCACGGGCCCGGACTTCATCGTTTCCGTGTCGGAGTACATACCCTTGTCAGACCTCGTGCCCGGCGCGAGAGTGTCGCTGAACAAGCAGACGCTGGCAGTAATGAACGTGCTGCCTCTGCCTTTGGACCCGATCGTCACAGGGGCCGAGATCATTGATAAACCGGACATAACCTACGATGACGTGGGCGGACTCGAAAGGCAGATGCTGGAACTGCGCGAAGCGGTCGAAGATCCGCTGCTCAGGCCCGAGCTCTACGCAAAGGTCGGCATAGATCCTCCGAAGGGCGTTCTGCTTGTCGGTCCCCCCGGAACGGGGAAGACCCTCATGGCGAAGGCGGTGGCCAATGCCACTCAGGCAACCTTCATCAGATTCGTGGGCTCAGAACTTGTCCAAAAGTATATCGGAGAAGGGGCCAGGCTCGTCCGCGAACTGTTCGACCTTGCAAGAGAGAAGGCCCCGAGCATAATATTCATAGACGAGTTGGATTCCGTGGGGGCAAAGAGAATGGATGTCGCCACTTCGGGTGACAGGGAGGTCCAGAGGACCCTGATGCAGCTTTTGGCCGAACTCGACGGTTTCACCCCTACGAGCGAGGTGAAGATAATCGGCGCGACGAACAGGCCTGACATCCTGGACGACGCCCTCCTGAGGCCCGGAAGGTTCGACCGTATCATTGAGATAGATCTGCCGAGCATAGAAGGAAGGACGCAGATATTCAAGATCCATATGTCCCGCATGAGCGTTGACAAAGCGGTCAAGGCGAAAAAGCTGGCCGAGTTGACCGACGGCGTTTCCGGAGCGGAGATAAAGAGCATCTGCACCGAGGCCGGAATGCTCGCCATTCGCGAAGGCAGGGACACCGTTACGGAGGGAGACTTCCTTTTGGCAAAGACAAAGGTCTTGGAGGCCGGAAGGAACAAAGTGAAGAACGCTCCCGCCCACATGTTCGGATGAACGCCTTAATTCCTTTCAGCATCCTCCCCGCCGAAGAAGGTCAGCTGGGCGGATGCGTATATCTCATCCAACCCTGTCTCTTCCTCTGCGGACACCCCTTTTATCCCGCCGAATGTGCCGGTGTTCTCAAGGGCTTTGAAAAGTTCCATCCCCACAACCGTTTGGGGGTTGGAATCCTCGTCGAGGAAATCCCCGTAGAGCGCATCGGGTGTCTCGAACCAATCCACCATCCTTTGGAACTCCTCTTCGGATAACACATCGGATTTTGAGAGCAGGTTCATCATCGGAAGCTGCAGCCTGAACTGCACCAACGCAGAAAGCATCATTGATGAAACGAATCCGTTCGGCTTTTTGCAAAGCATCGGGTCGGAGAGGTAGGCGATCATGGATCTGTCCTTCCCCAGCGCGTTGACTATCATGTTGGAGGACTCCCTGAAGGCGAACAGTTCGAGCTGCCCCGGAGTGTCTATCAGGACGTAATTCGTCTTATATCCGGCAAGCACCGACGTCAGTTTGTGGATGTTCATCGCCATGAGGTCTGCGGCGACCACCTGCGCCCCGTTCGGCCCCAGGGAGTATTCGTCCATCACCTCTCCGAGGGATATCCATTCCCTTATGTCTATGTCGGCCCTGTACGCAAGCCTGTCGGCGCCGGGATCGAGGTTCAGTGTTATCGCATCGATGCCGTTGTCGTCAAGCCATTGCTTGAACGCTTTGACCAATGTGCTCTTTCCGCTACCCGCCGTGCCAACGAAGTATATGTTCCTCATGAGACCGCTTTGATATCTTACTGACGAATTTATAGAATTGCTTTCCCACGGACCTATTTTCTCTTTATTCCTTTGCGTAAGTATAATTAAATAATATGTATGTTCGGTGTTCATGAAAGTTTCAAAAGACCATGGTACCGCATTCGCCTGGTTGGGTGTGACAGGGGTGGCCGTATTCGTTTTCTCATGGCTCTGCGCAGCATCTGCTGACTCTGCCTGGCAATTCGGCGTGAACACACTCTCTGAACTGGGCGTCTCGGATACCGACGCAAGTTGCTATTTCAACCTGGGATGCTGCGCGGTCACCGGGATACTCATTGCGGCCCTCGGGTGCGGCCGCACCATATATTCTAAGAACGCGGGCCACATCGCGTGCGGTGTCCTGCTTGCCTTCGGAGGGATCCTCCTTGTGCTTGTGGGTGTGTTCACCATGGACACGGATGAGCACAAGGTCATCGCCGTATCTGCGGCGCTGTTCCTGTTCATGGGCATCATCGCTGCGACCGCAGGGAATTGGGTAGCCGACCGGAAGATCTTCGCGGGAGCGGGCATAGTGATCATTTTCATGCTGGTCGCGATGTTCTTCGCTTACGATACGGCCGAGTTTGAGGCATACGGGATCATCCTGGCAATGGTCTGGTTCCTCTTGGAGAGCGTGAACATGATCCTCTCGGGGAAGAAGAATTAATAGGGATAACAGGATTAAGATGAAGGTGTAAAAATGGAAACAGTACCCAGAATTGTCAAGATCGGCTGTGCGCTGGGATTCATAGGAGGGATCATTTGTATGATCGGCCTTGCTCTTTTCTTCGAAGTAGAGGACAGCGCGCTGGCGAACATGGGGGCGTATATGCTCATAGCCGTCATGTTCTTCGCTTTGGCCGGAGGATTCGCCAAAGGCGGGCAGTGGTCCTGGAATGTGCTGCTGCTGATGACGTTCCTGACCATAGCCGCAGTAGGCTGCTCAGTGATATTCGAGGTGTTGGACGTAAATGTCGGCATCATCCTTGTCGCTGTAGGTGCGCTCATTGTCGCCAGCCTGTCCATGCCGTCTTCCAAAACATGGACAAACAGGATGAGATTCTGAAACCTATGCCCGTTATCGGGCCTTAACCTTCCTTTAAATAAGGGTACGTTTAAATTCTATGTATCACTATCTATAAAGGTGGACTCCAAATACACATTCGCCCTGAGAAGAATAGCGTTATTGGGGGGTATAGAAGACTATGTTGTCCTGTCCTCAAGAGAGCTTGGAGACGCCTTAGAGATGAGCCAGCAATCGGCCTCCAAACGGATCTTGGAGCTTCTTGACGAGAAACTTATCATAAGGGATCTCGGCGCAAGGAAACAGCGCATAAAGCTTACCCCGAAAGGAGTGGACGAGCTAAAACAAGAATACGGCGAATACAGAAGGATATTCGAGGTCAACGACCAGATAACCCTGCACGGAGTGATCTCCGAGGGGATGGGGGAGGGCGGATACTACATCTGCCAGGTCGGGTACATGATGCAGTTCCAGGAGAAGCTTGGGTTCAGGCCCTTCGAGGGGACCCTCAACGTCATCATTGACAAAGAGGACGTCAACAAACTGGACATCATACGCAGCGCCCCCGGTGAGACGATATACGGTTTCACTCAGGAGGGCAGGTCCTTCGGAGGTGCTGTCGCGCACAAGTCCAAGATAAGGAATATCGACTGTGCGATCATCATACCTGAAAGGTCCCATTACGACAACGTTATCGAGATAGTTTGCCAGTACCATTTGAGGAGAACGCTCAGCATCGGCAACGGCGACCGCGTTGAGGTCAAAGTGAAGGTCTGATCCGTCATTATCGGTCATCATAGGCGGGGACTGGTCCTTTGCTCCGGCCCTCTGTTTGAAGAGAACAAAACATATTAAAACGAATAACACATGGCCCCAAACGGGCATGATTTCGTATATCCGGGCGGTCTCAGGGATTTTTGAAAAACGGTCATCAGGATGCGCTCATGCCAGTAGTGTGATGTTATGGCCTCCAGCAAGATTATGGTAAAACGCAAGGTTCCTTTCCAATTGTACGAAATAAAGATCAAAGAGGCTGATGACAACGGCCTCATGGACATTTCAAAAGAACTCGGTCTCGGCCTCTCGCTTGAAGAGATGAAGACGATAAGAGAATATTTCATCAAGGAGAACAGGTGCGCGACCGACATAGAGCTGCAATCTCTGGGACAGGCGTGGAGCGAACACTGCTGTTACAAAAGCTCCAAATCGATACTGAGGGAGTTCGTCTTCGGCATCGATCACCCTGACGTAATGTCCCGCGGCGATGCGGGGGTCATGAAATTCGACAAGGGGCACGGGTACGCATTGAGGATAGAGAGCCATAACCACCCCTCTGCGGTGGAACCGTACGGCGGTGCCGCAACGGGGGTCGGCGGGATATTGAGGGATGTGGTCTGCATGGGCGCCGAACCCGTCGGCATAGTCGACCCGTTCTGTTTGGGCATGATCGATACCACAAGTAAACTGCCGAAAGGCACCATACACCCCCGCGACCTTCTTGAAAAGGCCGTTAAAGGAGGAAAGGATTATTGCGACATCCTGAAAGTGCCTGCGATATCGGGAGCATTCTTCTTCGACGAAAGATACACCGGGAACTGTCTGATCAACGTGGGCGCTCTCGGCATCGTAAAGAACAAAGAGCTCAGGAACAACTTCGTCAGCGGTCCCGGGGAGATATTCATATTATGCGGCGAACCCACCGGCCGCGACGGCATACACGGCGTGAACTTTGCATCCGCAGACCTTTCGGCGGCGGCGGAGAACAAAGGTGCCAGACATGGTGTGAGCCCCATTCCGAAACGTTTCGTACTGGCTGCGTGCATCGAAGCCAACAAAGCCGGCCTCGTGACCGGCATGAAGGACCTCGGAGGCGGCGGGCTGAGCTGCGTCGTCGGCGAGATGGCGCTGGGGGCCAACTGCGGCGCAGAGGTCAACCTCGAGAAAGTACCCATCAGGGACAAGGACCTGGTCCCATGGGAGATATGGGTGTCGGAGACACAGGAAAGAATGATGCTCGCCGTTAAGGAAAAGGACGTGGAAAAGGTCCTCAAGATATTCGGCAAACACAAGGTGCCCGCCACTGTGGTAGGAAAAAGCACTAACGTTCCGCATACCAAGATCTTCTGGGAAGGCGAGCCGATATTCGACATGGACCTGGAATTCCTTACCGGAGGCCCCGTTTACAACAGGCCGTACACAGAACCCAAAGTATCTTCCAAAAAAGAAGAGAAGATACCTGTTCTGCCGTCCAACAATGAGATCATACTCGCTCTGCTTTCGGATCTGAACATAGCGTCAAGGGAGTGGGCTATAGACCAATTCCAAAAGAAGGGCAAGAATACCGTCACAGGGCCGATGGCTGGAAAGGGACCCGGAGATGCGAGCATCATCACGCCGGTGAAAGGGTCGAACAAAGGCCTTGCCGTAACGGTCGGCTGCAACCCATGGCTGGTCGCGGCGGACCCTTACCGCGGGAGCATGGGGTGCATAGACGAGGTCTGCCGCAACTTGGTGGCGGTAGGGGCGAGGCCGCACGCATTCACGGACTGCCTGAACTTCGGGAATCCGGAGAAACCGGACCGCATGGGCGAGATGAGAGAATCGGTAAGAGGATTGGGAGAGGCCGCACGCTGCCTGAAAATACCGATACCTTCCGGCAATGTGAGCCTGTACAACGAGTCGTCCAACGGCGTATGCATATTGCCTACACCGATGGTCATCGGCACGGGATTGATCAAAGACAGCAGGAATGCCGTCACCGCAGACCTAAAGGAAAAAGGCAGCCTGCTTTTCATCATCGGCGATACGAAGGACGAGATGGGCGGCTCGCTGCTGTTCCGTAAATTCAACGGCAGCGGCGGAGACGCTCCCGCGGTCGATCCCGCCAACCTCAAGAGGCTGATGGACAAGACACTGAAGGCCATGGATAAAGGGCTCGTGAAAAGCTGCCATGACTGCTCTGACGGAGGCTTCGCCGTTGCGATGGCAGAGATGTGCATTGCGGGCGGAATAGGTGCGGATATCGACCTTTCAAAGGTCAAAGGCACAGACATGGTGAAGCTGTATTCCGAAAGCAACACCAGATGGATAGTTGAGGTCTCAAAGGATGATGAAACGGCGTTCAAGAAGATCTTCGGAAGGAAAGCTGCCTGCATCGGTAAGACCGGCGGCGCACGTCTGAAGATCAAGGGGTCGTCCGTGGATCTGGCGGTCAAAGACCTAAAGGCGGCATGGAAGGAGCCTGTCGGAAAGATAATGAAAGGCTGAAGAGACGTCAGTTCTCCGTATTGCCCGATGTCTTCCTTCCGAAAATAAGATATCCCGTATGTCCCAGCATCTCAAATGAAGGTCTCACGCCGCCGGGGTGAACCTCCAGGCCGCGCTGTATATTCTCCAGCGCATACACCTCAGCGAACCCTTTGTCCCTCAGAGCGGTCACGATCTTTTCCGCCTGATTCATATTGGGGACGTATGAACAGATGCGCCCGCCCGCTCTGAGATTATCGTATAGGTTATCCAAAGCAAGCCATGGGTCCGGCATATCCATGATCAGCGCGTCTGCGGTAACATCTGCCTTTGCACTCCTGGCATCCCCCGTTATACACTCCCAGTGCTTGTCCAGCCCCGTACGCCTGATATTCTTCAGCGCGCGCTTGGCGTTATCCTCTTTGAATTCCAACGTGTGCACGGACCCGGCCGGAGCCACCGCGCTCAATAAAGCGGTGGTGAGCCCTCCCGAACCCGCACCCACTTCCAAGACCGTGCTCCCGGACCTTATGTCGCAGTTGAGGATTATCGTCGCCGCATCCTTGGGGCAGATTATCTGCGCGCCTCTGTCCAGGGATTCCATTAACTCAATGGTTCCCGGCCTGAAAACAAAATAGTCTTTTCCGACGATGCTTATCCGGGACCCGTCGTCCAGATCCTTGAACCTTGACCCGTCCACCGTTCCGAGGGAAGTTATCTTCAGCATCTCGTACGAGACCCTGAGCCATACTCTGTTCCCGGCTCTGTCCGCAAGATATACTGTCTCGCCTTCGTTGAATGACATCCAATCACATCGTGCGTGCGGCCAGTACGGACATCCCGGTGTCTTTGCCGCATATGATGCATTTGCCTGCGTACCCTTCCTTTTTGGCGTAGGGGTTCCCCAGTATCTTCAGGTCGAAGGAGTCCTCGAACTTATGGCCGCATTCCTCGCAGCCGCACCACCCGAGTCTCAGGACCTTTCCCTCCGGTATCTCATCGAGGGAGTCGATCTCCTGCAGCTTGGACAACTGAGACGCCTGCGCTTTCTCAAGCAGCGAGGAGGAGATCATCCTGAGGATCAGCTCCACTCCCTGCCCTATGTTTTCGATCTCGATCGTGCCCTTCTCCCCGGTGTCCCTTCTGGCAAAAGTGACGACCTTGTTCTCAATGTCCCTTCCGCCCAGTTCCAGCCTGAGGGGGACGCCTTTGATCTCCCAATCGTAGTACTTGCTTCCGGGTCTTGCGTCCCTGTCATCGAGCTTCACCCTTATCCCGTATTCCGACAGTTTCGCTTCCAAGGCGCGGGCCGCTTCTGTCACCAAGGGGCCGTTATCCTTCGAGAGTATCGGGATTATCACGGCCTGGAAGGGCGCTATGTCAGGCGGCATGATCAGTCCCTTATCATCGGAATGGATGCCTATTATCGCTCCGAGAAGCCTCTCGCTCATGCCGTACGTTGTTTGGTGAGCATGCTTGTGCTCCCCGTTCTCATCCTCATAGGTTATCTCATACGGCTCGGAGAAATTGGTGCGGTAATGGTGTATCGATCCTATCTGCAGCGACTTTCCGTTCGGCATGACCGTGTCTATGCCCACCGTATAATAAGCGCCGGGGAATTTGTCCCAGTCGGTCCTTACGGAAAGGAAATAGGGCAGACACAGCCTCTTCGCTATCTTTGACAGTATCTCCACATCTTCCTCGATCTGCCTCTGCGCATCCTCCTCCGACACATGGCAGGTGTGGGATTCGAAGAAGTGTATCTCCCTTACCCTCATGAATGCCCTTGTCTGTTTTGTCTCGTAACGGAACGTGTTGACTATCTGGTAGACCTTCAGCGGAAGGTCCTGATGCGACCTTACCCAAAGAGCGAACATCGGATACATGGCGGTCTCCGAGGTGGGTCTCAGTACCAGCCTGACGTCAAGCTCGTTCACTCCCGCATGGGTCACCCAATAGACCTCCGAGTCGAACCCCTTTATGTGGTCCTTCTCCTTCTTGAACTCCGTCTCCGGGATCATCAATGGGAAGCAGACCTCGTCGTGCCGTGTAGCGTCCAGCTCTTTTCTGATGAAATGGTCTATGTTCCTCATCGCTTTCCACCCGTAAGGGGTCCAGACGTTCATTCCCTTTATGGGGTATCTTTTATCGGAGAGGTTCGCTTTCTCTACGATATCCAGATACCAATCGCCGAAGTTATCCTCTTTCTCCAAATGCCTCACCATTTCTCATTCAGGGCGTTTGCTATTATGCCGGCTACGGAAATGTGAGACACTTCGTTCTCAAGCGTATTGCAGCAGAGAACAGCCTCTAACGCATTGCCGGTAAGCCTCTCCAGGGCGTTGTTCACGAAGAGTCCGTGGGTGCATGCCACCGACACGCTCTTCGCTTCTGCCTCCCTCAGGGCCTGTTTGGCGGCCACTATCGTACCGCCTGTGGATATCATGTCGTCAACAATCAGGATGTTCTTTCCGCTGCAGTTCATCTGCGCGGGGGAGATCTTCACTTCCGAGCCGGAAAGGCGGACCTTTTCGAGGTGGTCATAGGGCACGCCCATCTTTTCACCGACCGATTTCGCTCTGTCCTTCGCTCCGAGGTCCGGAGAGAGCACCAGATCTATCTTCTTGGTCCTGAAATGGTCCGCTATCGCGGACGCGGCTTTGAGGTCCTTATGCGGGCAATCGAAGTAGTCAAGCACGGACTCTTTGTGTATATCCACCGTGAAAACGCGGTCGCACATCATACCCAGGTGTTTGACCATTACTTTGGCGCTCTCCGGCTCTCCCGGCTTGAACACCCTGTCCTGTCTCGCATATC
>WRJJ01000034.1 GCA_009778575.1 Methanomassiliicoccaceae archaeon
CCTTCTCCGCAAAGCTGATTGCAAGCATTAATTAGGCCATATGGCATCGGCCGTTCATGCAGGGCACATTCCATTGGTTCAGGATCAACGTATTCTGCTACGCAACGGAGAATGAAGAGCTCATCCACGATGTGATGGCCGAGCTGCTGGGTACGGACGAGTTCGAATGCGACGTATCTAACAGCGAACACGGTAACAGGATACTGGTGCTCAGCGGCGAACTCTCTAAGGACAAAGAGATCATACCGGTCTTCCTGAAAATGGGGAAGGATGTTGCCGATGAACTAAAGGCCTGCCTTGAGGAAAGGATCGACGACGAATGCGTCTTCTACCTAAGGCTGGATAAGCAAGAACTTGTTCAGGGCAGGTACATACCGGCGCATCACGGGGACGTGCTTTCCGTCACCGGCAAGATAACATCCCATCCCGCCAGAAAAGCGATCGCCGTTGAGAAGATGGCGGCGTTCCTCAATTCTCTTGAGTTCCCTGAGAACTGAAGCCTTGTTTCGCAGGGAATATCCTTGCTTCCTTCACGCGCCTGCTCTTCATCGACCTAACTACTACCCTGCAATTACCCAGATCGATCTCGTCTCCTCTCCTGGGAACCCCTTCCGCCCAGTGGGCCACAAATGCGCTTATTGTGTTATCCTGGAAATCTCCGGGTTCGAATTCGATCCCTATCCTTTTCATTACGTCAAATATATTGGCCTCGCCGGGAACGGTAAAACTTCCGTCCTTCTCTTCATGTATGGGATATCCGGCCACATCGCTCTCATCCCATATGTCCCCCACAAGCTCTTCCAACACATCCTCCAGCGTTGCCAGGCCGAGGGTCCTGCCTAAGTTGTCCAGGACCACCGCCATGTGGATGTGGGACTTCTGGAGATCATTGAGCAGAGTGGCTATGCTTGTGCTCTCCGGAACGAACTTTACCGGCATCATTATGTCCTCCAGCGTAAAGTCCTCGCCCGCGACGTATTTGGAGAAGAAGTCCTTTGTATGAACGGCCCCTATGATGCGGTCAACCGATCCTTCATAAATGGGTATTCGAGAGTACTCAGACTCCAAAAACAACTTTTTGAGGTCTTCGATGTCTGTCCTGATCTCCGCCGCCACTATTCTGGACCGGGGAGTATACATCTCTGACACTTTGATATCATCGAACTGCATGGCGGACTTGATCAGTTCGCCTTCGCTTCTCTCAAGAGCTCCCTCTTCGGTCACCTCATCGATCATAACGTGGAGTTCGTCCTCGGTGAAAGAAGGGGCCTCGGCGGAGTCGTTCTTCGCTCCGCGCGATAAGAAATATGTAAGTCTCATGAACACCCATGAGATAGGCGTCAGTATCAGCATTATCATATGCAGGGAGCCTGCCATTCTCAGCGCATAACGCTCGGCGTTCCTTTTTGCCAGCGTTTTTGGGGTGATCTCTCCGAATACCAATATTACAGTTGCTATGAACACCGTGGCGATTACCACTCCGGCTGTAAGGCCGAATATCTCCGTGAAGATCATGGTTCCGAGAGTGGAGATGGCAACATTCACTATGTTGTTGCCCACTAGGATGGTGGTCAGAAGTTTGTCGTAATTATCATAATTCCTGAGTGCCTTTTCTGCTTTCTTGTGGCCCTCATAAACAAGATTCTTTATCCTTATGGAATTCATGCTTGTGTAGGCTGTCTCAGAGGATGAGAAGTAAGCAGACATTATGACAAGAACGCCCATCAGCAAGATCTCCGCTACAAGTGGCATCAGGGTCAGTTCCATCGTTCATACACCATCCGGGCCGGGACCTTTTGTTCCGTTCCCGCATTCAGCATATCGTTCTTATTCAAACAGAAATATAAAGTTTTTGGTAAATGTCCGCTGCCTCTTGTGTTATTTGCTGAACCCCCGCATGCGCATCGAATCCCTTGTGGGATCAATTGAGGAACAAAAATAAGAATTTGGAAAAAGTTTAGTTTATTTGATCGTTGATTTCCGCTTCAGATCCCCATTGAAGATTTCACTTCGGGGGACAAACTGGCCAAGAACACATAGATGTATGCGACCGCCCAGCATATGTGCGAGATTATGCCCCATATGTCTGCATCGAAGATCCCTAAGATGTGGACCACGACCATTATCAAAGAGATTATGACCAACAGAACCCAAACAATCTTGCTGATAACGTTCTTGTTCTTTCCGGCTATCTTGCCTGAGATCCACAAATAAATGAGACCGATGATGATAGAAACTATCAGAGATACCAGGGCCGCTCCCAATCCGAATTCGTCGTTTGCCAGATAGTTACCTGCTGCTACGAATATGGCTATAAGGATCGTTATCACTCCGATCGTTCTTACGAGACCCGAAACGATCGCAACTTTGTCGTTGCTTCCGCTGCGTACTTTCATTCCATAGAAGAGCCATAGCAGTCCCCCTATGATCCCTCCGATACCAAACGCTATCTGTGCGCCGGTGTTCAAAGTGTCGTCCGCTAACCATGCGACGGCACTTACCAGCCCGCCCACAAACATAATGAGACCGATAATTATGAGTACCAGTCCAACAGTCTTATTGTTGTCAAAGAATGACATGGGAAAAACAGTGTGATGCTCATATATAATTTTATTCCAAAAAACGGAGCTTTTTTGACATCTGGGTCTTTTGAAAAAAAGTTTTTTCCGTAAAAACTGCGTTAATACATGTTCCTGTGAAGGCTGTTAGACACGCGGTCCTCTAAATTATTATTCTAATCTATTACCTTATTTTCTTTCCCTCTTTTTTATATACTATAAACAATGTAGTGCTTTGCAGGAAGTGAACACCATGCCGGTAGAGTTCAAATATGAGGTAGTCGAGAAGATCGCGGTTCTCTCCGAATCATCCAAAGGGTGGACGAAAGAGCTGAACCTGATCAGCTGGAATGACAGGGACCCGAAATACGATATCAGGGAATGGTCCCCGGACGGAGAGAAAATGGGGAAGGGCATAACGCTGTCCAATGAAGAGGTAGCGGTATTGAAAAGCGCCCTTGAAGGCAGAGATATCTGATTTTTTTCTCCAAACTATTTAAAATCCGTATCTTTGCGGCATACATTGATAGCAACGTTTTTAAGCTAAATGATATGTCTATGTACAGGCATTCAAATATTGCTCCTGGTCCATCGTTGAAGAGGCAAAGGTAGAGTATTGGGAATACCCATTGAATAAGAGGAATAAAAATGGCCTACGGAAGCGGAGGAAGCGGAGGATACAGGGGAGACCGCAGGGATCAACCCAAGGAATACTTTAAGACAAAATGCTCGGACTGCGGGAACGAGTGCGAGGTGCCTTTCAAGCCTACACAGGGAAGGCCTGTGTACTGCAGGGACTGTTTTAAAAAGCACCAGCCGGAAGGAAGGAGCGACAGAAGAAGGTTCTAAACCCACCTTCAAACCATTTACTTTTTACGGTTTTCTTTAAGCATTTCCACCATTCTGATCTTGAATAGTGCATTTGATATCGTCAGGCCGATGACCAGCAGCGACACGCCTAAAATAAGGATCAGGACGCCGGGAACTTTTTGGGCGGTCATGAAATATATCGCCAGCCCCAATGCGGACAATATCGCGCCGGCGGCAATTATCAGGTTGTTCGTCTTTCTCTCTTTTTCGAACGCCAAATGATCACCCGTTGATGTATCCGCTCCAAAGTGGAATGGGTTCAAATGGTTTATAAAAAGGTTGGAGGGGGTCCCTCCCATCAGGCCAGTTTTGTCCCTGCTTTCGGAGATGCGCCCTGGTCGAACACACCGTCAACCCTGAACACCCATACGGCTGCGGCCTTGAGCCCTATCGCGGCCAGCTCTTTGTTCATAGCCTCGATCTCCGGGCCGCTCTCCAGGCGGGCCATTGCGGTGCAGTCCACCTCATACGCTTCCATCCCGGCGGATATCAGGAACGCTGCTTTGGGGTTATCGGAAATGTTCTTCGATGAGACCTTCATCAGTACCTCTCCGACGATCATCGTGTCTGCCGTGGGAGCAACGATGCTGCCCGCCACTATCGCATGTGGTTTTGCGTCCTTTGAAGCGGTCACGAGGATCTTGGTCGTTGTCCGTGCTCTGATCAAATCCAATACATTGTTGGGAATATTTACCATTCGTTCACCGAGAGATAAATCGAACTGCAGGTATATTTTAGGAACGGTCGTCCGGGACGGAAAGGTTGGCCTCACTCTTCTTTGGGTTTTTTGACCTTGTTGACGATCACTATGCACGCGGCAAAGCAGATCGCCACCCCGAGGAAGAGATAGAACTCCGATAACTCGATCACAATCCGAGTATCGTATATCGATATTTATTCATTTTTGTTTGCGGCGCGGATATGCTGCACGACTATCTTCAGCTTCCCGTCTTTATAGTACGGAACGGGCTCGCATGTGTACTCTCCGCTCATGTTCCTGCACTCGAACTTGCACCCGCAGCGGTGGGGTCCTCCGAGGGTATGGTTCGCCCTGCATGTGTCGCAGCAGCAGGTGGCGCCGAATAGCTCATAGCACTTCATTCCCACCGCATTTTCAACGGAGATATCCATTCCGCATTGTGCGGCACGGTTCATCCATATCACACTCCTGTCGGAATCATTGATGATTATCATGTCATCTACTTCATCCAGGATCATGTTGAGAAGACTCTCCGCGGAAACATCGTCGAAGCCCATGATATATGTTAACGCTTTATGCATAAATAATTTTGATGCTCGCCCCACATGATATGTAAGATATTCCCTATTGTTTCTATAATTCGTAGTGTTTCTACGAATTTCATAACTGCAAAACGGAAAAATAGCATTTACCTGAGAAGAATGGTCAAAAAACATAGCCCTTATTGAACACTATTTTATACGGATAAATTATACGACCCTGAAATGAGATACGATGTCATCATTATCGGTGCCGGTCCGGGGGGACTTACGGCGGGTATCTACGCCAGGTCGAAGATGATGAACACCCTGATATTGGAGGCTGGGTGCGTCGGGGGGCAGCTGACAAGCCTGTATCCTGAGAAGGGGATACACAACTATCCCGGTTTTGAGACCGTTCAAGCAAGAAAGCTGTCAGACCGGCTGTATGCGCAGGCCGAGTCTCTGGGCTGCGACATCCGAGAGAATGAAAAAGTGATAGCGATCGATGACGGCAACGAAGAGCTTGTGGTAACAACAAGCAAAGGAACATATCACACTATGTCTGTGATCGTAGCCATAGGCATGGGCAGTTTCCACCCGAAGACGATGGACTGCCCCGGCGAGAAAGAACTTAAAGATAAGGGCGTAACCTACATACTGCCGGTAAAAGAGGAACTTGTCGGCCAAAAGGTAGTGATGTTCGGGGGAGGCAACAGTGCGATAGAGATGGCGCTGATAGCCGACTCGGTCACCGACACGACCATCGTCCACAGAAGAACGGAATTCAGAGCGGATGAGGCCAACGTGAAGGATCTTAACAACAGCAATATCAAGAAAGTAATGAGCGCCAACGTGGTATCATTCAACGGCGACGACTCCCTCAGGAGCATTACCTTGGACCAAGAAGGGAAGGTGTTCGATGTATTCGCGGATCTGGCGGTCATAAACATAGGGATCAACTCCGATCTCACCGATCTGAAGAATTGGGGGATAGATCTTACACCCGAAGGTCTGGTCAAAGTGGATTTTGACATGACCACCAACCGCCACGGGATCTTCGCCTGCGGAGATGTAGTGGATTATCCGGGGAAATACAAACAAATAATAACCGCCTGCGGGGAAGCTGCCACTGCGGTCATCAGTTCATATAAATTCGTAAAAAAGCCTTACTGGGCGTGAAATTGTTTTTCAGCGGGTGACCCGCTGACATTGTTTGAAAGATCCCTTGCGGGCTCACTCTACTATTGCAGCTGAGGGGCACTCGTCAATGCATGCTCCGCAGTCGACGCATTTGTCCTGATCGATGACAGCTACATCATCAACGACTATCGCGTCCTGGGGGCAAACATCTACACATGCTCCGCAAGCTACACATTCTGCTTCAATGACTTTTGGCATGGTTTTACACCTGCGCCCAATAGTCTATGTTAGTATTTTAACATTTCCGAAAAGGTGCTGGCACCTCAGGAATTATCCTCATTTGAGAGGTTTTCTCCATGTGATTTATATTATTACCTGCATACGCCACCATGGATGTTCTGAGCGGGTCCGTGCTTGTGGAGGACGGCATCATTGAGGGATACGTCTGCATCGAGAACGGCGTTGTGGCATCCATTGAAGAAGGGGAGCCTCCGGTACCTCCTATCGCAGCCGGCCTCATAGTGCCCCCGCTGGTGAATTCCCACACACATTGCGCGGACGCCGGCCTGAGGGTGCCTTCAGGGATGAGCATCGAAGAACTGGTCGCTCCTCCCGAAGGGCTCAAGCATACCTATCTTAGGGGGCTCGATGAAGAGTCCCTTGAAGAACATATAAGGGCCTATGCAGAGGCCTCCCGAAAAAACGGTGTCGGCACATTCATCGACTTCAGAGAGGGCGGAGAAAGCGGATGCAGGGCCCTCAGGAAGGCCGCTCCGGAGTCAACGATACTCGGCAGGCCCCTCAGCAAAGAGTATGACCCAGAGGAGATATCCGGAATACTTGATATCGCGGACGGCATAGGCATCTCAGGCATATCCGATATGGATATCGGATACATCGAGAGCGTGGCGGATCAGACAAGAGAAAGAAGGAAGATGTTCGCGATCCATGCAAGCGAGAGTACACGAGAGGACATAGACCTCATACTTTCCTTTGACCCTGCTTTCGTTGTGCATATGGTGGAGGCGGGAGACTCTGACCTGCTGAAGTGCGCCGAAGCGGAAGTGCGGGTGGTTGTCTGCACAAGATCCAACCAATACTTCGGAAAGGTGCCGCCTATAAAACGGATGCTTGATTGCGGTGTAGATGTTGCTATCGGCACCGACAATGCTATGCTTTGCGACACGGACATGCGCTCTGAGGCCTTGGCCTTCAGAGATGTGCTTGTCTCTCAGGGAGGTTCTGCCGACGATGTCATGGAGCCGATGCTTACGACAGGGAGAAAGATATTATATCCGCATAACAAAATCCATATATCAGTTGGAATGACGGCCGAGCTGACGGTGCTTCCCTGCCGGGGAGCATTCCGCATGGATGACATTCTGCGGAACAGGGAACCTGTGTTCAGATACAGGCCGAAAAGGGGGAAGTGAACTGAATTTCAAGAAGATACTTGTGCCGACGGACGGCAGCGAATTCACCAAATATGCTGTGGATAAAGCAATTGAACTGGCTAAATTGTCTGGAGGCACAGTTACGGCGCTGTTCGTCCTTGATCGTTCCATCTATGCGAACTCTCCGATGGATGCCGCTTTGATAAACGTCTATGATACTCTTGAAAAAGAAGGAAGATACGCCACCGACTATGTCTCGGAGAAAGCCAAAGAGGCCGGCGTGGCGGCGGAAGAGAAACTCGTTGAAGGATCACCGGCAAAGGTCATACTGCAAGAGGCGGAGTCGGGGGAATACGACGTTATCGTTATGGGTACTTTGGGCAGGACCGGTATCTCGAAACTTTTAATGGGGAGTGTGGCGGAGAAAATAGTCCAAAATGCGAAATGCCCCGTGATGGTCGCTAAATCTCCCGTTGTAACGAAGGACTGACGATCTAAAGTCAATCAATGCCCTTAATTACCTAAAGACAAATAACCCGCCAGACGCGCCGCCGGAGAAGCCGTATGCTTTTCCTGTGGTCAAGATCTTTAGAGGTCGTTCAGGATGAAAACAGTGGCAGACATAATGACTGCGGCACCGATAGTGGTGGAGGTTCCCGGAAGCCGCAGCGATGCTATCAATATGATGGTCAGAAACAAATTGACGGGGCTTCCCGTCGTACGCGCTTCGGACGGCAAGCTCATGGGCATTGTTTCCAGAAGGGATATTTTCAGGAAGTTCGATGAGGATCAATTATCGCTGATAATGAAAAAGGACTGCATCACGATAACCCCGAACGGCAGCATGGTCGAAGCGGCAAAAATCTTCGCCAGCAAAAGGATACACAGGCTTCCGGTGATAGAGGATGGAAAACTGGTGGGAATAGTTACGCCTACAGACCTTTTGAAGGAAATAATGGAAATGAAGACCCCGATGACCGCAGAGGATGTCATAAGGACCACCTGCGTCACCGCATATGAGGGCGAGCCTTTGGCATACACAGTGGCCGCAATGAGGATCAGCGATGTCTCGGCCGTACCGGTCCTGGACATCAAAGGAAAACTGGTGGGCATTCTGACGGACCGCGACCTGTTCAGCGACCAGATCGTGGATGCAGAAGCGATGATGCGCCTGGGGATCGAGGACTCTGAACTTGCAGGGTATAGGAACGTGCTCCCGCTGTTCTACGCCGCGACCGACAAATACATCCCTGACGACACCACCGTCCGCGACTATATGATCAAAGATCCGCAGACCATCTTCAAAAAGACCCCTTTGAATGATATTGCCCGCATCATGATACAGAACGACTTCGGGCAGCTTCCGGTGCACGGTACCAAAGATGACCTGGTAGGCATGATCTATGACGTAGATGTCCTATGCGCACTGACAGGTAATTCCTATGAGTAAAGAGGCCATCAACGCCGATCTTCTCTCCCTCTGCAAGCGCAGAGGGTTCGTATGGCCCTCTTTCGAGTTATACGGAGGCGTGGCGGGGATGTACGATTACGGGCCCTTGGGCTCCAACATGAGGAACAATATCGTGGAGGTATGGAGGGACATTTACCGAGGAAGGGAAGGTTTCATTGAGATAGATTCGGAGACCGTCAACCCCCGAGAGGTGTTCAAGGCCTCCGGCCATGTGGACGAGTTCGCCGACCTTGTCACATATTGCGGAGAGTGCGAATCAGCATTCAGGGCGGACCACCTCGTAAAAGAGTTCTTCGACAATCCTGACGTATTATCCCCAAAGGAACTGGATGATGCTTTCGTTAAACATGAGATAAAGTGCCCGGAATGCGGCGGAAAACTAGGTCAGGTGGAAGAATTCAACCTTATGTTCAAGACCGCCATCGGACCCGGCTCTTCCAGAGTAGGATATCTCAGGCCGGAGACCGCGCAAGGGATATTCGTCAACTATCTGAACCTGTACAGGTACAACAGAGAGAAACTGCCCCTGGGAGTGATACAGACCGGGAGAGGTTACAGGAACGAGATCGCACCAAGGCAGGGGATGATAAGGATGAGAGAGTTCAACATGATGGAAGTGGAACTCTTCGTCGACCCCGACGATAAGGATTGGATCAGGTTCCGCGAGATAGAGAACGACCTGATCGCGCTTGTCCCCAACACCGGCACCGATACCGTGACCATGACCGTAGGCGAGGCGGTAGAAAAAGGAATAATAGCGAACAGGGTGCTGGCATATTTCGTTTACACAACACAGCAGTTCCTGACCAGATTGGGGATCGATCCGGAAAGACTTAGGTTCAGGCAGCATCTTAACGACGAGATGGCGCATTACGCCATGGACTGCTGGGATGCCGAGGTCCTTCTGTCTTACGGGTGGATCGAGATAACCGGCATCGCCGACAGAGGGTGCTGGGACTTATCCAGACATGCAGAGTTCTCGGGTACCGAGCTCACTCACTTCAAAAAATTCGACGAGCCGAGAGAGATGGAGGTCGACAAGGTAAAGGCCAAACACAAGGCCTTGGGCCCTAAGTTCAAGGAAAAGGCAAAGACAATTGCCGAGGCCATGGAGGCGAAACGCCCTTCAGACATCAAGGACGGAAAGCTCACCTTGGATCTGGATGGAGAAGACGTGATACTTGACGGAGAGTTCTTCGAGGTCGTAAGGATCCGCGAAAAAGTTTCCGGGGAAAGGGTCGTTCCCCACGTGATAGAACCGTCGCATGGATTGGACAGGATCTTCTATTCTGTGCTGGAACACTCATTTAAACACGATGAAAAGGAAGATTACACCGTACTGAGACTTGTACCGGATGTCGCACCGATTAAAGTGGGGATATTCCCGCTCATGGAAAAAGATGGTTTGGATGACCTTGCGACGGACATCTACAAAAGGGTCCATTCCCCCTGCATGGAGGCCTATTACGACGGCTCAGGAACGATAGGCAAAAGATATGCCAGAATGGATGAGGTCGGCACTCCCTGGTGCATAACCGTGGACTACGAGTCATTAGAAGGGCCGAATAAAGGCACCGTCACAATAAGAGAACGCGACACGACCGCTCAGAAAAGGATACCGTCGGATTCCGTTCCTGACATCCTTAGATCCTTGCTTTCCGGCATGTCGTTTGAGGCCCTTTGAGCCAATTTCTATTTAATACCTTCCAGAAAACACCCATCATTGGTTTTATGGACCGGCGTTTTCTCACGCTCAGTACGCATTTTACAATGGCTGACGCGCGTTTGCCAGACATTATAAACAATCTTTATATCCGCCATAATGCGATTAATGATCGACAGAATTGAATGGGGTGAGATAATGGGAGTAGAAGACCTAGAAGATTTGAAGAAGTTATCGATTTTGAGATCACAACTGAACGGAATAACCGTCAAAGACACCATGACATCGGAGTTTCCCGTAGTCGACCCGGAGGACAGGGTTTCAGAGGCGCTCTCAAAAATGAGGGAATCTGGATTTCAAGAGATACCTATCCTTGAGAACGGCAACTACATCGGAATGGTCAGCTACGGATCTATTCTTAGGAAAGGGAGTGTCACGCCGGACACCAAGATAAAAAACCTTGTAAGAAACCTTCCTACTGTCTCGTTAGAAACGGAAATAACCAAGATTGCAGAACACATCATCACCAATAACTGCAGACAGCTGGCGGTTCTGAATGGAAAAAAGATCATCGGGGTTGTGTCGAGAAGCAGCCTCACCAGAGTAGCTGCGAAGATGAAGATACTGAAGGACATAAAGGTCTGGGAAATAATGACCTCCCCGGTAGAGTCAGTCAGACTGGACGGTATGCTGGATGATGCTTTGGAGATCATGAGGAGATTAGACATCAGGACCGTGCCTGTGGTCGGCAGCGACGGAAGCCCTGTGGGAGTTGTTGGAATGAAAGAGATCATCGACAACCACTGGAAGACCGATTCGAAAAGCTTCGGCGACTTCCAAAAGAGCTCGAAAGCTCAGATCACCATCGAAAGCGTCTATGCCGCCGCGGTCAGGACCGTGGAATGGATGGATACGCTGGGTTCGGCCGCCTCGGTGATGGAGGAGCGGGGGTTCTCCACTCTGCCTGTCGTTGAGGGGAAAGAGTTGGTAGGGATACTAACGGAATACGATATCGTTGAATTGATATCGGCATGCAGGGAAAGGGATTCCCTCTTCGTACAGATAAGCGGACTTGAAGAGGATGACAAGTTCTATGCTGATGCCATGTACGCGGACATTGAAGCGGAGATGACCAAGATCTCCAAGATCTACAAGCCGGAATCCCTTACAATGCATGTATCCAGGTACAACGATGAAGGGGGCAGGAAGAAGTACAGCCTTACCGCCAAGCT
>WRJJ01000035.1 GCA_009778575.1 Methanomassiliicoccaceae archaeon
CAGATCCGAACTTCACCGCGGGGCACGGACCGAAGCAATCCTTGCAGAAAATGCACTCGTCCTCTTTGATCTCCACCTTTCCATCTTTCATATAGAGCGCGCCGGGAGCGCATCTTGCGACGCAGAGGCCGCATCCGATACATTGTTCTGCCCTAACGATCAGCTGAAAAGCTTCGTCGATACGCATTCTCGCATCGCGTTCCACGCTTGACTTTGCGATGATGGACCCTGCGCCATAGATCGTTACTATGTCTGCGGAAAGGATGTCATTCTCCTCATCCAATTCCGAGGTCCAGGCAATAGCGGGTATGAACGGCTTCAGTTTTTTCAGGTCTATCGGCCTTGAAAGAGCGGCCTCTATGCTATATCCGATGACGCACGGGGAGTACCCCTCCTGAACCTTTATTGCGATGGGGCCTTTGTCAGATGAAGGTTTTCTTTTCACGATCTCCGGAACATCCTTTCCTGTCACTCTCTTCACCTCCTCTCGTATCGACGGGGGCGCATTCTTCCATCTCCACAGGCCGAAGCTTTTCCACTCCGGAGGAAGACCGTTAGCCTCCATGTAATTATCGAGGAACTCTCTCCATTGAGGGTATCTGTCGCTGCCTTTTGATACTATCTCCAACTCCGAGAGGTCCGAAGCGGGGCACAGGAAACATCCTATCCTGTCCAGGCCTCTTGTGTACCAAACATTGTACGGTTCTTTCTTTGAAAAGATATACAGCCAAACGTGCATGGCACTCCAGCTCTGTATGGGAGAGGCTCCAAGCTGTCCGGGGGTCCATGGGTTCCTCCACACTCTGGGCTTGGCATTCCTGGCCTCAGACTCGTATTTGCGCTGTCCGATAAAGGAAAGAACCCCCTCCGGGAAATTCCTGTTGACGGCCGATACGGTCGGCCCAAGCTTGTTGGTCTTGCAGCACCACCTGAAATCCTTCGCGGGCGGGCCGAAGAACCCAAGGTTCCCGAAGAAGGCATCCGTGGGGGCTTTTTCCTCGATCAAGGTCAGGCCATGGCGCTCCGCCGTATCGTGGACATGTTCCACGGTCTCCGTGAGTTCCAGTCCCGTATCGACGAAAAGAATGGGGAGCCTGAGCCCGGCATCAAGCGTCAGCAGCAGGCAGGCAAGACTGTCCTTTCCTCCGGAGAACGAGACGACCGCCGGAAGTTTGTTCCTCTCAATTGTTCTTTTAATGAAGCCTGTCGCTTCGCTCACCCTTTTTTCTAACACATGGCTGTTCGCTTCCGCGACATCATCCCAGCTGTGCTCCGTATGGAGGTCCAAGAATTCTTCGGTCTTGTACCATCTTGTCTTCACGGCGACTCCTTTGCCGCCGGAGGTCATCTCTTCGGCAGACATCTTGGCACTGCCTGTGGCGATGACGTTCATATCCGGGTCTACGATAAGGACCTCATCCCCGGTCCTGACGTCCGGATGGACATCTTTTACACCGGGAGCCATAAGGTTCTTGCTCTCCTTTATGAAACTGACCGCGCTGGGATCGCATACCACATATCCTCTGGACATTCCTTTGCGGATGCGCATGGCACCCTGCATCCTGGATATGAACTTCCATCCATTCCCTATGTCGTACCTTATCGCTCCCACCACGGCTCCGTCAACGATGACCTCATCCATTCTGTCAATCGCCGGCGCTTTGCTCATAAGCACAATGTGTCCGTCAGGGAGCAGCGCGCTGCCCGCGCCCTCTCCGAAATCATTGTTGACCAGTTTTCTTACCAAACATATATCGTGGTCAAATGCGGGGCGCGCGTCCGCGGGAGGCGTGAGCACGATCTCCTTTGTATCATTTCCGCAGACCTGGCACTTGCTGCTTTCCATGATCGGCAGGTTGCAGGAACAGCACCACCGCAGGTGGTTCTTACCGAGTATTACGGCGCCCATGCCGTATCCTATGCCCGCCGCAGATAAAAATCAAGCGGTGTCATGGTCCGGGTTCATCATACGCATTGTCGCCGAGCATGAGGGCGCTTTCATCTTCAGGCAGTTCTTCCACAGACCTGAGTTTGCGCTCGATCGCTCTTGAGCGGGTTCCCACAGTATCGATCTCTTTAGCTGCGGAATCGATCTTCTTCTTGATGCTGTCCATTAAGATACCGTACTTCCCGAACTCCGTCTTGACCGCACCGAGAAGTTCCCACACTTCGCTGGAACGGCGTTCGATCGCGAGGGTCCGGAATCCCATCTGCAGGCTTGAAAGGAAGGCCGCCAGATTCGTCGGCCCGACAACGGTGACCTTGTATGTGTTTCGAAGCGTTTCGAACAGATCCACTCTGCGTACGATCTCCGCATACAGTCCCTCCGCCGGGACAAACATTATGGCAAAGTCGGTGGTCTTCGGCGGGTTGATGTATTTGTCGTGAATGTCTTTCGCGGATTTCTTGACGGACGCTTCAAAGCTGTTGGAAATGCTCTTTATTTCATTCTCTCCAAGGCCTGAATCATATGCGTCAAGCAGTCTCTGATAATCCTCGGTGGGGAATTTCGAATCGATGGGGAGAAGCAGCGTCTCGTTCGCACTGTTCTTATCGGGCAGTTTGATCACATAGTCCACACGTTCCAGACTGCCTTCTCTGACGGCCTTCTGCGCCTCATACTGAGCGGGAGAGAGGATCTGTTCCAGAATGGAGCCCAGTTGGACCTCACCCAATGTGCCTTTGGTCTTGACGTTGGCAAGGACGCGCTTAAGGTCGTCCACTCCCGAGGCGAGCTGTTTCATCTCCCCGAGCCCCTTGTGAACTTGTTCAAGCCTTTCGTTTATAAGTTTGAAGGACTCGTCGAACCTTTTCTCCACGGTCGTCTTCAAATTCTCATCAACGGTCTTCCGCATCTCCTCGAGCTTCTTCTCGTTCTCTTCGCGGATCGCCTTAAGCTGCTCGTCGATGGCCTGTTTCATCTTCTCCTGCTGTATGCTGGTCTCTTCGCGGTTCTCCCTCGCGGCCTTTGCGCTCTCCTCCCGATTGCGAACGAACTCGTCGCGTATCATCGGGTCGAACCGCCCGAACGCCGTTTCCATCGAGTCCAGGCGGCGTTCCAGCCCGGGCGGCATACTTTCCCCGCCTTTCTTCTTCATACCCAGGACCAAATTGGCAGCAAGCAATACGCACACCACCGCGAACATGGCAACTATAAGAACATCCATTTCCCATCTCCCCTAATACGTTCTGCTTTCTTTATCGACGGCCGATGTAATGTATTTTTCCCCTATTATGATGGAACAGAAACGGGAGACGGGGCAAAAAATACTCTCTCATTCAGGCTTTTTGTAACAAAAGCAGCTTGTCAAATGGTCGTTCACAATCCCCACCGCCTGCAAGAAAGCATAGATGATGGTGGTCCCCACGAATCTGAAACCGCGTTTCTTCAGATCCTTACTAATGGCATCGCTCAGCGGACTGGAAGCGGGTATCTCCTCAATTGCCTTCCGGCCGTTGTCGATGACCTTCCCTTCAGTGAAACCCCACAAGTAAGCGTCAAAACTGCCGAACTCTTTTTGTATCTCCAGGATGCGGTTGGCATTGTTGATGATGGCGCTGATCTTTAGCCTGTTGCGAACTATCCCCGTATCCTGCATCAGTTCGTTGAATTTCGCTTCATCGTATCCGGCGACCGTCTCGATATGAAAATTGTCAAAGGCTTTCTCGAAATTCTCCTGTTTATACAGGATCGTTCTCCACATGAGGCCCGCCTGCATAAGGTCCAAACAAAGCTTTGCGAAGAGCTGCTGGTCGTTGTGCACGGGCACGCCCCACACCTCATCGTGGTATTTCAGCATTTTTTCGTCGTGCTCCGGCCATGGGCATCTTGTTCTTCCGTCGGTCATAAAGTTCTGCGCCTCTCTTACCCCTAAATAGCGTCTCACACTATTTATATAACTTAACCAACGTGTCGAGCCTGGTGAATTTCAAGATGAAGATGATGAAAGCTTCAAGCAGATCTATGGCAATGGACTACGCGATACGCGAGGTAACAGTTCCGGCCGCAGCTGCCGCCAAAAGGGGCATGAAGCTTTACAACTTCAACATCGGAGACCCCAACAAATGGGACTTCGAAACGCCCGAATATTTCAAGACGGCGCTGAGGAACGCCGTCGACAACACCGACAACGGTTACGGCGACTCTCAGGGCGACATAGCTCTCAGAGAGGCGATAGTAAAAAGAGAGTTCGAGAAACATGGTGCAAGGATAACCGCCGACAACGTTTACGTAACGAACGGCGTCAGCGAGGGGATCAACGTTCTTATGGCCACTCTTCTGGAGCCGGGAGACGAGATCCTCCTACCAAGCCCGGGATATCCGTCCTACGCCCAATATATCGAATTCTACGGCGGTAAAGCGGTCTCATACAGGCAGATCGAAGAAGAGGACTGGAGGCTGGACGTGGATATGATCCGCAAAAAGATATCCGACAGGACCAAGGCCATCGTGGTCATAAATCCCAACAATCCGACATCGGCGGTATATGAGGAGAAAGTGATCAGGGAAGTGGGCGATGTCGCCGCGGAACACGGGATACCGCTGGTCTCAGATGAGATATACGACAAACTGGTCTTCGACGGAAAATACTTCTCCGCTTCAGAGCTGCCGTCGGATGTGCCAAGAGTGATATTCAACGGCTTCTCCAAGGTGAATCTGATGCCCGGGTGGAGGGAAGGGTATTGTTACTTCATGTACGAAGGCGACTTCATGGATGAGATCAGGGAAGGGATGATGAAGCAGTTCCGTACAAGGATCTGTCCGAACGTACCCTGCCAAGAGGCGGCAAGAGCCTCTCTTGAGGGCCCTCAGGACTACATAATCGAAATGAACAGGAAGCTGAAGGAAAGAGGGGACTTCTCTTACAAAAGATTGAACGAGATACCCGGAATAACCACCAACAGGGCAAAGGGCGCTTTCTACATGTTCCCGAAGGTCGACCTGTTCGACTGGAAGACAGACAAGGACTTCGTGATCAACCTGATCAACGAGGAAGGCATTGTGTTCGTCCATGGGTCCGGGTTCTCCGACGATTACGGTGCGGGCCATTTCAGAACGATCCTTCTCCCGCCGATGAAGGCGATGGAGGAAGCGTACGACAAGCTTGAAAAGTTCATGATAAGGCACGGCAGGTAAGGGCCGCGATACCCTTATAATGTTGTTCAAATGCCAATTATGGCTCGCTGAACGGACTCATCGAGGAATCAGGTAGGTTAGGGTTTTATAATGACAACTCTATAGTAAAAGTAGGGTTCACTATGAAAATAATATCACGCACCCCCTCCCTCTTTAGGGGGAGGAATAAATCGGTCCTTACGGCATTCGTCGTAACGGCCCTGCTGGCCCTCACGGCGGTATCAGTATTGTCTGATACGTCGGAGGCTATACCAGGCTACACTATAGGCGGCACGGACGACCTAAGCGGCAGTTGGTATCCGACTCTGGATGCACTGATGGAGGCGGAAACGATTGTCAGCGGAGACATGATAACCCTGCTCGGAAATGTCACGGGCACCAAAAACCTCAGAATCGAAGGCACACTTGCTGTGCCCATTGCCATTAACATTAATTTGGACGGCTATACGCTGACCATTGAAACTACGGGCTACGGTGTTTATATTGTGCACGGACAAATTGACCTGAGAGGCCCCGGCACATTCAACATAACCAGCAGCAACAACTATGGCCTGTACTGCAATACCGGCGGCAGCTTCCTTAGTAATGACGATACCACCGTGAATGTCAAAGGCAAAGATGGCGTTATTGTCGGCGGCAGCGGCGACGGCCGGGATAAAACGGCATATGTCACTAATGTTACCGCTACAAACGGCGACGGTGTTTTAGCCATGAATAAGGGCACGGTTACAGTCTACGGCAATGTCACCGCAACCGGCGGCGTTGGCGTATCTGCCGCCACCGAGGGTAGCAAGATCACCGTCGACGGCAACGTAACCGTCAACGGCAATCACAATGCAGTTGAGGCATCCATAAAGGGAGACGTATATGTCAAAGGAAACGTCACTGCCACAGCCGGCACAGGCGCATGCGTGACCGACAGCATAGGTGAGATAACCATAAACGGAAAAATTACCGCCGCGACATATATTAAGCTTGACAATATCGCATTAACCGTAACTGATTATAATGCCACCTCCTACAAGCCCGGCTACCTTGAGTACACCGAGGGCAATGCCAAAGCGTGGGTCAAGATGGCACCGTTTACCTTTACGGATAGTCCCGCTTACGACATACCCGCATCCACGATCGGAACGGCGATCGCTAACATCGATGTTTCGCCGGGCGTTTCGGGAGGAGCGCTGCCGTATACGTTCACTGCGAACGGTCTTCCCTCATGGGCGACAATAGACAATACGACGGGAGTGATATCGGGAACGCCGACCGCTGCCGCTGCAGGGGGGACCGCAACGATCTTTGCAAATGACGGATTGTCGCATACAGCCTCAATAACGATCGATTACGGTGCGGTGACGGCCGCAGCGGCTCCGCTCACCTTTACACACAGTTCTGCTTACGACATACCGGACTCAACTGTAGGCACCGCGATCGCCAACATCAATGTTGCACCGGGCGTTTCGGGAGGGGTCACCCCGTATGCTTTCACGGCAACAGGGCTGCCGTCCGGCATTACCATATCTTCCGCAGGAGTGATATCGGGAACGCCGACCGCTGCGGCATCGGCCGGAACGGCAACTGTTACCGTGACGGACTCATTGGGAATAACAAAGAGCATCACCATTGCTTTCGGTGCAATATCTGAAAGCGCACCCGAGGAGGACTCCGGCGGCGGATCCAACACAATTGTGATCATTGCCGTTGCATTGGTAGCTATCCTCGCGATCGGGGCTGTGCTGTATTTCTTCGTGCTGAAGAAAAAACCCTGAACACAAAAAAAGAGCGGCGGCAGAACGCCGCTCTTAAACCTTTCCGGCCACTCGGTCCGCTGTCTGCGGCGGACCGGTATTTTTCTTCAAAAATTCTCATATTTGGAACATATATCCATCTTACCAATAAAACAGGCTCATCCAACATATGCAAAGTTCTTATCCAAAAAAAATGATTAGCTTTCGAAGGTTATCATGGACAACATAACGAAAAAGGTGAAGGAAGAGATAGAAAGAGGATGGATCGGCCCCGATAAAAGCTGCCCGTATCACCCATGCCACTTCACGGGCCAGGACTGCACGTTCTGCTACTGTCCCTTCTATCCCTGCCATGATGAGGACCTTGGTCAGATATTAAGGTCAAAAAGAGGCTCGGACGTCTGGGATTGTTCATATTGCCTTTTCATCCACAGGCAGGAGACAGGAAAGTTCGTTATGTCCGAGATAAAAAGAATGGGGATAACGGAGCCGAAGGACCCGAGGATGAAAAGCATCCTGACAGAGGCAAAGGCAAGATACTTCAGGAAGGGAAGGTCGATGATGGTGCTCGGAGCGACATCCGACGCAGGCAAATCGATAGCCGTCGTCGCCATATGCAGGATCCTCCATAAGAGAGGATATCTTGTCTCTCCGTTCAAGTCTCAGAATATGAGCCTGAACTCCAAGGTCACAAGAAGGGGGTTCGAGGTGGCAATGATCCAGACCATCCAGAGCAAGGCCGCGGGGCTCAGGAACCCCGACCAATACATGAACCCGATACTTCTGAAACCCAAGGGGGACACGATATCCCAGGTCATTGTAGAAGGGGAGCCTTACGGCGACTTCAACGTAAAGGATTACTACGGAAAGTTCGTGACGGGACCGGGCGCGGAGATCGTGGAAAGGAACATCGAATTCCTGAAAAAGAGATACGACGCGGTCGTAATGGAGGGTGCAGGATCCCCCGCTGAAATAAACATTTATGACAAAGATATAGCGAACATCGGCGCCGCAAAGATAGCCGACGCCCCTTGCATATTGATAGTGAACGTGGAATGGGGAGGTGCGTTCGCATATGCGGTGGGCACCGTCAAACTGATACCGGAAGAGGACAGGGGACGGATCAAAGGGATAATCCTGAATAACATAAGGGGGGACATCTCCAGGATGGCGCCGGGAGCGAAGGAACTCGAAAAGATCCTCGGCATTCCCGTTTTAGGGATGGTGCCGCACATTGGTCTCGAACTTCCTCTCGAGGACTCTGAGACCCTGAGGGGCATGAAGAGCAAAGGCACGGGGAGCATGGTGATATCGGTCGTAAGGCTGCCAAGGATAGCCAACTTCACCGACCTGGACCCGCTCTTTATGGAAGATACCACTGTAAAGTTCATTACCGAACCGGAAGAATTGGAAGGTACGGGCGCGATAGTGATACCCGGAACGAAGAACACCGTAAACGACCTTATGTGGATGAAGGAAAAAGGGCTTGACAAAGCCATAAAGGATCTGAAAGGAAAGGTCCCGATACTGGGAATATGCGGAGGATATCAAATGATGGGCCTTGCATTGGAGGATCCCAACGGGATAGAAGGCCCACGCGGGACAGTCGACGGTCTCGGTCTTTTCGACAACATCACCAGATGGAACGAGAATAATAAAAAGACCATACAGGACGAAGGAGTGTTCATCAGGACCGGGGAACCGGTAACCGGATATGAGGTGCATATGGGAGACACCGAGATAAGGGAGGAGCCGCTGTTCAGGATCGAACGCTTCACAGGGGATGAGACGGAAGGCTCTTTCAGGGAGAAGGAGATGCTGTTCGGAACGTATATCCACGGAGTATTGGAGAAACCCTCTTTCAGGAGATTCTTCCTTTCTTTTGTTAAAGGCGGAGAAGGCATATTGTCCACATCCCCGCCGAAGGATTATGATGATCTCATCGAAGAGAACATTGAGAAACTGGCTTCCGCTTTCGAGAGCAACATGGATATGGAGGAACTGATGAAAATACTGGAGGGAGAGCGGTGAAGGTGATCTTCCTGGGAACATCCTCCGGGGCGGGGAAGACCACGGTAACGGCGCTCTACTGCAGATATCTCAGCAGGAAAGGCGTTTCCGTTGCGCCTTTCAAGGCATCCAACCTCTCTCTTAATTCATACGTTACAAAAGAAGGCCATAAGATCGGCACGGGGCAGGCCTTCCAGGCATGGGTATCGGGGGTCGAGCCGACCATCGACATGAATCCTGTGCTCCTTAGACCGTTAGGGGGCGGGGCGATAGATGTGATCGTGAACGGCAAGAAGCAGAGCATCCCGCAGGAAGAGGTCTTGAAAGAGGCATGCGGAGCCTTCGACAGACTCTCAAAGAAGTATGAGGCAGTGGTCTGCGAAGGGTCCGGCTCCCCGGCCGAATTGAATCTTTTGGACAGGGACGTCGCGAACATAGGCATGATGAGGGAACGAAACGTCCCGGCCGTCCTTGTAGGGGATATCGAAAGGGGCGGGGCGTTCGCCGCCATGTACGGAACGTGGCTGCTCATACCGGAAGATGTCCGCCCGCTGCTGAAAGGATTCATAATAAACAGATTCAGAGGGGACCCCTCCATACTCGGAGAGGCGGTAGAGAGGATAGAAAAGCTTACCGGCATGAGCTTCATCGGAACCATCCCTTACATGGATCTGAGGTTCCCCGAAGAGGATTCTCTTTCGGATACAAGGGGAGGACCCGAGGGTCCGGCCATGATGGAGGCGTTCGTCAAAAATGCGGATTCCCTTCTGGAAACCGCTGAACAATATGGGCTCGACCTGAAAAAGATAGAGGAGATCTCATCCTCCTGATGCCACCTTGACCGCTTTTATCAATGCGCCGTCATCTATCTTTGTATCCATAGGGACAGGTTTACCGTTGATAATGAAGATGAAGGCATCCGGGGCGTGACCGAGCGATCGTACCGCGTCGAAGATGGTAGCGCCGCATGCGATATCATGCTCTTTGGTGCCTATCGTTATCTTTGCGCCCATGTTACGGTGAGGGAAAGCTGTTATTTTGACTTTATCATGACGGGTTCTTTATACGGCGAAGATATCAGCGGTTCGAATGAAAAGACCATACGGAGCGTTCCTGATATCTGCGGCAATAACGGCAGCAATGCTGTTCGTTCTGTCGGCTCCCATCGTTTCTGCAGACACCATAATGGTGGTCTACAGGGACGACATGGATATTCAAGTCGATTTCCCAAACGGAAGGGAGATCGAAAGAGGGAATGAGCTGGTGATCGTCGTTTCCTCAAACAAATACGACATGGAAAGGTCCGGGATATGGTTCTACGAATATGACCGCAATACAGGCATCACCGACACCCTCTCATCAGTGAAACCGGACCATTACTCTGTATTGGAAGGCAACGCTGTCAGGCATGTATTCAGTAATTTAACGAAAGACATAGACATAAGTTTCAGCGACCTCAAGGAACTGGAAACGGTCGTCGTCCCGGAACCGGCCGCGCCCGGCACAGGCACAGGCACAAGCGGGGACAACAAATTAACGATGATGGTAATGCTGACCTCAATGATCCTTGCAGTGGTTATGCTTGCGATGCTAACAGACACCCTGAGGAGGGTAAATTCCATCCTGAAAGAGCAGGGCGTGATATCATGAACATTGAGGATTATTTCAGAGATCCCGAAGAGATATTTGTCATCGACACGGAGACCACCGGGCTCAACGGCGGGCCGAGAGATGTCGTAGTGGATATAGGCATATGTTCCGTGGACATCACCAAAGGGATCGTGAAGGACATATACTCCTCGATCGTCGGTTACGACGTGGCTGATTGGGAGGATCACAGGGCCAAGGCCTGGATATTCGGCAACAGCGATCTTACGTTAGATAAAGTGGCAGCGGCGAAACCCTTGTTCAAGGTGAAAGAAGAGGTTGCGATGCTTCTCCGAGGCAAAGTGGTCACCTCATACAATGTGCCTTTCGATCTGGACAAATTTCTGTTCAGAGAGCCATGGCATCTGAAAGGCATTTTCAGCGTCTGCACGGATATAATGAAAGCGGCCACCGATGTATGCAGGATCCCCAGCGAATTTTATGGTGTGAGTTACAAGTTCCCCAAGCTTGAACATGCCTATAAGACGATAGTGAACGGCGACCCCGCAGGCATCGGCGATAAGCAGGACCACCGCGCCCTTTCTGACGCAAGGATGGCGTCCTATGTCATGATAGAGATGCACAGGAACGGGAACTACCGCCCGTGATCATTTTTCTTTCTCAATCTCCGATTCAAGCGATCTAGTGTAAGCGGACTCCGTTGCGTCGGAGATCTTTCCCATCGACCTGCTCTTCAGGAAGAGCACGGCAAAGAAGAACCACAGCAGGACGAATCCCATTATCAGCAGGTAGTATTCCGCGGGGAATGTAGCCAGAGAGACCAGACCCACCGCCAGCTGAGGTATCTCGTA
>WRJJ01000036.1 GCA_009778575.1 Methanomassiliicoccaceae archaeon
GAGAAGAAAAGGGGCGATCAGAGGCGCGGAGAGGATGGAATCGCTTCACTGGGAACTCTCGAGGCTTTACGGGATGGACCTGGACGTCATACCCGACATAATCGGCGAATATCCGAAACTCAAATGGATCTCAAACTGACCCCGAGGATATCCTCTCATCGGGGAACCGGTTCAGGATTATCACGTCGCCGATGCTCTGGACCCACCTCATCGGTATGCTTATCGACACATTCTCATCAACGAGCATGGGATTCGCTTCCGCGACGAACAGGCCGTAGGCCCTCATTTTGGAAATATCAATGATGACCTCATCGGCCACCCCTACATAAATGCCGCCCGGAGTATATATTTCCAGTCCTTTTATATCGTTAATGTTCTCCAGCACCCTGCATCCCATTCCGTGGTTCCCTCTAAACTTATTTAACCGTTTATAATAATAGTGGTCGTCAATTCGGGTGAAAATCTTGGTAACAGAATTGACAGAAAGTACCTTTGACAAGTTCATTGACAGCAACAGTTTGGCTGTGATAGACTGCTGGGCGCCATGGTGCGGGCCCTGCAGAAGGATGACCCCCATTATGGAGGAGCTCTCGAACGAACTGAATGGGAAAGCGGGAGTCGGCAAATTAAACGTAGATAACAGTCCGGCGATCTCCATAAGATTCGGGATAAGGGCCATACCGACGTTGCTGATATTCAAGGACGGGGTGCTCGCCGATACCTTAGTGGGGCTCAGAAGCAAAGAGGACATCATAGATTGCATCGAATCATTGTGAAATGATATCTGACGTTGTGATAATAGGCTGCGGGCCTGCAGGCCTGCAGGCCGGCATCCATTCATCCAGAAAAAAGGCCGATACCGTTATCGTGGGAAAGATGCAGAACAGTGCGCTGTTCGGCGCCCACATCGAGAACTACTTCGGGGTCTCCGGAAAAGCGGACGGCGCAGAGATGCTGAAAAGCGGGTTGGACAAAGCATTGTCGTTCGGATGCAGACATATCGATCAGAACGTCACGGGGGCCGTGACGGACGGGAACGGTTTCAAGATAACGGTCGAATCGGGAGAGAGCATCGACTGCAGATCGGTGGTCATTGCCACCGGCATATCCAGACGTAAACTGGATATACCCGGTGAGAAAGAATTTTTCGGCAAAGGGGTAAGTTACTGCGCGGAATGCGACTGCAATTTCTACAAAGGGCTCAGAGTAGCGATAATCGGCAACGAATCCCAGGCCGCGGTGTCGGCCGATCTGATGACGAAGTATGCCTCCGAGGTGTACTGGATAGGCGAAGATATATCAACAGAAAGATACCTTTTGGATAAGGCAGCGGGGGCGGGCGTGAAAATAATCGCCGGGACGCCGAACGAGATCAGAGGCGGGACTCGTGTAGAATCGCTGCTTCTGAGAGGGGGGCCGGAGATCGGGGTCGACGGCATTTTCATAGAGCTCGGCGGAAGGTCGTCCTCGGATCTGGCGATGGACCTTGGAGTAATGCCGGAAGCGGACGACTCCATCAAGATAAACAATAATTGTGAAACATCCGTCGAAGGGGTCTTCGCATGCGGGGACATCACCGGCGGACCTTGGCAGCTGGCCAAAGCCGTGGGTGAGGGCGCGGTCGCCGGGCTCGGCGCGGCCGGCAGGGCAAAGGATATGAAATGACAGTCGAGGACCTTATCTCAAGCATGCTCAGGGAGGAAGGAGGGTTCCAGAAAGCTTTCAGGAACATCTTGGATGAGGAGCTTGAGATGACGCTGAGCGAGTTCTGCTCCATCTCTGGCATATCTCAAAGCACTATGTACAAGATACTTGAAGAGAAACGCGAGCCTAATCTGAGAACGATCCGGCAGATAATACGCGCTCTGAACATGATCAGCAGACCGGACGGCGATATTTTCGTTGCGGTGATCGCCTCATCCACCTTCATGGAGTCTCTCCCTAAGACGATGGAGATAGACGGCAGGAAGATAAAGATCAGAGAATACCCCATATCGACGGTCGAGGACGCGATAATCGCGGCCGTAAGAGCGGAGCGGGACGGCGCGCTTGCGATAGTCTGCGCGCCCATAATCGCGGTCACCGTGAAAAAGATACTCCGCATACCGGTGTCGCCCGTCATGCCTCTCGGAAGCGTTCTTAAAGCGTTGGACGACATTAAAGGTCTTGTCTGAACAAATTAAAATACCATCTTAACTATTATTTTACCAATAAGGGAGATGTGTACACTGTTCGAACTGCAAGTCGTGAGCAACACCCCAATGAACGCCGTGTCGGACAAGGACATTGTCGCAGAGACATTCCTGGTGCAGATCGGCTACATACCGAAAGGATACGATCCAAAGACCTCGGCGACAAACGTGAGGGACAGCGTACCGTACAAACTTTTCATGGATTTCTTCATGAAGAATACCAGCAAAGCCTGGGCGGTAGAAGAGTTGGCCGCACTTTTGGAAACAACGAAACCAACGATCTACCGGCACATCAACAAACTGAAATCCATGGACATCCTGGAAAGCATTGATGTGGAGTTCGACGGCGCTTTGAGAAAGGGTTACAGGATCAGATACGGCGATCTTTCCAAAGCCTGGAGCTTCACCGAGGCGAATGTCGGCATGGCAATGGAGAACTACAGGCGGACCGTGGCGCACTTCCAGTCCCTTGCGAGGGCCGAGAACGAATGAGCAAAGAGGGCCGCTGCGTCAGGGAACTCAGCCGGAGGGTGATCTCCTCCGTTAAGGACGGGACCATAAAGGACCGAGAAGGCCTTCAGAGGATGAAGATCGAACTCTGCGGCGAGCTGGGTCTTGCGGATGTGCCTCCGAACTCGAGCATATTGAAAGAGGTCATGCCCGAGGATCGGGAACTCCTTGAACCCCTGCTCATAAAAAAGCCAATGCGTACAATGAGCGGTGTGGCGGTCGTAGCGGTGATGACCTCGCCGTATCCGTGCCCCCACGGGAAGTGCGCATATTGCCCCGGCGGCGTCGAGAACGGGTCCCCTCAGTCATACACAGGCAAGGAGCCAGCCGCGAGGAGAGCGGAGAGGAACGGATTCGACCCTTTCCTTCAGGTAACGGACCGCATCAGCCAGCTGAGTGCGATAGGCCATAAGACAGACAAGATAGATCTGATCATCATGGGAGGCACCTTCACATCCAGGGACAGGGAGTACCAGGAGTGGTTCGTCAGAAGATGTCTTGATGCGATGAACGGAATTGACTCAACGGACCTGAGGGATGCGCAGCGGAAGAACGAGGGCTCCGAGCACAGGTGCATCGGCCTGACCGTCGAGACCAGGCCCGATGTCTTCGGCGATGAGCAAGTGGAACTTGCAATGGCGCTCGGCGCAACGAGGGTGGAACTCGGGGTCCAGATACTTGACGACGAAGTGCTCTCAATCTCAAAAAGGGGCCATGGGATAAAGGAGGTGATCGATTCCACCCGCTCGTGCAAATCTCACGGCCTGAAAGTATGCTACCACATTATGCCCGGGCTCCCGGGATCGTGTCCCGAAAAGGACCTTGAGTGCTTCGAACGTATTTTCGAAGACCAGGATTTCCGCCCCGATATGCTGAAATTCTATCCGACGCTGGTAATATCCGGGACAGAGCTTTTTGATATGTGGGAGGATGGCAGATATGTGCCATATGATGTCTGCACGGCCGTGGAACTCCTGTCGAAGATGAAGTCTGCCGTACCCGAATATGCCAGGATACAGAGGATACAACGGGACATCCCGGCACCGCAGATAGCCGCCGGGATCCTTAAGAGCAACATACGCCAGCTTGTTAAGGGATACATGGACGATCACGGCCTCTCCTGCAGATGCATAAGGTGCAGAGAGGTGGGGCATACCGGAGAGGAATTGGAAGACCCAGACCTCATCTTGCAGAAGATCCTTGAGTACAAGGCAAGCGGCGGTGCCGAGCGGTTCATCTCTCTGGAATACAATGACTCCATAGTCGGATATGTCAGGCTCAGGGTCGATGATACCGATACCGCGACCGTCAGAGAGCTGAAGGTGTTCGGGCGCGTCGCTTCCATAGGTTCCGACGGCGAGGATTGGCAGCACAGAGGGTTCGGGAAGGAACTTATGAACGAGGCGGAACGCCTGGCCGCCCTTGACGGCAAAAGAAGGATAAGGGTCACAAGCGGCACCGGAGTGAGAGGGTACTACAGAGCGCTGGGATATGTTCTGGAAGAGCCCTATATGGTCAAGGATCTCAGTTGATGATCAGCCTGTTCCCGTCGATCCTTATTCGGTCGGTCTCCACGACGATCCTGCCTTCCTCATCCACTTTGTGAGGCCCGCCGATAACATTCCCGGCTGCCGCAACAAGAAGATATTTTATGGATCCGTCATCGGTATCGATGACCATGTCCTCAAGAACCCCTACCGTACGCCCCGTAATGGTCTCTACCTCTTTCCCCAGGAGTTCTTTGCTGAACATCTTGTTTTCCATTGCATCACCCATAATAGAGGGGGTCCCCCCATCCGGCATGGAGCTTCCTTATCTCTTTTCCGAGGGATTCATATCTCTCGAAAACGGACTCGTCCACCGAGGGGCGCACCCTGTTCAACGCCTCCCTGAAGTCCGTGTCGGTCACGTACTGCGCGTTGCTGTCGTTGCGGTACGCCAGCAGTCCTGCCTCTCTGCAGAGCGCGGCTATGTCCGCGCCCACATAGCCGTCGGTCGCTTTGGCTACCGCATCTATATCAACGCCCTTGAGCGGCATCTTCGCCGTATGAACCCTGAGTATGCTCTTGCGCGCTTCCAGATCGGGTTTCCCGATAAGGATCATACGGTCCATCCTTCCGGGCCTGAGCAGCGCCGGGTCGATCATGTCCGGACGGTTGGTCGCCGCCATTATCATCACCCTGTTCATGCTCTCGATGCCGTCCATCGAGGTAAGGAGCTGCGCCACCACCCTTTCCCATGCCTGGGAGTCGCCCGCGCCTCTTATCGGAGCTATCGAATCCAGCTCATCGAAGAATATGATGCAGGGGGCCATCTGCTTCGCTTTTTTGAAGATCTTCCTTATCGCCTGCTCCGACTCCCCCATCCACTTGCTTGATATCTCCGGGCCGCTCACCGAAATGAAGTTCGCTCCCGACTCGTTCGCCACAGCCTTGGCGATCAGGGTCTTGCCCGTTCCCGGCGGGCCGTAAAGCAGCAGCGCTTTTCCGGGCTCTATGCCCAGCCTCTCAAAGGATTTGTGCTCCTCCGTCGGGATGAACACTTCCTCGATCTCTTTTCTTATGTGCTCCAGGCCGCCGATGTCCTCCCAGCCTATCTTGGGTATCTCCACGAGGACCTCCCTCATGCCGCTGGGCTCAATGTCTGCGAGCGCGTCGGCGAAATCCGCCATGGACACCTTCATCGTCTCCAAAGTCGACTGCGGCACCGGCTTGTCCAGGTCCAGCTTCTGAATGTGCTTGCTGAGACACTTCATCGCGGATTCTCTGGCCAGCGACGCAAGGTCCGCTCCGACGAACCCCTGGGTCGTTGCCGCCAGCTCCTCTATCATAACGTCATCTGACAGCGGCATATCCCTCGTGTGCACTTCGAGAATGCTCTTCCTTCCCGACCTGTTCGGGACGCCTATCTCTATCTCCCTGTCAAATCTTCCGGGCCTTCTTAGGGCCGGATCGATGGAGTCCTCTCTGTTGGTGGCCCCTATCACGATCACGTCCCCCCTTCCGCCCATCCCGTCCATTAACGTAAGGAGCTGTGCGACGACACGCCTTTCGACCTCTCCGTATGTGGAGTCCCTGTGGGGCGCGATCGAATCGATCTCATCCAAGAAGATTATGCTCGGGGCATTGTCCTCCGCCTCCTCGAATATCTTCCTGAGCCTCTCCTCGCTCTGGCCGTAAAGCCTGCCCATTATCTCCGGCCCGCGTATCGAATAGAACGATGCTCCCGACTCGTTCGCGACGGCCTCCGCAATCAGGGTCTTTCCCGTTCCCGGCGGACCGTACAGCAGCACCCCTTTCGGCGCGGATATGCCCATACGGTCAAAAAGTTCCGGATGTTTGAGGGGGAGTTCGATCATTTCCCTTATCCTTTGAAGTTCGTCATCCAGCCCGCCTATGTCGTCGTATGTCGTATGGCCCGGGCGTACTTCCGAGTCTTTTTTGATCGGCTCGCTCTTCAAGATTATTTCCGTGTCCGGACCGACAAGGACCGGTCCTCCCGGTACCGTGGACAATACATTGAACGTTGTCCTGTTCCCCATAAGGGCGATGTTCGGTATCATTATGTCTATGCCCATAATGAGCGGCCTTTCCGCCAATCCGCTCCTGAATATGTCCTCGATGCCGTCCTCAAAGCTTATCCTCTTGCCGTCGGAGGCATTGGGGCAGAAGATCACCTTCTGGGCAATGCAGGGCTCGCACTTCTTTATGCGGACGGTCTCGTCGACGCTCACTTCCGCGCTTGTCCTCGTGGGGCCGTCGATGCGTATGAGCTTCTTGCCGTCATCGCCGGCCTCTCCCTTGAAGATCTTGGCCACTACCGTCTTTTTGCCTGTGATCTCGATGACGTCCCCGAGGACAAGACCGAGATACTTACGGGACTCGTTGTCTATCCTTGCCCTGCCGTATCCTACCTCGGACTGCCTGTTCGCCATTGCGACCTTAAGCTCCAGGTACCTTTCCATCGCTTTGTAGGATATCCTTCAAATTATTTCATTTGATTGCCTTTTGACCTGCCCGCCCAGTGTCCTTTCGGCAATAGCGTCCGAATGAGAAAAAATATCACGTTGGCACATGGGCCTTACTCAAAAGATTTAATATAGGTGCGTGCGTTTTTCTTCTTTCATTATGAAAGCCCGCAAAAGCCCATTTTCAAAACTGAAAAGCAGTATCAACATCGGAAAGATGCCGCGAATTCAGCAGGAACTTACCGCTTGCCTGCAGTGCGGTTACTGCATCAGCGTCTGTGAGGCTCACGAACAGACCCCCTGGGAGTCGGTGACCCCGAGAGGGAAGATCTACTATCTCAACCAGCTTACCAGCGCCGGAGGGGTCGACAAGCTCCTTAAAAGAGAGGTGTCCCTCAACCCGTACTTCGTTGATGCAATGTATAAGTGCACCGGATGCGGGAACTGCGAGGAGGTCTGCCACGCGAACATACCGCTGGTGGAGTTCTGGGAGACGGTCAGGAAATGGCTGGTCGATGAGGGCGTCGGTCCGATGTCCGCCCACAAAGGCATGGCCAAGAAGGTAGGAGAGGTCCACAATCCGTACGGGGAGCCGCCGTCCAAAAGAGGAGACTGGTGGCCGGCGGAAGTGGAGAAAGCGGAAGTTCCCGATGTGCTGTTCTTTGCGGGGTGCACCGGGTCGTACAGGCAGCAGGCGGTGCCCCAGATGGGAGTGCGCGTGCTCGACAGGGCGGGCGTCAAGATCAACACGCTCGGCAGCGAGGAATGGTGCTGCTCTTCCCCTCTGCTGAGGACGGGTACCCACAAGCACTCTCTGGAGTGCGCCGAGAAGGTGGTCGAAGGGGCCGACGGGATGGGCGCTAAGGACATGGTGATGACCTGTTCCGGCTGCTACAAGACGGTATCCACCGATTTCGGAAAGTTCTACGCGAAAACCGGACAGAACGTATACCACTTCTCCCAGTATGCGGAGAAACTGATCGCGGAGAGGAAGCTCCCACTCAACCATGAGTTCAAGGCAAAGGTGACATACCACGACCCCTGCCATATGGGAAGGCACATGGGTGTTTTCGATGCCCCGAGAAATGTCCTGAAAAAGATCAAAGGCATAGAGCTTGTGGAGATGGACCGCAACAGAGAGAACTCAAGATGCTGCGGCGCAGGAGGCGGATACAAAAGCCAATACAACGATATGGCAGTGAATATCGCAGCCGAAAGAGTAAGGGATGCCGAGGAAACGGGCGCAGAGGTCCTGGTGACATGCTGTCCGTTCTGCGTACTTAACCTGATGCAGGGAGCGAAGCAGATAGGCTCCAAGATAAAGATCATGGACCTTTCAGAGGTCCTTCTTAAAGTGACCGCCCCGGTCGAGAAGGTCGAGGAAAAGAAACCGGAAGAGAAGAAGCCCGAGGAAAAGAAGCCCGAGCCTCCGAAGGAGAAGGCTCCGGAAGCGGTTCCCGAGCCAAAGCCGGAGGTCAAGCCCGCAGAGCCCGACATCATACCGGAGTCCCTTATGGAGAAAAAGCCGGCATATGAACCTCCCGCAGAGGTCGCGGGATCCGGATCCCCTGCGGAGAAAGGGTCCGCGTACGGAGTTCAGGGAGGAGACGACATCATACCGGAGTCCCTTATGGAGAAGTCTGGGTATGTGCCCGCGTCAGGAAGCGCGCCCGAGTCGGAAGATGAAGAAGAGGACTCCATGGGAGAGGATGTCTGGACGGACAACTCGCCCCAGGCGCTGATCAGGAGGGCGGCTTGGAACAAAGGTCTCAGGTGCAGAAAGGACTATGGGTCGCAGAACATCCCCGTCGCATTCGTCAAACCGAAGGTCGCAGTGTACATCCTTACCGAAGGAGAAACAGATGCCGAGACCAAGGCCAAATTGGAGGATGAGGGATGGATCGTCCTGTCCTTCCTTGAGAAAGACGTCACCGACGGAGAGGATCAGGCGGTCGTGATAAAAGCGGCCGTCAAGGAAAATCTCAAGGCCGGCGGAAAGAAGAAGAGAAGGTAAACCATTTGCCGGGGCCTCCCGGCATATTCATCTTTTATGTCATTCAATGAACTCAGTCCGGAACTTGTTTCTGCTTTGAAGGACAGAGGCATAACACAGCCGACCGACCCCCAAAAGGACGTCATCCCGAAGATACTCTCGGGGAAGAACGTGCTTTTGGTCGCCCCCACGGGCATCGGGAAGACCGAAGCGGCGATGCTTCCCATCTTCGACTCGATCTTCAGAACAAAAGGGAAACCCGGCATACGCTGCCTGTACGTCACGCCGTTGAGGGCGCTCAACAGGGATATGCTGAAGAGGATGGAGGATTACGGAAGAACGCTGGGCATATCCGTGGGCGTAAGGCATGGGGACAGCACTCAGGCGGAAAGGACCAAACAATCGCAAAAAGCCCCGGAGATCCTGATAACGACGCCCGAAACGCTTCAGGTGCTTTTCACCGGGAAAAGGCTGAGGGAGCACCTGAAGAATGTTGAATGGGTGGTCGTGGACGAGATCCACGAACTTTCAAGCACGGAAAGGGGGGCGCAGCTGGGCGTTGCCCTGGAAAGGCTTGCGGAGATCAGCGGAGAATATCGGCGCATAGGCCTTTCCGCGACCGTCGGAGACGTCGATGATGTGAAGAACTTCCTCTCGGGCGTGGGGCGGGAAGTGGTCCTTTGCAAGCATGACACCCGCAGAGAGTTCGAGATAGTCGTTGAATGTCCGACCCCGGGCGAGGACGACGCCGTGCTTTTGGATAAATTGCAAAGCGATCCGGACATCCTTGCCGTTATGAAGAGGGCAAGACATCTGGTCGAGACGGGAAGATCCACATTGCTCTTCGTGAACACCAGGGAGACCGCCGAATGGCTCGCCGCCAGATATCACCTTTGGGATGAGAACCTCTCCATAGATGTGCATCACGGATCACTTTCGAAGGAGAACAGGATGGGTATTGAGGACCGTTTCAAGAACGGTGACCTGAAAGCGGTCATCGCGACCTCTTCCCTTGAACTGGGGATCGACATCGGGTCCGCAGACCTTGTCATACAATACAACTCCCCCAGAGAGGTATCGAGGATGATACAGCGCGCCGGGCGCGCCGGACACAGGATGGGCGAAGTGATACGTTCCGTTATTCTGGCGACGGCGCCGGATGAGATCGCGGAGGCGCTCGTTATTGCAAGAAGAAGCGACGCAAAGGAACTCGAGTATTTCAAAGGAAGAACAAATCCATTCACGGTGCTTGCGAACCAGCTCATAGCGATGACGATGAGCGGCCGCAGCGGCAGAGACCTTGCCTTTAAGATCATCAAAAGGTCGCATTCTTTCAGGACCCTCTCCCGGTCAGAAATGAATGATGTGCTGGAACAGCTTAAATCGATCAAACTGATCTTCGAGGACGAGAACGGGTTCAGGCGTTCGAAGAAAGGGATGCAGTACTTCTACGACAACATCTCCATGATCCCAGATGAAAGAACATACCTCATCCGTGACATAAGCACCAGAGGGATAATCGGGACCCTTGACGAGAGCTTTGTGGCGTCCTTCGCCGAACCGTATGCCATGTTCATCGCTAAAGGCAGGACATGGAGGATCGTCGAGATGAGAGAGGACGAGCTTCTCGTCGAAGAAGCAAGGGACGTCGGATCGGTCCCCTCTTGGGCGGGCTCGGACATCCCCGTTCCTTTTGAGGTCGCCATGGAGGTCGGGAGATTGCGCCGTAAGATGAACTTTGATAGGTATCCCGGCGATGAGAACTGTTTCAAGAGAGTATCCGGATATATTTGCGAGCAGAAAGAGAAGTGGCCCCTCCCCACGGACGAGACCGTGGTCCTTGAGACAGGAGACAGGCTGGCCATCCTGAACTGCTGCTTCGGGAGCAGGGTCAATGAGACCTTCGGCAAGATCTATTCGGCCCTTCTTACCGCACGTCTCGGAGAGAGCATCGGCGTGTCGACCGACCCATACCGCATCATCCTTGAACTCCCGAGGAACGTGGACAGAAAACTCCTGGAAGATACATTCCGGTCCATTTCACCGGGCACGATAGAGGCCTTGGCCAGGATCACCATCCTGAATTCAACATATCTGAAATGGCGTTTCGTTCACGTCGCGAAGAAATTCGGAATAATCGAAAAGGGAGCGGACCACCGTTTCATCAATTTCAACCGCCTTTTTGAACTCCATAAGGATACGCCCGCCTACAACGAGGCAATAAAGATGGTGCTCTGGGAGGACCTGGACATAGAAAATGCCGAACTTGTGACAAAGATGCTGTCGGAAGGCCGGATAAAGATGGAGACGTGCGGCATATCCAGAATGGGGCTGGAAGGGATAGTTCGGTCGAAGGAGCTCATGCAGCCGAGAAGGGCGGACCACACCATACTGATGGCCCTTAAGAAAAGGCTTGAGGAGGAGACGCTGCACGCATCGTGTCTGAACTGCCTCAGCCAATGGAGGGTCAAAGTGGTCGATTCTCCTTCGCAATTCAAATGTCCCAGATGCGGAGGGAACATGG
>WRJJ01000037.1 GCA_009778575.1 Methanomassiliicoccaceae archaeon
TACTCGGCCATATGGCATATTACGACCCAATCGGAGAATAAGCATGAAGATCGAAAAGGTATGGGCAAGGGAGGTTCTGGACTCCAGGGGGAATCCAACCGTGGAGGCAGAACTCACTGTAGGGGGCAAGAGAATAACGGCGATAGCTCCGTCCGGAGCATCCACAGGCACGTGGGAAGCTCACGAACTGAGGGACGGAGGTGGCAGGTATGGGGGAAAAGGCGTTCTTAAAGCAGTGGATAACATCAGGAACGAGATATCAAAGGCCCTTATAGGGATGGACCCATCTGATCAAAGAACAATAGACTATGCCCTGATCGACCTGGATGGCACCGACAACAAAACAAGGCTCGGCGGGAACGCGATAGTTGCAGTGTCCCTTGCGGCCGCCAAGGCAGGCGCTTTCGCTTCGGGAAAGGAGGTGTATGAGCACATAGGGAACGACCACGTCACCCTTCCGGTGCCTATGTACAACATCATCAACGGCGGGAAACATGCGGGCGGAGGTCTCAAGATACAGGAATGCATGATAATTCCCGCAGGGGCCGGGTCCTTCTCGGAATGTCTGAGGATGTCTTCCGAGATATACATGGAGTTGAAGTCGATACTGAAGAGCAGGTACGGCGCGGAGGCGGTGAACATAGGGGACGAAGGAGGATTCGCTCCTCCTCTGAGGACCGTCGAAGAGGCGCTGAACACCATAATGCATGCAGTCTCTGAAGCGGGATATTCCCCCGGTGAGGATGTGCTGCTTGCCATAGACGCCGCATCATCTGAGTTCTATGAGGCCGGGATATACGATGTGGACGGCATGAAACTTACCGCAGTGGAGTTGGCGGACCATTATGCCTCTTTGGCGGAGATGTTCCCTCTGATAAGCATTGAGGACCCTTTCTTCGAGGATGATTTCGATACCACCGCCGAACTCACATCCATGATCGGGAACAAGGTACAGATCGTCGGCGACGATATCTTCGTCACAAACACGGGACGCCTGTGCAAAGGCATCGAGATGGGCGCCGCGAACGCATTGCTGCTGAAGGTCAATCAGATAGGCACAATAACCGAATCCGCCGACGCGGCACAGATGAGCTTCGACAACGGATACAACGTTGTGGTCTCCCACAGGTCCGGCGAGAGCGAGGACACGACGATCGCAGACCTTTCCGTAGGATGGGGCACCGGCGAGATAAAGACGGGAGCACCGGCCAGAGGGGAACGCACGGCAAAATACAACAGGCTGCTCAGGATAGAAGAGGAACTGGGCTCGAAAGCGGTCTTCCCCGGAAAGAAAGTGTTCAGGTCGCGGTAATATGGAAAAACTGTTCATCGCCGATGAGAAGGACGTGCGCGAAGGGCGTACGATGGACATATATTTCGAACGAACAAAAAGGATCATCGAAGCATCCGGGCTTTCGGGAACCAAAGTATGCGCCGAGATAACAGGCAGCTCTCTGCCGAAAGGCTGGCAGTGGGGCGTGTTCTGCGGGCTCGAAGAGGTTGTAAGGTTGGCAGAAGGCCTTCCTATATCTATATCGGGGGTCCCTGAGGGTACGGTCTTCAAGACAAGGACCGCTGACAGCGTCAGAGTGCCCCTGATGAACATTTTCGGAGCTTATACCGATTTCGGCATAATGGAAACAGCTATCCTGGGAATGCTGTGTCAATCTTCCGGCATAGCCACAGCGGCCGCACGCACGAAGATAGCGGCCAAGGACAAGACGATACTCGCGTTCGGCAACAGAAGGATGCATCCCGCCATCGCGGGCGTTCTGGACCGATCCTCGTACATAGGAGGATGCGACGCAGTGTCGTCAATGATAGGCGGGGAGATAATAGGCAAGGAGCCGATCGGCACGGTCCCCCATACTCTGATGTTGCTCATGGGAAGCAACGAATCGGCATTCAGGGCCTTTGACACGGTGATAGAGAAGGATGTTCCCAGGATAATGCTGATAGACACCTTCTCAGACGAAAGGGCGGCGGCATTGGAAGCATGCAACATAGTCAAGGATCTGAAAGGGGTGAGGCTGGACACACCCGGGTCCAGAAGGGGAAATTTCAAAGAGCTGATAAATGAGGTCAGGTGGGAGCTTGACATGAACGGCCACAAGGATGTGGACATCATTGTTTCAGGCGGATTGAACGAGTCTTCCATTGCGGATATCGTGGACACTTCCGTGTCCGGATTTGGGGTGGGGACATCCATAAGCAACGCTCCGACGCTTGACCTCTCAATGGATATAGTTGAAAAGGACGGGCAGCCGATATCAAAGAGGGGCAAGTTCGGAGGAAGGAAGTTCACATACAGATGTCCTCAGTGTTTTGAGATGGGAGTGTCGCTGAAAGAGGACGACAGAGTATCATGCGGTTGCGGCTGCGACATGGAGTTCATCGAGACCGAGATACTCCGCGACGGCAAGAGGGTCGGCAAAGAAAGGACGCCGACGGAGATACGCGAATCCGTGCTCAAGCAGTTGAAATCGAACGGAAAGTTGTGATCGAGCGTATTTTCCGCCGGAAAACCCCGCATAAGTAATATATAAACTTTACTATATAGAAAAACGAGTAGCTACGCCCTTTCGGAATGGTATTTATACTATGGAAACTCATCCAACAGAAAGCTTATATCCCATTTCACTTATTGTTGCGACAAGCGTTTGTCTGCCGCGGATGTAAGGGGGAATGTGACGGTTAAGACGGCACAGGACAGGAGCAGGTTAAGGTGAATTGCGATTATACGGCTAATAGGATCATACCTCTGGGTAATGCCTATACGCGGATGCTGGACAACTCTGGCCCGCGGTCTTTTATCAAGATATACTGTGCCTGCGGAAGAATTGTAGATCTTGACCGAAGGGCAATGAACGTAAAGAAGTCCCTGAAAAAGGAACTCGAATGCACTGGCTGCAGGAACGCCCGCATCTCGATGGAAATCGACATTTTAAATAACTGTTCCGAAGAGGACCTATCGAACGAGTATGACCCACTCTATTGATCGGTATCGAAAAAAATTTAAAGCGAATAAATAGCACGAATTCTATATTTCGTATGCGTATTGACAAGTGCCATACAGTCTGTTCCCTGTTAGGATACAGAACGCATTCAAGCGGTCTTTTCTTTCACTTTGGCCGGAGCCTTTTTCTTCGTAACGGAAACCTCTCCGCCGCTTTTTTTCGGAGAGATTCTGCGCGGTCTCCCCTTGTAGCTTTCGCAGTCGGGATTTATGCATTCATTCGAACCGTTGAACGCTATAATAGGCGCTCCGCATGCCGTACACTGCTCGCCGGCAGGTGTTATCGTGCCTCTCGGCCTCAGAGGATAGGTATTGCTGCATCCGGGCCACCCCGAGCAGCCGGCAAAGCGTTTTCCCGCCTTGGAGAACGTTATCCTCACGGTTCCCTCTTTGCATACGGGGCATCTGCCGAGGTCGTTCCTGTCCGTGTTGCTTTTGCATTTTGGATCTATGCACTGCACGGAGGGCGGCACGCCTTTTCTTATTATCTTCAACTGCGCCAAACCGCATTCTGTGCAGACGGTGTCCGTGGTCTGAATCATCGCCCCTCTTGGGAGAGGGTATGCCTTTGCGCATTCCGGGTAGCCGCCGCATCCGATGAAATTCCCGTTCTTTGACTTCTTGATCGTCATGTCGCAGCCGCATGTCGGACATACTCCTATGAACTGCTGCGCCCTGAGGGCGGTACGGAGCTCATCGCTGACCTGTTCTTTCTCAGAGGATATCCTCTTTGCAACGTCGAACAGCATATTCTGCGATTCCTTTACGACTCCTTCCAATGTGTTGTTGCCGTCGCTGATATCCTGCATATCGGATTCCAGCTTGGATGTCATCTCCGGTTCCGTGATGCCGCCGCCGTGCTGTTCCAGGGACTTTGTGAGGGCGACGCCGCCTGCGGTCGGTATCATGTAGTTTCCTTGGACGTAGTTCCTCGAGAACAGTTTGCCGATGATCTCATGTCTTGTGCTCTTTGTTCCCAGCTGCAGCCTGTCCATCTCTTGGATAAGGGATCCCTGATTGTATCTGAACGGAGGTTTTGTTTCCGATCCTTCCAGATTCAGGGACCTGATGGCTATCTCATCCCCCACATTCAATTTAGGTATGTGGGTCTCCGTTGTCCTGAGATATTTTTTATAGTATCTCTTCCACCCGAGTTCTTTTTGAACGTGGCCGCGGGCTTTGAAGATCTCTCCCTCCACGTCTATCTCGCAATCCGTTTCCTCGGCCGTTGCGTTTGCGCCGACCGTCGCCAGGAACCTCCTTACGATCAGTTCGTAGAGTTTCCATTTGTCTCCCTTCATCTTGTCTGAGCTCGCACCCGCCGTCGGGTAGATCGGAGGGTGGTCGGTCGTCCTCTTCTTGCCTCTTGAAGGGATTATCTTTTCTTGACTGAGGATCTCTTCTACTTCTTCTTTGAATTCGGTATCTTTGAGTTTCTCAAGAACACTTCTTATGCCGAGGCTCTTCGGGTATTCGGTGTTCTCCGTGCGGGGGTAGGAAATGTACCCTCCCGTATAGAGGTCCTCTGCCAGCTTCATCGTGGTGGTCGGCGGTATACCGATCTTGTTGGCCTCCACCTGCATGGTGGTCGTATCGAACGGCGGCGGGCGGTATTCCTCTTTTGTTGAAACGCTGTATGAAGATATCTTTCCGCTCTTCGCCTGAGAGACCACGGACATGATCTTCTCCGCATCCTCTTTGCTCCAAAACGGGTTGCCCGCATGTTCTCCTTTGAAAGCGAGCATTCCGAACTTGCCTATGACATTCCAGAATGGGACCGGAACGAACCTCTCTATCTCTTCGTGCCGATCCACCAGTAATTTGAGGGTGGGGCTTTGCACTCTGCCCACTGACATGAAGTTCTTACCCACCTGCCCCGATGACAAAGATATAAGCCGTGTGAGGACCGCTCCCCATGAGAGATCTATTATCTGCCTGGCCTCAGCTGCATCAGCCAGTCTTTTGTCAGGCAGGGTCAGCTCTGAAAATGCCCGCTCGACTTCTCCTTTGGTCAACGCACTGAACTTTGCGCGCTTCACTATCGACATGTTCGCGTTGACCGCTCTCACGGTCTCCATACCGATAAGTTCTCCCTCTCTGTCAAAGTCGGTTGCAATGATGATCTCATCGGCGGTCTTTGCGAGTTCGTCGATCTTACTTAGAATGGACCTGACCTTGACCTTCTTTACGGGTTCGGCATAGACCATATCTACGGGGGAGATGCCTCCCCAGTCGTTGTATTCATCAGGATAATCTAACTCGATGATGTGGCCTCTGAGGCTCACTACTGTGTAATCGTCCCCTCCGGACTCGAATCTTATTACAGTGACGTCCCTCCCCGAGTCGGGGTGGGATCTCCCATCAGACAATATGGTGGAGATCCTTCTGGCGGCGTTCGCTTTCTCCGTGATGATCAGTTTTCTCATTCGCCCAAGCGACATCATAGGCATTATTTAATCGTTCCTTAACGAAAAAGCCCAAGCGGCCATCCGAGACCGGAAGGTTCAGCGGCACGTCTGTTCGTCTGCACATAGGTGTCTTCTTTCCCCGGAAATGCGCCCGCATACTCTCTTCTGAAGGGAGGAACTGTGCATTCACGCGTCTCTTTCCGACCCGGTCCGCATTAATGCCTCACGCCGACGTGGTGCATATGGCCGGTGGTCTGGGACGCCATGGTGAGCTTGCACCGAAGGACGCCTTTTATTGAAGAGATCTCGTTTGCAAGGACCTTAAGCTGCCCTAACTCTCCTTCGACGATCAGGACCTCCATGCACCTGTCGTGATTGAGGTGCACATGGATCGAGGTGTTGATGTTCTGCATCCTGCCGTGCTGCAGTTCGGTCAGCTTCTCAGCTATACCGGTGGTATGATGGTCGTAGATCATCACGATCACGCCGCACATGACGTCCTTATCGTTCTTCCACTCGTTCTCCGCGAGGGAATCGCGCACGAGGTCCCTTATCGCTTCCGACCTGCTCACATATCCTTTTTTTGATATCACTCTGTCAAAATCTTTCAGCAGTTCAGGCTCTAAGGAGACACCGATGCGTGTTACGCCGTCCATATTTGTTAATAAAGATTCATATTAATAATAATTTCATATGAAACGGACCCCCAAACAAAGCCCGCCACTGCATTTATCTTTGAGCAGCCGTTACTCCAAACAATGACCAGCGGCCCGGGTTCATTGTGGAAAGCGTTGGATGGTGCGATCAGCGGCGCGGTCTACGGTAAGAACGTTGCGGTCGCCTTCTCCGGAGGGCTGGATTCCGGTGTCGTAGCCGCGATAACAAAAGGATACGCCGAGGCGGCGACACTGTATACAGTGGGATCAGAATGCTCCCACGACACCAGAGAAGCAAGGTCTTCCGCAGAAGGCCTAGGCATGAGATGGGTGCATATTCCCATAGCGGAGGAAGATGTGGAAGATGGGTTGAAGGACATGATATCCATCACAGGGACGAGCGATCCGGTCACTCTTTCTTTTGAACTTCCGCTGTTCTTTGTCTGCAAACATTGCAAAGAGGCGGAGGTCATCGGGGGACAAGGTGCGGATGAACTCTTCGCGGGTTATTCAAAATACATTGGGCTGGATGGGGAAGAGCTCAAGAAAAGGATGACAGAGGATATGAGAAAGCTTACGGAGAACACGCTTTCCCACGAGAGAAAGGTTGCGGAGCATTTTGGGAAGGTTATACACTATCCCTTCTTGGACGTGAATGTGATAAAGGAAGCAAACGATCTGGATATAGGCAGCTTCCTTTCCTCGGGTGAACCGGGTACGAGGAAAAAGGTATTGAGAGAAGTTTCTGATATGATCGGATGCCCGGAGATATCTGTGAAGGAGAAGAGGTCCGCCCAATACAGTTCCGGCGTGATGGCGCTGATAAAAAAGATATGCAAGGACAAAGGCGTGACGTATTCCGAATTGATAGAGATGCTTAGCGGGGAGGTTAGGTGAATGAGCGCCGATACGCTTTCATGGCTGTTCTCGTTCGCCCTGCACGGGATAAAACTGGACCTGGAGAACACCAGGGACCTGCTCAGAAGGCTCGGGGATCCGCATTTGTCAATGAAGTATGTCCATGTCGGAGGTACCGACGGAAAAGGCTCGATCTCCTCATGCATAGCATCGATACTGATCTCCTCGGGGATCAGAACGGGGCTTTATACTTCCCCTAACATAGAGGAGTTCAACGAGCGCATAACGGTGGACGGAGAGAAGATGACCGACACGGAGGCCGCCGAGCTGCAGGGGTCAATGAGAAAAAGCGTCGAAGAAATGGAAGCGGAAGGCAGGGTCCCGACCTTCTTTGAGATGGCCACAGTGATGGCATTCCTGCATTTCAGGAACAAGGGCGTGGAATATGCGGTGATGGAGGTCGGAATGGGCGGAAGGCTGGACTCCACCAACGTGATAACCCCGGAGGTCTGCGTGATCGGCAATATCAGCATGGAGCATGAGGAGTATCTGGGAGACACGATCGAGAAGATCGCCTATGAAAAAGCAGGGATAATCAAGCCGGGCATACCTTGTGTAACGATGAATCGAGACGAAGCGTTCGGTGTTCTTAAGAGGGCGGCAGAGGAGCGAGGCGCACCCATCACACGCATAGACCCAGATGATATCAGGATAGGGATGATGATGTGCGGCGGAACGGAGTTCTTCTACAAAGAGGAAAGATATGAGGTTTCTATTCCCGGCAGCCGCCAAGCCGACAATGCCTCAATGGCGATCGAGGCGGTATCCAAGCTGAAGATCTACGGTCAGTGCATAAGATGTAATATCCGGAAAGGTCTTAAGGAGGTCAGGTGGCCCTGCAGGCTTGAGAAGGTCAAAGGACTGCCCATGATACTGGACGTTACGCATACGCAGGCAGGTGCAAAGGCACTTGCCGAGGATATCGGCCTGCTGTACAGTGAAGCGGACGTGGTGATCGGGATGCTGAACGACAAGGACATACACAGCATGGCGGAACGCCTGGCTGCGGTCTCCGACAGGGTATGGATATCCCCTCTGCGTACCGAGAGGTCTGCCGATCCGGAGATCATCAGAGAGGCATTCGCCGGCAGATTCTCCGAAATAACCGTCTGTGAAAGCATCTCAGATGCGATAGACCGGGCTATGAGGTCAAGAAAGAATGACAACAATATATTGGTCACAGGATCATTTCATACCGCGGAGGAGGCGGTAACATGGTTGAAAAGGACATACCCAGGATATTGGACATACTCTCAAAGGAGTACGATAGGGGAGCATATCCCGGAAGATCATCGGAAGGCCTGAACCCCGAATGGGAGCCGGACCCCTTCCATGTGCTGATAGCCACGATCCTCTCTCAAAGGACCAGGGACGATAACACAAGGAAGGCATCAGACAGCCTTTTCCGGAAATACGATTCGATAGAGGAATTGGCCGGAGCCGATCCCGATGAGGTCGCGGCGCTGATCCGCCCCGCAGGATTTCCTAAACAGAAAGCAAAGGCGATAATCGACTGCTGCAGGGTCCTGATGGAAGAGCACGGATGCAGAGTGCCGGAGGATACGGAAATGCTTCTGACCCTTCCGATGGTCGGAAGGAAGACCGCGGCCTGCGTCAGAGCATATGCCATGGGGATACCGGCGGTATGCGTGGATACCCACGTACACAGAATATCCAACATCATGGGATTGGTGGACACAAAGGATCCCACCTCCACTGAGATGGAGCTTATGAGGATAACGCCGAAGGAAAGATGGATCGACATCAACAAGTATATGGTAAGGCACGGGCAGGTCGTGTGCCTCCCCAACCATCCTCGCTGCGAAAGGTGCTCCGTTCGCCAGATGTGCGACGGTCACGGCAGCCGCAGAACAGATTGAGTTTATAGTTGAATAGCAATTCTCCCCTCGATGCATGAGGTTTCCGTGATGGCCGATCTGATCGCCGCCATTAATAAGGAACTTGAAAGATACAACGTGGTCTCGGTCAAAGAAGTTACTTTGGTAGTGGGAAGGCTCACTAACCTGGGGGCGGAACAGATCGAGTTTGCGTATGAGATAATGTCCAAGAACTCGATCCTGGAAGGCTCCAAACTTGTGATCGAGGAAGAAGATGTGAAAGTAAGCTGCGGTAAATGCGGATACGAAGGGCCTGTGAAGAACATGGAACTGGGCGAGGATTCGCATTATCAGATACCCATACTTTCGTGCCCGGAATGCGGCGGTGCCGTGACGATACTCGCCGGAATGTCCTGCTGCGTAAGAACTCTGGAGATCGAGGAGGAGGATCAATGTTCAAATTGAGGGATGAGGGGACAGCAAAAAAGATCCTGTCAGCCATTAAGGACACCGGAATAGAAAGCAAGTTCATGCATGTCTGCGGCACCCATCAGGATACCATAGTGCGGTTCGGTCTCGAGGAGATGTTATCGGACGCAGGCGTGGAGATATGTCAAGGCCCGGGGTGTCCGGTATGCGTCACCACCAGCAGGGAGATCGCCGATGCGATAACCCTCGCCCGCAACGGCATTACCGTAACGGCATTCGGGGACATGATGCGCGTTCCGACGACCATTGGATCCCTTTTCGATGCAAAAGCGGACGGGGCTGATGTAAGGATAGTCTATTCGATAGAGGATGCGGTAAAAATGGCATCTGAACAGGCAGAACCTCTGGTCTTTGTTTCCGTAGGGTTCGAGACCACCGCGCCGTCCACATGCGTTCCGCTGAAAAAAGGCGGATTACCAAAGAACTTCAGCATTTACAGCTGCCATAGGATATGCCCCCCTATACTGGAAGCGATATTTGAAATGGGCGAAACGAAGATGAACGGCATGATAATGCCGGGACACGTATCCGTCATAACGGGATTGGGCCCATTCAGGCAATTCTCGGAAAGGTACGGGATGCCGCAGGTTGTCGCGGGGTTCGAACCTCTTGATATGCTCATGGCCGCCTATATGCTTACCAAACAAATAGAGGAAGGCCGCGCCGAGGTCGAGAATGAATATACGAGGGTGGTGAAGCAGAACGGCAACCCCATCGCAATGAAATTGATGGAGGATACCTTTGTTCCGGTGGACAGGGAATGGAGGGGGTTCCCGACCATTCCAAAGAGCGCATTGGCGCTCAGGCCCGAGTTCGCCGCGCATGATGCCACCGTGATCCACGAAGATGTCCTCTCTCTTACTCCCGAGGTGGAGGCGGAGGCCGCGGGATGCAAATGCGGAGAGGTCCTGAGAGGGCTTTTAAGGTCGGAAGACTGTCCCATGTTCGGTACAGCGTGCAAACCTATGAGTCCGAAGGGGCCGTGCATGGTCTCCGAAGAGGGCAATTGCAGCATAGCATACAGATTCTCCGGAAGGAGGGCATGAAATGAAGGATGGGGTAAATCTCAGATCGGTACTGGTGGTCACCAATGATTCGACGGTGTTCATCAAAAAGGGGCTAGCCACGGCATATGAGATGTTCGGCGGCCGCACCGAAGAGATAAAGAGTCTCGTGGCAAGACTGGATACCGCAAAAAAGGACGGAAGGAAGATGTGCGATGTCTCATACGGAGTGATCTCGACCAGATTCGGTTTCGTCCCGGGGAACTTTGTCATCACTAATTACGATGGGGTCATGGCAAAGAAGGAGGACTATGAAAGGGTCCAAAAAGAAAAGGACTACCTCGGGCAGCTGAATCAGGCCGCCATATATTTTGACAGGGTGGTCGTCTGCGTTCCAAGGGACATGTTCGAGATGATGCTGGAGGACGAGACGTTCCAACACGGAAAAGTGGTAGCGGTCACATGCCCCGCCTTTGAAGAAGAGTGCAAAAAAAGAGGCTGGGTCTATCTGGAAAGGAAGGGGGCAAGACTGGGAAAGGAGAATGCGGAGAAGATACTCAAACTGATAGAGAGCGAGTCCTGATCGGCATCCTTTCTTCTTCAACTTCAACTTTGTGTCTTTTCTAAAGGATCAAAAAACATCATGGGCCCGTCCTCTCAGGATACTTATCAAAGTTTTATTCCCTCAATATCCATGAGTTTCTTTTTTAGTGCGATCCCGCCTCCGAATCCGCCGA
>WRJJ01000038.1 GCA_009778575.1 Methanomassiliicoccaceae archaeon
GTCCCTGTTCTTGCGCTTGAGCTTCGTGAGTATGACCTCAAGGGTCGGCCCTCTGCCGGGGTCATGGATCAGGTGTATCTCGTCCGCTATGACCAATCTCACATCATCCATCCACCTGCTTCCGTGGCGCATCATGGAGTCTGCTTTCTCCGACGTTGCCACCACAATGTCGGCGTCCGCCAGTTTCCCGTCGTCTGAGTCCAGGTCCCCGGAGCTCATCATGATGTTTATCCCCAGTTCGGAGAATTTACCGAGTTCGTCCCTCTTCTCCGATGCCAGCGCCTTGAGGGGCACTATGTAGAGTACTTTGCCGCCTTTCTTCAGCACGGTGTTCACCGCAGGTATGTATCCTATAAGCGACTTTCCGCTGGCGGTCGGCACGGCCGCGACGATGTTCTCCCCCATTATTGCCGCAGGTAAGGCTTCGGCCTGCGGCGGGAAAAGTTCCGTGAACCCGTTCCTTATCAGGATGTCCTGTATCTTTTTGTCGATCTCTAGCTCTGTGACCTTCATGAACGGTTCTCTATCGAACATGATTTATTTATGCATTCGTCGTAAGGCGTATGCACTCACTTTAAATATGCAGGTAATATGGAGGAAATGAGAAAAAATGAACAGGACCCTCATAGCTGCCGTGGCCGTGCTCATGGCTGCGTTCTTCATTGTCCCCGCGGCTGCGGCGTCCGCGGACGAATCTGAGGGGCCCCCGGGATTCGTTTCATATTATGATCAATTAGATGCCAACAGCAAAGCCGTCTTCGATGCGGTGAACACCGCCGATCCGGAGACCATTAGTATCGCTGTCGACCTCCCAATTGTTCTAACCGCCACTTCAGATGATCCCGAAGATGCAAAGAATTACGTCAGGGGCCTTGCTGAAGGTGCCATCAACAACGCCTTTAAGGTCCTTAGGCTCAGTTCGCCGATGGCGTATTGGGGGTGGGTTCCCAGTTCGGTATGGACCGTTATCGACGTGGAAGTGGTGGACAATACAGCTACCGTGTCCTCATTATCCTTGGAGATCTCTTTTTCCAAATACCCCGTGGATCCGGAGACTGAGGAGTTCCAGGGGATAAAAAAGATGCTTGATGACCTTGATGCCGCCATAGATAAATTCCATACCGACAGCGGGTCCGTTCGCGGCATAGTGATGGATATCAACAACTATCTCGTCAACCTTGTGACGTATGACCCCAATTACGGCAATGAAAAAGAGAGCAGATACGCCCACGATGCCTACGGGGCCCTTGTCGACCCCAACCACTATGCGGTGTGCGACGGATACTCCAAGGCATTCCTTCTCTTGTGCGAGAAAATGGGGATAGAATGCGTTATTGTTCAGGGAACGGCCGTCTCCAATATGGAGAACCATGCATGGAACTATGTCAAGATGGACAACGGGAAATGGTATGCGATCGATGTGACCTGGAACGACGGAAGCGATAACGCCTATTTCCTTTTGGGCAGTGACACCTTTTTCTACACCCATCAGCAGGGGGTGTTCTTGGGGTCCGGCATATTGCCGTATACATTCAACAGCCCCGTTCTAAGCAATAACAAATATGACCCGGAACCGAAAGACTACTCGATGTACGCATGGCTGCTGGGAGCGGCAATAGTGGCTTTGATGTCTTTTGCTCTGTACAGGCATGCCAAACGGAGCGGCTGAGAATATGTTCATAGGAGCCATTATATACGAGAACAAACTAATGTTATTTAGAGGGGAATAATGGGAATGGAAACAGTCGTCAATGTAAAACCAACGCTTGTACCTCTCGAAGATTGGGTAGAGCGGCAGACCTTCCGTTCGACAAAGGATATAGAGATCCCTGAAAAGTTGTCGGACCGCGTCATTGGTCAGGACCAGGCCGTAGAAGTTATGAAGAAGGCCGCCTCCCAGAAAAGGCATGTCATGCTTATAGGAGAGCCCGGTACGGGGAAGTCCATGCTGGCCAACTCCATGGTGGAGTATCTTCCCAAGGAAGAACTGCAGGACATCGTTTCGTATCATAATCCTGAGGACGTGAACGAGCCCAGGATACGCGTGTTCCCCGCGGGAAGGGGGAAAGCGGTCGTCAGCGAGCAGAAATCTCACGCTGCGGCCACAAAGAACCAAAAGAGCAGTATGTACGTTTACATCTGCATACTGATAATGATGCTCGGACTGGCCGGCACCATCCTCTTCAACAACTGGATGATACTTCTTGCGTCATTTTTCGGGATAATGATCATATTGATGTTCACAAGGGTGCCCGGCCAGAGGCAGGAGATATCCATAGTGCCTAAAGTGCTGGTGGGGCATGATCCGAATGATATGCCTCCCTTCATAGACGCTACCGGCGCCCATGCCGGATCGCTGCTGGGAGATGTGAGGCATGATCCTTTCCAAAGCGGAGGATTGGAGACGCCTTCCCATGACAGGCTCGAATCCGGTGCCATTCACAAAGCGAACAAAGGCGTTCTCTTCATTGACGAGATCAACCTGCTCAGGATAGAATCGCAGCAAGCTCTCCTAACGGCCATGCAGGAGAAGAAGATGTCCATAACCGGCCAGTCGGAGAGATCGTCGGGCGCGCTGGTGAAGTCTGAGCCCGTTCCATGCGACTTCATACTCGTATGCGCCGGGAATCTGGACGCCATAAGGGGTATGCACCCCGCGCTGAGGTCAAGGATAAGGGGTTACGGCTACGAGGTCTACATGCGCAGCACGATGCCCGATACTGAGGAGAACCGCTACAGCATAGCTAGGTTCGTCGCTCAGGAAGTGAAGAAGGACGAAAAGATACCTCATTTCGACAAATACGCCGTCGGGGAGATAATAAAAGAGGCTCAACGCCGCGCCGGAAGGAAGGGAGAGCTCACTCTGAGAATGAGGGAGCTCGGAGGCCTCATCCGCGTTTCAGGAGATGTCGCCGTCGGAAAGGGGGCGAACATCGTCACCTTGGATGACGTGCTTTCCGCAAAAGGAACAGCGCGCAGCTTGGAGCAGCAGATAGCCGACCGCCACATTGAGAACAGCAAGAAATACTCCATGTTCGAAACAAGCGGTTCCGAGGTCGGGATGATCAACGGCCTGGCCGCACTGGGTGCGGACTCCGGAATGGCCGAATACTCGGGAATAGTGCTCCCCATTGTGGCAGAGATAGCGCCTCCGCAGACGAAGAAGACCGGGAAACTCATAGCCACGGGGCGCCTCGGCGATATAGCGAAGGAAGCCGTGGATAATATCTCAGCTGTGATAAAGAACTACACGTCCAAGTCCATATCGGACTACGATATCCACCTCCAATACATAGGAACATATGACGGGGTGGAAGGCGACAGCGCATCCATCACCATGGCGACGGTCATACTGTCGGCGATGGAGGGGATCCCCATAAGGCAGGACCTTGCGATGACGGGGAGCCTCAGTGTAAGAGGCAAGGTGCTGCCGGTGGGCGCAGTGACTGCAAAGCTGGAGGCTGCGGCCGCGTCGGGGATCAAGATAGCTCTCATACCCGCCGCCAACGGCAACGATGTGATGATCCAGAACAAGTACTATCATGACATGGACGTCTACACCGTAGAGAATTTCCGCGATGTCATAGAGTATGCATATGTGGACTGCCCCAAGAAAAAGGTTCTGATGGAGAAACTCCTGCCCATTACGGAAGGCGGGGCCTCAACGGCAAAGAAGATAGAGCCGCCGCCGGAGCACATCCCCCCTGCGGTGCCCGAGGAAAAGGAGACCCCTCCGGAACCGGAACAGCTTTTCGCTGAGGAGACCGAAGATACGGCCACCGTTACGGAAAGGAACAGGTCTAACGACGGCAAGCCCTGCCCCCAGTGAACCCATTCCGCTCAAACGGTTTATAGTGCTTGAGGCATGTATGTTCATGGAGATACCCGCACTGTACTGCGTGTTAAAAGGCGGAGAAGTGAAGGCGGCACCCGCAAATATCAACGGCACAGCCATATCTTTCGAGTCGGAGCCGGATAGGCCTACATACTCGGCGGATGAACTGGATGAGCGGATGCCAATCCTTGTGGCGGACGTGAAAGGATTGAACAGAGGGGAAATGGACGACCGCCTTCTTACCGGCATGGAGTTCAGGGGAAGCGATGTCTGGTTCATGACGCATATAAAGGACATAGAGGACGTGTTCGACTGCTTTATGGGAGATGTCGTAAAGGTGCTGATACCGTACCATACAACAAGGAATGACCTGGTAATGGAAGAGGCCTATGAGGTGTCAGAGAACTGCATACCGATATTGTTCGCTTCGCAAGGGAGGGCAATATGCAGGGGAGGGCAGACGAAGGACATCAGCACGGCGATCGAAGGACTGGCAAGGACGGGGTTCAATGAGATAGCCATCCTCGACACAGACTCCCTGATCGGAGAGGAAGAATGGTTACGCTATAAGGACAGGTTCCAGGGCCTGATACCATTTCTAAAGGGAACAGGCCTCTCATCTGCCTGTACGGATTTCCAAAAGATCATTGTTGACCATTAAGAATGGAAAGGCCCACCTGTTCCCCTTGATCGAGGGAACGCTCGACCACATAATGCATTTCTTTGCCATCTGTATCCGATATCTCCAGATGTCCGAGCCATTTCATGTCTGCGGTGATCGAGAACGCTTTGAAAATAGAAACTGTGTTTGAGAATCGGGGGGACGGGCTGCCGCCGGAGAGCAGTGCGGTCATGTAAGCAGGATGTCCTCCCTTTTTGAACCATACGGGCTGGAACCTGTCGATGACAGTTTTTATTACCGATGACGGGCCGCTGAAGTGGATCGGTGTGGCAAGAACAAGCATGTCGTTCTCTTCAAAGGCTTTGTAGATCGCATCCATTTCGTCGGAGATGTTGCATTCGCCGCTTGCGGAGCAGCAACCGCATCCGGTGCAATGGTTGATATCCATCTCAATGGGGAAAATGATCTCGGAAGATACTCCGCAGGACTCCAGGCCCTTCGAGAAGGAACGGCACATCTCTGATGTGAATCCTCCGTCCCTGCTTCCGCAAATGATCAAAGCCTTCATCGGCTGAACAATGCAATGCATTCTTTTTATATGTTCTGAGTCGATTAAGGCAGTTATTGAAGGGGGTACCATGGCAACCTTTACAAAAAGAAGATCGATGGATTTCCCAAGAAGGGTCGAGCTGGGGCACGATGCGATCGACAGGGTCGCAGAGGTATGCAAAGACCTCCACTTCGGCAAGAGCGGACTCATCGTGACCGGCGCAGACACGTTTAAGGCCGCCGGAAAGAAGACGGAGGACCTGATGTCGGAGAGATACAGCGTACTTACCGTTTTTACGGGCAATGCCACAATGGACAACCTTGGGGACGTTGAGACGGCAGCAAAGGAACATAAGGCCGCATTCCTGCTTGCGGTGGGAGGCGGAAGCAAGATAGACCTATCCAAGATGGCGGCGAAGAACCTCGGCCTGCCCTTTGTAAGCATACCCACATCCGTCGCCCATGACGGGATAGCATCGGACCGCGCATCCCTGAAATTGGAGAACGGGTCCCAATCGGTGAACGCCGTTTCCCCCACCGGAATAATCGCAGATACCACCGTCATCAATGATGCGCCGTTCCGGTATCTTGCCGCAGGCTGCGCAGATGTGATATCAAACCTCACAGCGCTGGAGGACTGGGAGTTCGCCAATAGGATAAGGGGAGAAGAGGTCAGCAGCTCCGCGACAATAATATCAGAGTATGCCGCAAAAGAGATCATTGCCAACAGCAGATCCATAAGGCCGGGACTTGAGGAGAGCGTATGGCTGGTACTGAAGCCCATAATAGCCTCGGGGATATCGATGTGCATTGCGGGGAGTTCCAGGCCCACAAGCGGCTCCGAGCATATGTTCTCCCATGCATTGGATGTAATAAAGCCGGACACCGCCCTTCACGGGGAACAATGCGGAGTGGGATCGATAATGATGATGAAGCTCCACGGCGGCAATTGGGAGAGGATAAAGAGCGCCTTGAGGGAAATAGGCGCGCCCACCACGGCTAAAGAGCTGGGGTTCACAGACGAGGAGATAATCGAAGCTCTGGTAATGGCGAAAGGTATGCGCGAGGACAGATTCACGATACTCGGGGACAGGGGGCTGACCAGAGAGGCGGCGGAAAAAGTGGCAAGGTTTACCGGAGTGATATGAGGTATGGCCGCCATAACGCTCATAAGCGAGTCTCAGGCAAAGGAAGGTAACAGGTTCTATTACATGGGTCCTCAGCTTGAGTGCAGGGAGTGTCACCTGAAAGGGGTATGTTTTAACTTGGAGCAGGGCTCAATGTACGCGATCACCGCAGTGAGGGATCAGACGCACAACTGCTCTCTTACCGAGGACACGGTGCGTGTGGTAGAAATAAAAAAGGTGGCCCAAAGGTCAGCCGTACCCAAGAAGTCGGCGATCGAAGGCAGCCTGATCACATTCCAGAAACCCGGGTGCGGAAGGTTGGATTGCGGCAACTATAGGATATGCCACCCCTATGCCGTAGAGGACAAGAAGAAATATTCCGTGATCGAGATCGAGGGGGATGCTGAATGCCTCATCGGTGAAGAGCTCGTTCTGGTAAAGCTGTTCTGATACTGTCGCAGAAGTATGTTGGGGATCAGTCAAAGGTCTTGGCCGTCTCAAAGAGCATCTTCATTGCAGTGGAGACCGCGCTTGCCCGCACCTCATCCCTTCCGCCGTCAAAATTGAACTTTACGGCAAATGTACCGTTTTTAAAAGAGATGCCTATCCAGACAAGCCCAACGGGTTTGGCTGCCGTCCCTCCGTCGGGGCCGGCAACTCCGGTTATCGATGCGGCAAGATCGGATCCAAACAGTTTCCTCACACCGTCTGCCATTTCCAAAGCGGTCTCTTCGCTCACGGAACCGTTCGCAATCATCGTGCTCTTTGAAACATTGAGCAGGGCCTCTTTCGCATCGTTGCTGTATGTGACCGCTCCCCCCAAAAAATATTTTGAAGATCCGGGGACGGATGTGATGACCGAACCCAGCATCCCTCCCGTACATGACTCTGCGACCGACAGCGTTATGCCCTTCTTTGAAAGGTTCTCCAAAAGTTCCTCTTCAAGGGACAGCTCATTCCCCTCCTGATATCTCCCTCAACCTTTCCACACCGTCAATAAAATCAATGACCTCGGCCACTTTTTTAGGAACGAGAGGGCGCCAGCCGTCGCCTTCTATCATCTTTTTCCTTACGACGGTGCCGGAATAAACTTCGCGGTTGTAGAGGGGGGAATCCTTTAACTCGTATCCTGCCTCGCTGAACAGACGCCTGGTAAGAGGATTATTGCTGTATACCCTCGAGAAGGGAGGAGAAAGGGACTCGACCTGAGCCACCCACAAAGAATAGCGGTTGAGATCCTCGATGGGCACTATGCAGTAGTTGGTGATGCCCTCGGCTTTCATCACCTCATCTATCATGAGGTACCTCTCGCCTGCCGTGAAGGGGTTATCGCTTTCATGCGAATATTGGGCGCTGCCTATCCCTATCGTAAGGTTCTCGGACTCCGCGGCACATTTGCGGATGACCTCCATGTGTCCGTTGTGGAGGGGCTGGAACCTTCCGATCATCAGAGAGTATTCGCCGAAATAGCGTTTGGAGACCATGGCACCTAATGGAGATCAAAAGATAAAATATTCTTTCCCTAAAAGGTAAATATCGATCGGAAAGCGCACGCGGCGCTTTCCGATCATGGAAAGAGATTGAAAAGGTGTTTAGATCTGACTCAAGGTTTTGACTTTCTGCTCCACAGCACCGCGATCAAGATGATGAGGATTATCAGCAGGATTATCGCTATGATGATCCACATCGGAATGCCGCCGTCATCTCCCGTGAAGGTCAGGTCCAGGGTGAGGGTCGATCTCACGTCGGAGAACGATATCTCCGCATCCGTGTAGACCATGCCTCCGCTCTTCCACTCCTTGAACTCTCCTCCGTCGCCGGCTACCGCTTTCAGCACGACATAGGAACCCGATCCTACGGATACTGACGAAGTGTACTTCGTGAAGGCAGAACCGTTCACGCTGTATTCCGCGTGGCCGCTACCCTTCTGGTTGATGACCAGATTCACGGGCGGCGTGGGGGCGGGAGCGCCGCTGACGCTGACGGTGTGGTTCGAGATCACATACTGGAACGTATAGTATCCCTTGGCCACGTCACTTTGGGACAACGGAATGCCGTCCACTGTAACCGATGCCGCAGAGAAGGAGATAGTGATGTTCTTTTTTGCTGTCACTTCCGTCACTCCTTCGGGAGAGACGGATGCTCCGTTGCTTGCGGTCGCCGTGATATAGTAGGTCTTCCCGGGCACATGGATGATCTCAAAGTCAATGTTAGGAACAATGATAAGATCATAGTTGCTTCCCGCGGACAGGTCTCCCAGATCTATCTCATAGAACCCGGCACTCTCACCGGGGGCGCGGCCCAGATTGCCTGTGAAGTCATCGGTGCCGTACAGCGGCATGGATACTCCGTAGGTAAGCGTCGGATCAGGAGTGCCGCGCAACTTGCTCTGTCCGCTGTGCGGCTCCACCGTGATCGGTGCCGGGTCTATGTGGAAGGTACCCAGCGAAAGACCCGTTATGGCTTCGTAGTCGGTTCCGCCCGCAGCATCGATGGTTATCGTATAGTCGCCAGCATCCGTCGGGGCGGTGGTCGACCCGTCGTAATAAACGGTTAACGCGCCATAGTTCGCCACACCGGGTTCGGGTGCCACGGTGACAGACTTCTGGGTGCTGTCATACGTTTCGGTCTTCGGAGTGAAATCAAAGTCGGTTTCGGCAAGAACGGACTTGGTGGTGAAGGTGCGGGTGGTCTCCACCATCTCGTTGCCCGCAGTGTCTATGAATCCGCTTATGGTTACTGTGAACGTTGTGCCGGGCGAGAGATCGCCGGAGGTGATGTCGTATGTTACAACGGCAACGCCGCCGCTCCAGTGGGAGAAATCGAGCGTCACTCCGTTATTGCATGTTACTGTCCCCCGTATCACTGAGTCCATTACTTTGTCGAAGGTGATGACGATGGTATTCGTTGCGACCGCAACGCCTGTGCCTGACGGAGATACGGAGGTCACGGTCGGAGCGACCATATCAACGATCACATCCATCCGGACAACAGCGCTGGTTACACCTGTCGCCGATTCGCAGCAGAAGTCATATATTTCTCTGTCCGTTTCATTGATCGGTCCCAAGTAGTCGAAGTAACCGCCTCCGTCATCAACGCGAACCGTCAGCCCTTCCACATAATTCATGGGCAGGAGGGGATAACCCTCTATCCCCGATATGTCTCCCATAAAGGCATAGATGTCCACCGGTGCGTTGGTAAGCTCGCCGGATGTGTACGGCATGCCCTTTGAGTAGGCGTAAACGAGAGGCGCAGGCGGTGTGGGCTCTATGAATTTATCCGCTTCCTCGCCGACATCGATGTATCGGAGCGCACCGACATCTATATCATTTGTAGCTGACACCACATAATCGCCTTTCATGTCTAGCATACCTAAATGGGAAATGATGCCTATATTGTACGCATCGTCGAGTGAGGCAAGCATCGGAGCGATCTCAGTCCCGTAAGAAGAAAGGCTACCCTGTTTGATCGCATACGTTGCGGTGGATTCCAACATGCCGTTCCCCATATCGAAGTCCGCGGCGACCGGGGTCTGCGCGGTAGCGTGATCCACTCCCGCGCTGTCATACCAGGTTGTGCCCACAATAGTTGATGTATATGTGTATGAAGGTTGGGGGCCCAATGTGCCGTCGACACTCCTATTTATATTGTCGCCGAGGGTATTGCTGCCGTTAAGAGCAAAGAGACAGTTCACGATCTTCGGGAAACTGCCGATCGAGTCGGTTGGCAGATTGACGATGCCGTTATACATACCGCCGACGCCTCCCGCCGGTGCCGTGTTGCTGAGGAAAGTGCAGTTAACGACAATTGGGGCGCATGAGAGGTTGCACATTCCGCCTCCGCGAGAGTAGGCTTCGTTGCCTATGAATGTGCAGCCCATGAGTCTCGCAGTGGAACTGCGATCCAATACGCCGCCGCCGTTGCGGGCCTCGTTCCACCCAAATTCGCAGTTTATGATGGTCACTCTGCCGTTCTGGTTGCACATGGCGCCGCCGCCGGTGTTGCCGGTGTTGCCGGTGGCCTTGTTGCCCGTGAAGACACACCCTGTATAGACGGCGGTCTGACTAAACAGATTATAAACTGCTCCTCCTCCGCCGCCGTTATGGGTGCTGCCGGAAATATTACCCGAAAATACACAGAACGTAACTATCGGATTGCTGTATATGTTATCTAGTGTTGAGCCGTAGTTGTAGATCGCGCCGCCGCCGGTATTGCTGAAAGAGCTGGCCAAGGTCTCATTGCCGCTAAAAGTGCAGTTTGTGATCGTCGGGCTGCAGCCATGGTTGTTGATAGCGCCGCCGCTTTGGCCGGCTGTGTTGTTGTTGAACGTGCAGTTCAAGATCGTCGGGTTGCTGCCGTTATAGTTGTACATCGCGCCTCCATTGTAGGTGGCCGTGTTGTCTTCGAATATGCAGTCTATTATCATCGGGTTGCTGCCGGCGTTGTACATAGCGCCGGCGCTTTGGTCGGTTTTGTTGTTATAAAAGGTGCAGTTTATTATCGTCGGGTTGCTGGCGGCGTTGTACAAAGCGCCGCCGGAATATGTGGAATCGATGTCGCTGAAGGTACAGTCCATGATCATCGGGTTGCTGGCGGCATTGTATATGCCATAAACGTTTTTCGCACCTGGAGATGTACTTGTAAATGCACAGTTCGTGATCGTCGGACTGCTGTTGTCATTGCGTATGCCTGTGCCTCCCGTTATCAC
>WRJJ01000039.1 GCA_009778575.1 Methanomassiliicoccaceae archaeon
TGTCATCGATCGAAGTTCCCCAGAGCAAAGACGGCATCTGGGATATGATGGAGCAGACGGTGAGGGAAGGCGGGCAGTGCATGATCTTCGTGAACACGAGGAGATCTGCCGAATCCCTTGCGGTGAAGTATTCGGATAAGATGAAAGCGTTTGCGGGAAGGGAGCTTTCCGAGAAGGATTCGGATATGCTGGAAGGAGATACGGAAACAACTTCCCTCGGGAAGAAGCTGTCAGCCTGTGTGAAATGCGGTATGGCGTTCCACAATGCGGGGTTGACCTACAAGCAAAGGAGATACGTGGAAGACAACTTCCGCAACGGTCTGATCAAATGCATAGTGGCAACACCGACCCTGGCGGCCGGAATAAACCTCCCCGCCAGGAGAGTGATCGTAAGGGATACTCACAGGTATGAGTCCAATGCCGGAAATGTTCCCATCTCCGTGATGGAGGTGAAGCAGATGTGCGGAAGGGCCGGGAGGCCGGGTTACGATCCGTACGGCGAGGCCGTTCTGGTGGGAAAGAGCATAGGCGAATTCGACCGTCTAATGGGCGATTACGTGCAGCACGATACCGAAAGGCTGATGTCAAAACTCAACAACGAAACGATCCTGAGAAGCCATGTGTTGGGGTTGATCGCCACAGGCGACGCCGACACAGAGGCGGGTATCGTGGGATTCATGCATGATACCTTCTTTGGGAATACCTCTCAGATGTACGGGATCGAAAGCGTCGTGGAGAATGCGGCGGATTTCCTGGAAAGAGAGGGCATGATAGTGAGAGAAGGCGAAAAACTTCGCATCCTTCCGTTTGGGAAGAGGATCTCCGACCTCTACATAGATCCGAAATCGGCAGTTATACTGAGGGATGCGGTAAAGAAAATAGAAGAGCACACCCCGGACCTGATGATACTGCACGCCGCGGCTTCCACGCCCGATGTCCTGGGCCTTTATCCGAAGAAGGGCGACTTCGACAGGCTGTCCAAATTGGAGATGGAGTACGACGGGGACTTTCTGGTCGAGCCGGCGGATGAGGATGACGAGTTCATGTTCGAAAGCTTCATGAGCGACCTGAAAGTGGCTGTTCTTTTAGATGACTGGATCAATGAGGTATCTGAGGAAGATATCACGCTTAACCTGGGGATCGGGCCGGGAGACATCAGGTCAAGGACGGAAATGACCGAATGGCTCCTTTATTCGATGAATGAAGTGGCATACATCTTCAAGCCGGAAGCGACAAGGAAGATCCGGTCGCTCCTTACGCGTGTGCGTTACGGCGTAAAGGAGGAGCTCCTCGGGCTTGTGTCGTTCAAAGGGGTGGGAAGAGCGAGAGCGAGAGTGCTTCACCGGAACGGCATATGCTCAAAAGCGGACGTGATCGCTGCGGATCAAGAGTATCTTGCAGAACTGCCGAAGATAGGTCCGGCCCTTGCAAAGAGCATCAAGGCGCAGGCGGGAGGAGCCTCCGAAATGGCAGAACCGCCTCACTTGAGCGAAGAGGAAGAATATATTTTGGAAAAGATGGCGGAAGAGTATACCGGCGAGAAGATCGGTCAGACGGATGTTCAAAAACAATCGAAGATATTCGATTACTAAGGCTGTCTGAAAAGCAAAAAGCGCATTCCGCAAATAGGGCGAGGATAGGGCTCAAGGCTTCTTAAGATCCGTCAGGATCTTCTCGCATGTCTTTTTCAGGTGCGGGATTTTTTTATTCATGGTTAACCGCACCATTTCAATCTCCCATCTTTACCCATAGATCTTCACGCCCTCTCTAATGATCTCGTTCAGAAACTCAGAAGAGATTGATTTTGTCGTTACCAGATCTATTTCGGAACCTACGGCTTCATGGAGGTCTCGAAAGAATCCGGACAGAACGAACAAACAGTCAATTTTGCCCCGCTCAATACAAAAATCGTAATCGCTGTTCTCGCTGTAATCGCCTCTTGCGATCGAGCCGAAAAGATAAATTTTGTCAACTCCGTATTTTTCCGCTATCGGTGCCACTATAGATCTCAATTCTTCAATGGAATGCCTTTTGCGGACTGTTGAGGCCATAATGTCAGTATCAATTACACATTGTTTAAATTTGCCTACAGCTGAATATAAATGAGGGCGCATTTCAGTAAAATCATATCTGTATATAAACGCCGCAAACAAATATGCGAGGCCCATGCTACGTTGACCAGATAGTTTCAAAAAAGGAACATTCAGAAAGGAAATGACCTATTTCCAGGTCAAAGAGAGAGTATCCTTTCAGCGTCTTCCACCGAGTTCCTGCACGGTATTGGTGAAGAAGAGTTCTTTATTATTGTGTCGGGGTCCTTCAGTCCGTTGCCGGTGCATATGCAGACCACCTTCTCATCTCTTTCAATGATCCCCAATGAAAGGAGTTTCTTGAGTCCCGCCACCGACGCCGCGGAAGCGGGTTCTACGCATACGCCTTCCGTTTTTCCGAGAAGTCTCTGCGCGCTTATTATCTCCTCATCGGTGACAGTGGCGGAGAATCCGCCCGTGTCATAGATCGCGCGGAGCGCCTTCCTTCCGCTGACGGGGTTGCCTATGCGTATCGCGGTCGCCACTGTTTCGGGGTTCTCTTCCGGAACGAAATCCTTGCTCTCCAGCCTGAATGCTTTCGCTATGGGCGCCGCACCCTCCGCCTGTATCCCTGTGAGCATAGGCACTTTATTGATCCAGCCCACCTCTTCCAGCTCCTGCAGGGCTTTGTGTACGGCGGATATGTTGCCGGCGTTGCCGACCGGCAGGATGATCCTGTCCGGTACTTCGTAGTCAAGCTGATCGATTATCTCAAAAAGGACGGACTTCTGTCCTTCCGGACGGTACGGGTTTATGGAGTTGAGCAGGTATAGTTTTCTTTCATCGGCCATCTTTATTGCGAGGTTCAGCGCATCATCGAAGTTGCCGTCGACGGAAAGGACCTTCGCACCGTAGAATAACGCCTGAGCTAATTTTCCTGCAGCGACCTTTCCCGAAGGAAGAAAAACAGCGCATTTCATATCGGCCTTCGCGGCGTATGCCGCCAAAGAGGCGGAGGTGTTCCCGGTGGAAGCGCATCCGACGATCTTTGCTCCGAGTTCTTTTGCGTGGGAAACGCCGATGGTCATCCCTCTGTCCTTGAAGGACCCTGTCGGGTTCAGACCCTCGAACTTTACATGCAGCCTCGCGATCCCCACATCCGCAGCCAATCTGTCGGTCTTGTAAAGAGGGGTGCCGCCTTCTTGGATGGAGACCCTCTGTGCCGGGTCCGCCGGCATGAACGGAGCGTATCTCCAAACGCCGATAGGCTCTTTCCTGAGGTCTTGCGGCCTCATTTCCTTTACTGGCTCAAGGTCCATCTTTACGGAAAGGAGCCCGCCGCACTTGGGGCAGGTGTTCACATACGGATCCTCTACATTCGACCCGCAATCCCAGCAAACGACCCTGTGTTCAGCCATATCAGATCCTCTTGCATCCGACGCCCGGTCTTGTTACCCAGGTATCGCAGTGAATGTTCTTTTCAGTGTAAACGGCCTTGACCTTCTCTGCGATGGTGCAACCGAGATCGGTATCCGCGTCATAGAAGGACATGATGCACGGTCCGGATCCTCCCATGAAGGAGGCCAGAGCACCGTTGGACATGGCCTCTTTCTCCGCTTCTTTGATGAAAGGGACAAGTTTTACTCTTGCGGGCTCAAAGACCGCGTCTTTGACCGATCTGCCTATGGCCTTAAGGTCTCCGGCCATCATGCCATAGACCATTGATGAAGCGTTACCAACGTGAAACACAAGGTCCTTTACTGACACTTCCCTCGGAAGCACCTTTCTCGCATCCGAGGTGGCGACCATAACATCCGGAAGGGCGACCACCATTCCAAGGTTCGCCGGGGGTTCTATCCGGATGACATCGAAGGGTTCGTATGACCTTATCACCGTGAATCCGCCCAGTATGCAGGGGGAGACATTGTCTGCATGCAGTCCGCCTGAGATAACATCCTCCGCATGAGCGGCGCACAATATCAGCTCGATCGGGCTGAGCTTCTCTCCGCAAAGGATGTTCGCAAGGAACGCTCCACCGGCGGCGCTTGCCCCGGATGACCCCATCCCGCTGCACGGCCTTATCCCCTTCTTTATTTTCAACTCGATGCCGAATTCGGCTCCGCACCTTTTCAGGACCTGTTCCGCCGCTATCGTGACGGAATTGATATTGGGATTCTTGGGGATGTTCTCGGATCCCGGGCCTGAGACCTCCGATATCTCAAGACCCGATTCGATGATCCTTCCTTCAATAACATCGCACGGCTCATTCATCGCAAGACCGAACGTGTCGAACCCCGGACCGATGTTCGAAGTGGTGGCAGGGGCCGCGACTCTTATCCAATCGCCTGACATACTAATCTTTTCCTGGTTTCCCGTACTGCTGTCCATTTGATAAAGGTTTGTTGTGTTCGCAGTTAGGATTAAAGGATATGATGCAGATTGCGGAGCAATGAATGTTCAGGTCATCGGCATCAAAGGGAGCCTAGGGTTTGATGAGATCATCAGACACTTCACGGAAATGGGCGGCGACGTCGTGCTTTTGGACCCCTCCGTTGTCTGCGGCAGGGACCACATAATCACTGCCGTGATGCATGCGGAGAGAGCATTCGAGAACGGTACGAACAGATCGAAGACCCTGCTTACCGAAACGATCCTTTACGCCGCGGGCGACAGGCAGATAGGCCGAGCGCTGGAGAAGATGAGGCCCAAAGAGGACAGCGGCGAGATGGTGGCCGTGCTTTTCGGCATAGACGACCCCAAACTGGACCTGATAGGCATGGAAAGGTGCGACGGGATTATAGAAGCATCACCGGAAAAAGCCGGGAATCTGGGCGCGGATATGTTCGACGGGATATCTTGCGAGGATGCGGCCCTGGAGCATGTGGCAATGACAGACCTTCTGAAGCAATGACCGCTCCCGCGGAGCGATGTTTTGTACCACCGAACAACGGTCACTCGATGTCGAAGTCCTGTGAGTTGAAACTCGAGTAATATCTCCCGGAACTCGCCGTGAACCTCAGTATGCAATAGTCCGGGTCGGTGACCCCGAGGGGGTAGTACATGGAGTACTTGTCCTTCCACAGCAGCTCTTTGCTGGAACTGTCTTCCAGGACCTCCATTGTGCCCTTCAGCATGACGCCTCGGAAGAACCTTTTGTCGCAGAAATAAAGACAGGCCTTGGGATCATCTCGATACTGCGACACCCTCATGGAAGAGGTGTTCGTATGGAAATAGAATGTCTTGATCCCCTCCCGAATGCTCGGAGGCAGCATGGCCTTTGTATTCGGGAACCCGTCCGCGTCCACCGAGCTTATGAATGATACTCCCTGCTTATCGATCAGATTGCCTATTGTCTCTTCTGCGTTCCTTAACATCTTCTGCTCGTCCCCGACACACAGGTTGTGCGCACAGTGATAATATATTTTTGAATAAAAAAGGAGTTCCCGCCGAAGCGGGAAAGTGGTTTATAAAGCAGGTACGAACTTGTAACCGTAATGGATGACGCCGGCCGCTCCGTCCTCGTCCAGTTTTCTGAGGACCGCGCGAACGGGCATGCCTATGGCGATCTTATCGAGCTCCACATCCACGAGCTGTCCGGAGATGAGCACTCCGTCCTTTGTTCTTACCATCGCGACCGCATACGGCTTGAGGAAGCTGTTGCATGCCGGGGCCTCGTAGATGATCGAGAAGGAGAATATCTCTCCTTCTCTCTGGACCTTGTATTTCTCCATTTTTCCGATGCCTTCTCTGCGGCATTTCGGGCAGAAGTCGCGCTTGGGGAAGAACACGGTACCGCAGTTCCCGCATTTCGTCCCTTCAAGGTTGTACTTGCCGGGGAACTCTCTCCATGCTCTTGCTACTGATGACATCAGATCGCCTCCAATATGCTGACCGTGACGGCGGAACCGGTGCCTCCGACGCTCTGCGCAAGACCGTATTTCGCGTTGGCGACCTGCCTCTTGTCCGCTTTGCCTCTCAGTTGCTCTGCTATCTCCACGATCTGCGCCACGCCCGCCGCCCCTATGGGGTAGCCTCTGGCCTTAAGGCCGCCCGATGTGTTCACGGCGACCTTTCCGGCCCCCACTCTTGTCTCGCCGCTGAGGAACGCTTTGCCCGCCTCTCCCTTCTTGTAGAACCCGAGGTCCTGAAGGGCGAGGATGCCCGATACGCTGAAGTCATCATGTATCTCCGCGACCGATATGTCCGATGCGGTTATGCCCGCCATCTCGTATGCCCTCTTTGCGGCGGCGGAGGAGGCCCCGAACGATGTGATGTTGGCCCTCTGCGACAGTGCCAGAGTATCGCTGCCCTGTGCAAAGGCGGACACTTTCACGTAACTGTCGGTGTGCTTCTTCGCTTCCTCGAGGGGGCACAGCACTACCGCTGCGGCCCCGTCGGTGATGGGTGCGCAGTCGAACATTCCCAGCGGGTCCGCGACGGGACCCGATCTCAGAACGGTCTCCAGCGGCACCTCTTTTCTGAACTGTGCGCCCGGGTTGAGAGCGCCGTGGAAGTGGCTGTTGACTGCGACCGAGGCTATCTCCTCACGGGTGGCCGTACCTTCATGCATCATCCTTCTTGCGATCATCGCATATAATGATGCGAGAGTGAGTCCCATTCCCGCTTCCCATTCCGCATCTGCGGTGGCATCCATCGCGGTGTTGATGGATGTGTCGTCCTGGTCCGTCATTTTCTCCGCGCCTCCGACAAGCACGGTGTTGTGCATGCCCGATGCGACGGCCATGACCGCCTGTCCGAACGCCACTCCTCCGGATGCCCCTCCGGCCTCGACCCTCGTCGCGGGAATGTTGTTGGTGGCCATTCCCGAATAATCCGCTATCAGCGCGTCGATGTGCTTCTGATTGATGAAGCGGCCGGCCGACATGTTGCCTATGAAAAGCCCGTCTATCTCGCTGCCGGAAAGGTTCGCATCCGCGATCGCTTTCATTCCCGCCTCTATACCGATGCTCCTGAATGAGCTGTCCCAAAGTTCGCCGAACTTTGTCGCTCCTACTCCAATGATTGCTACTTCCCTCATATCATCCCTCCGGCATGACGATCATCCCTCTGTACTTGGTGTACAGTCCGTAATCGACGTAGATCGGGTTCTCCATGACCTTCTCCACTGTGGGAGCGTTCTTTCTCTGGTAGTTCTTTATCTCATCCGTGACGGTTATGTCGAAAGCGTCGCTTCCTGCACCGGAACCGTATGATGTGATGAATATCCTGTCTCCGGGCTCCGCTTTGTCAAGGACTGCGGACAGGCCCAACGGGACTGACCCGCTGTAGGTGTTCCCGATGTTGGGCGTCAGAAGGCCGGTCTCTATCTGTTCCTGCTCGAAGCCGACCATTCCTGCCACTCTGGTGGGGAACTTTCCGTTCGGCTGGTGGAATATGGCGTATTTGTAATCCTTAGGCGTGGTACCCATCTCTTTGAGAAGCATCTTCGCCGCGGATGTTATGTGCTTGAAGTATGCGGGGTCCCCCGTGAACCTTCCTCCGTGCAGAGGGTACGGCTGCCCTTCCCTTCTCCAGAAGTCGGGTGTGTCCGTGGTGAAACTGAGCGTCTTGTTGATCTTGGCGATGATCTTCTCGCTTCCGATCAGGAATGCGGCCCCTCCCGCAGAGGCGGAGAACTCCAACGCATCCCCGGGTGCCCCCTGGGCGGTGTCCGCGCCGATGGCCACGCCGTACTTTATCATTCCGGATGCGACCATTCCCATGCACATCTGCATTCCCGCCGTTCCCGCCTTACAGGCGAATTCCAGGTCGGCGGCCGTAAGGTTGGGTGTGGCCTCAATGGCCTCCGACACCACCGTTGAGGTCGGTTTGACCGCATAGGGGTGGGATTCCGAACCCACATACAATGCGCCGATGTCCTGCGGGTTGACGCCCGGGACCCTGGCCATCATATATCTCGCGGCCTCCGTTGAGATCGTTATCACATCTTCGTCAATGCCGGGAACGGACTTCTGATAGATCATCAGTCCTTTCCCCATTCCTTTGCCGTCCACTCCCCAGATCCTTCCGATCTCCTCAGGTTTTATCCTGTAGCGGGGAATGTACGCGCCATAACTTACTATTCCTACATCCATTTAATTCCCTTCCTTCAAAGCATTCATCTTTTCCACTAACTCTTCCACGGTGAGCTTGGTCACGACCAGAGGGATGCCCTCAAGCTTTGCCAGCTTGATCGCAAGCGGGTCGGTCTTCTCCGGCTGCTGGTACACCACCATCGCCGGTGTGAGCGGGTGCGCCCTGATGGCGACCATGGGGGAGCGTCCAAAGTGCACGTTAGTGAAAATAAGCGCCCTTTCGATACTCCATCCATATATTTTCAGGTAGTCTTCCGAACCCAGGCTGAGGATGGCCTTAAGAGAATCCACTATGGTGTATCCGTAGATCCTCTTTGAGGGCATCTTCTCCGTGTTCAGATTCTTTCCCCAGATAGCCTCAATGAACTTCTGCTCATCGATCCCCCCTGTGAATTCGTCCATCGCAATGATGCATTCAAGTTTCATTTCGGGCAGGTAGCGCGAGGCCACCGGGGAACCGTTCCCCTTATCAAGCATTATGAAGGCGTCCACCATCTTTCTGATGACGGCGACCCCGGGCGATTTTCTGCGCCCGGACTCGTAGTCGCTTATCACAGAATGCGATATGCCCATGGCATCCGCAAGCTGGTGCTGAGAAAGTTTGAATTCCTCCCTCCATTTGCGGATGGTTTTTCCGGGTTCGGAGGAGAGGGTGATTTCCCCTGCAATTTTCTCCTTGAACTCATCTGCCATTGTTGTGGGATAGTGTTACATTATTTAATAATGACGAATATATCAAACGTCAATTGACGTATTATAGCGGCTGCTTGCCCAACTCTCTCCTCAGAACCTCGACAACTGCCTTCAACACCTTCACTCTGGAATACTTTTTATTATCGGACCAGACAACGGTCCACGGAGCATATTCGGTGTTAGTGGAACCTATCATCACATCCACATGCGCATCATAATCGTCCCATCTTTCGCGGTTGCGCCAGTCCTCCTCCGTGATCTTCCATTTTTTCAGCGGGTCCTTGGTCCTTTTCTTGAATCTTGCCAATTGTTCGTCCGGAGTGATGTCCAGCCAGAATTTCAGCAGGATGGTGCCGTTGCTGACCATTATCCGCTCAAAGGCGTTGATCTCCAAAGGTGACCTTCTGTACTCTTCCTCGGAACAGAAGCCTTCGATGTGCTCAACCATCATCCTTCCGTACCAAGTGCGGTCATAGACGGTGATGCGCCCCCTTCGGGGAACGCTTTTGCTGAACCTCCACAGGTATGTGTGTTTCGCTTCCTCTTCCGTGGGGGCCTTGGTCTGGAATACTTCGTAGCCTCTTGGGTTCAGAGCATGGCAGAGGTGTTTTATGCACGATCCTTTCCCGGCGGCGTCCCATCCTTCGAAGCAGACCACCATCGAGCGGCCGCTTACCGAGAGTTCCATCTGAAGTTCCCCGAGCTCTTCGGAGAGCTGATTCAGAACATCTTCATAAGAGGAGGGTTCTTCACCCCGTTCTTTGTTCTTGCGTGGGTTGGGATACACGCTTTCGATCTTCGCCGGAAGATGCGGTGAGGGCTCGGCCTTCAGTCCGTCTTCGATAGCGGTTATGATGGTCTCGGCTGTTTCGAGCACGGTCTCTTCGACGGCCCTTACCGTCACCATGCTCCATGGAGCATACTCCGTGTCCGTTCTTTCGTATACGCGGTCGAACATGACCTCCCTGTACTTTGCGGGATCGATATGGTCCATTGAGAGGAATGACCTCCTCGGCACGCTCGGACCGTAAAGGGGGCCGTATCTCTTTACGGCGGATTCCGTCGCTCTGAGTAGTACCTTTATCAAAAGGACGCCGTTCTGAACAAGATATCTTTCAAAATCATTTATATCGTCAAGCATCCCGTCAAGCGCTTCGTCCTCTCCGTCCTTCTCGGACCTTTCGATCATCTGGGAGTACCATGATCTGTCGCACAGGCCTATCTGTCCCTTTCCGGGGGTTTGCTGAAGGAAGTCCAGTATCGTTCTCGGGCATGCGGGATCGGCAGGGTCGAAGTGGTTGTAGATCACCCCGCGCGGTTCCAAGCATCTTATCAGTTCATTGTTGACGCGGCCGATGACCCTTCCGCTGCTGCCCTCAAAGATTATCAGAACGGGCAGCCCCTCCGCGAGTATCCTTTGCTGCAGCTGGTTGAGTTTGCTTACGAGATCATCGGGTATCAGGGCGTGCATGAGAGACCAAACGCCGTACAAGATATTAAACGAAAATGCAGGAAAAAGAAAAGGTGCGTCATCGGTCAAACTTGATATATCTATTTTTTATTAGCAACACACAGTGAACGCAATGACGGAGATCGGCAGCTGCAGGAAGAAACTG